>CAZRUI010000079.1:0-2502 GCA_964603225.1 uncultured Candidatus Peribacteria bacterium | reverse complement strand
GGACGGGGGCGAGCACCCACGCCTATTCGGTGATCCCGAGCTTCACCAACCCGAACAACCTCTCGATCATCACCGGCCGCCCACCGGCCTGGCACGGCATCGCCGGCAACTTCTTCTACGACCGCGAGGCCAAAGAAGAGGTGATGATGAACGATGCCCGCTTCCTGCGCGCCCCGACCATCCTCGCCGAGTTCCAGAAGGCCGGCCTCAAGGTCGCGATGGTCACCGCCAAGGACAAGCTCAGGACCCTGCTCGGCAAGGGCCTCGACTTTTCCGCGGGCACGGCGATCGCCTTCTCCTCGGAGAAGGCCGACAAGGCGAACATGGCCGAGAACGGCATCCAGAATGTCCTCGACTTCGTCGGCCTGCCGGTGCCATCCGTCTATTCGGCCGACCTCTCGGAGTTCGTCTTCGCCGCCGGCGTCAAGCTGCTGGAGAGCTTCAAGCCGGACCTGATGTACCTCTCGACCACCGACTATGTGCAGCACAAGGCGGCGCCCGGCTCGCAGATGGCCGACAGCTTCTATGCGATGTTCGACGGCTATGTCGGCAAGCTCGACGGCCTCGGCTGCACGCTGGTGATCACCGCCGATCACGGCATGAACGACAAGCACCTGCCGAACGGCGAGCCCGACGTCGTCTATCTGCAGAGCCTGATGGACGAGTGGTACGGCAAGGGCACGATGCGGGTGATCCTGCCGATCACCGACCCTTACGTCGTCCACCATGGCGCGCTCGGCTCCTTCGCCACGGTCTACCTGCCCGATGGCATGAGCCAGGAGGAGGTCGCCGCCCGCATCTCCGGGATCGAGGGCATCGCCCTGGCGGTGACCTCGGCCGAGGCCTGCGAGCGCTTCGAGCTGCCGGCCGACCGGATCGGCGACGTCGTCGCGATCTCGACCCGGCAGAAGGTGATCGGCACCTCGCCCGACCGGCACGATCTTTCCGGCCTGACCGAGCCCTTGCGCTCGCATGGCGGCATCACCGAGCAGCGCGTGCCGATGATCGCCAACCGGCCGATCACCGTTCCGGACGGGCGGACCCTGCGCAATTTCGACGTCTTCGACGTCGCCCTCAACCTGGTGAGCTGACGATGAACGCGACCGTGAAGCCGCCGGTGCGGCGCGAGGCGATGCGCATCGCCGGCAAGCTGGTCTCGACCGACGACATGGTCGAGGTCAGGAACCCCTATGACGACAGCGTCGTTGGGCTGATCCCCGCAGCCAGGCCCGAGCAGGTCCGCGAGGCCTTCGCCAAGGCCAGGGCGTTCAAGCCCAAGCTCTCCCGCTATGAGCGCCAGCGCATCCTGCAGAAGACGGCCGAGCTCCTGTTCGCCCGCAAGGAGGAGTTCGCCCGGCTGATCACGGCCGAGGCCGGCCTGTGCTGGAAGGACTCGCTCTACGAGGCCAGCCGCGCCTATGACGTCTGGTCCTTCGCCGCCCAGCTCACCATCAAGGACGATGGCGAGATGTTCTCCTGCGACATCTCGCCGAACGGCAAGGCCCGCAAGATCTTCACCACGCGCCAGCCACTGCTCGGGGTGATCTCGGCGATCACCCCGTTCAACCACCCGCTCAACATGGTCAGCCACAAGCTGGCGCCGGCGATCGCGACCAACAACCGCCTCGTGCTCAAGCCGACCGAGCTGACGCCGCTGACGGCGCTGGCCCTGGCCGACGTGCTCTACGAGGCCGGGCTGCCGCCGGAGATGCTCTCGGTCGTCACCGGCAATCCCTCGACCATGGGCGATGCGATGATCACCGACCCCGATGCCGATCTGGTAACCTTCACCGGCTCGGTCAGGGTCGGCAAGCACATCGCCGCCACCGCCGGCTACAAGCGCATCGTGCTCGAGCTCGGCGGCAACGATCCGCTGATCGTCATGGAGGACGCCGATCTCGACAAGGCGGCTGAGCTTGCCGTCACCGGCGCGACCAAGAACTCCGGCCAGCGCTGCACCGCGGTCAAGCGCATCCTGGTGGTCGAGAGCGTCGCCGACGCCTTCGCCAGGCTCGTCGTCGAGAAGGCGAAGAAGCTCACATGCGGCGATCCGATGGACCCGGCGACCGATGTCGGCACCGTCATCAACGCCCGCTCGGCCGCGCTCTTCCAGGCCCGCGTCGACGATGCCGTCGCCAAGGGCGCCAAGGTGCTCCACGGCAAGCGGGCGGAGGGCGCGCTGTTCCATCCGACCGTGGTCGACCACATCCCCTATACTTGCGAGCTCGTGCACGAGGAGACCTTCGGCCCGGTCATCCCCATCATCCGGGTGCCCAACGACATCGCCGAGGTCATCCGCATCTCGAACTCGACCGCCTACGGCCTCTCCTCCGGCATCTGCACCAACCGCTTCGACTACATCCAGCGCTTTGTCGCCGAGCTCGAGGTCGGTACGGTCAATCTCTGGGAAGTCCCGGGCTACCGGATCGAGATGTCACCCTTCGGCGGCATCAAGGACTCCGGCCTCGGCTACAAGGAGGGCGTCGTCGAGGCCATGAAGTC
>CAZRUI010000078.1:0-2640 GCA_964603225.1 uncultured Candidatus Peribacteria bacterium | reverse complement strand
TGGTTCAGAAAAATCAAAAAGCCTTTTCAAAGCAAATTTTTCATATATTTTTTGTGGCTCTTTTTTGTGGAGTATTTTTCTTCGCAGGACAATTTCTGTATTCTTTTTTAGAATCGTCAGATGTTTCTCCTCGTTCGGCAGATGCCGGCATACAATATAAGCCTGTCATTCGAGTTGTTTCTTCTGACCCTGCTACGCCTTTTGGACCACAGGATACCGTCGTTATACCAGATAATCTCCCGGAAAGGGTAGAGCTCTATGTCACAGAGATTAATTTTGATGAACAGAAAAAAACATATAACTGAAATGAAACCCTTTCAGGTACACTCACAATATATTATCCTGGCCAGGCTCCTGTATCAGATATTCGTATTATGGCTTCCATTGGCACTGAACTTAATACTTCAGGATTTCCAGGACAGAAGATAGGGCAGAAGGAATTAGCTGTGCTGGATTTTGTATGATCTGAGAAAAAAATTATACCTTTCTCTTTTGATCTTCCAGATATTTCACTTGAGTTTTTTAATATAACTGTTGACTTTCTTACTGTGAGTCACAGCAGTGTCTGATTTTATAATGGCAGTGATGTCTTTTCTCTCATTGGTTCAAAAAGTCCTATCACTATAAAAGATGCATATATCGTTGCTGACTCAGGAAAAACTTATTTCATTACACAGTGACCTGGCGTTGGTCTTGGTACACCAAATACGAAGCTAAATCTCATCCTCAAACTCAATACTCCTATAAACTCTCTCCCGGTAAGACTTGATATATACGAAGAAAATTTTGGTGGTCAATTGATTGATTCCTCATCACGTTCACTTGAAAAAAAGGAAGACAATTTCTCGTATGAAATTCCAAACTCACTTCCTCCAGGCGTGTATGTTGGCCAAATTGTTGCTTCGAGCGGTGAATTTGAACTTTTGCCTATACATTTTCGCTGGATTGTTGGTGGTCTCCAGGCACGTATCAATACTATGACATTTGATAGCGATGAGCTGTCTCTCTCTATTGTTGGCATACCCCATCCTGAAACTTATGGTGCTGAGCGGACGACATCTCCAGAAGAGACACTGTGACATATACAAATTGTTTTTCGAGGAAAACAAATATTTACTACTTCTGTTGATCTTTTAGGCTATAATACAGTACTGCGCTTATCACAAAATGATATACCGTCACTCTGGATGTGAGGTGTTTTGACTGCGCGTATTCTGGGGCAAGATGGAAGAATATTAGCCACCTCTGATGTACTTGTACCCATTAATATCCTCCTTATTGTGAGCATGAGTCTTGGTATCTTAATTGTTTTATTTGGTGCTTTTTATTTTTTCCGACACAGGAAAGTTTTACTTATTCTGGTAGTCTGTTTACTCTTTTTTTCTCACTGAAATACTAGAGTAGAGGCATTGGCCTGACCTTATGGCCATGTATATTATGATAATGGAAACTGTGTTGGAGAATGATATAGTTATCCGTCTATGTCCTTGTCTGCTCCTTACGCTGGAGAGTATGCTGCGTGTAATGAATATATGCAAGTGACTGGGTCTATGACCCACGAAGCATGTGCCAATACTGGATTCTGAGTCTTTACAACATGGTATCGTTTTATAGGTCCTGGTGGTGCTGCAACTCCTTGGGCTGGTCTTTCTCCAGGGCGTACATGAGGAACTCCGGGCGGAGGACATTCTTGGAATGCTATACATTATGCTCTCAATGAGTCGATAGCAGTCCCATGAAATGCTCGATCTTTTAATGCTATTCAGTTTTATGTAGCACATAATGTTGGTACATGATGGTGTAGTGGAACAGTCTATTATCATCAGCCTATTTCTGGCGTGTGTTGTGGCGGAGCAGTTCCACAAAATGCAATAAAATGTCCAAACACAGAAGCTAATACGAATAATCAACCAGTACTTAATTGTAGTGGTGCTCGTGCTTGTGAATATGATTGTGTAGATGGATATATACCGGATACTCCCAATTCTATCCATTGTCGTCTTCCTGTGTGTCTCCCAAATGCTGCTATTGGTGTGACTGCTAACAATATGGCTCCAGCCAATGCAAGTCCTATCTCTGCAGCCGAACTTCCATCTTCACTTACTCTCGTTCGTGATTATACCACTCAGATAATTGCTGATCCAAATCGACGTACTGAACTGAACACAGCAGCTGGTTGTGAATATACTTGTAATGATGGATTCAAAATCTGACCCAAGACTGCAACTGCAGAATCTAATAGCTCTGGTACTTTCGCAAAAATAACTCATGGAGGTGGAGGATATGCGACACCTCCAACAGTCCAAGTATCAGGAGGTACTTGTACGACACTCCCAACTGCTGTCACGACTATTAATGCGAGTGGTTCTATTGATTCATTGACTCTAACAGGAGCTGTCAATTGTACTGTTGCACCAACATTGACCATCAGTGCACCTACTGATACGATGACTCGTTGTATTGCAACACAGTGTCTCGGTTTCGCCAAACCACTCAATGCGACTTATTGTAGTGGGGATACGACTCTCGCATGACATGATGATCAACTCAATACTCGACGTGCTGATAGTAGTGGTTGTACCTCCAACGCCAAATGTGAATGGTACTGCCCAGCAGCCACTCCATTCTACTGTGAATCTG
>CAZRUI010000077.1:0-2642 GCA_964603225.1 uncultured Candidatus Peribacteria bacterium | reverse complement strand
TGGGTGCTGGACCTCCGCCGCGGCACCTATCACGAGATCGTGACGTCCTCCGTCGAGACACCGCACCTGTCGAGCATCGAGGGTGCGACGTTCGCGGACCTCCTCGCCCACTACAGCCGCAGCCTCCTCGCCGCCCTGCGCGCGTCCTGCCCCGTCCAACACGATCCGGCGCGCGACCCTGAGCCGCCGCTCGCCAGCCTCGCCCGTCCCCTCTGGCGCGCCCAGAACAGCGTCCTGCACGCCACGGCGAAGGTGCTGGACGCTCACGGCGGCGCGATCATCGTGGGCGAGGTGGGCACCGGCAAGACGGGGATCTCCGTGGCGCTGACGCGGCTGCGCGGGTCTCGCCGTGCGCTGGTTCAGGCGCCGCCGCACCTGCTCACCTCATGGCAGAAGCAGATCGCCGCCGTGGCCCCTGACGTCGCCGTGGTGACGTTGCAGACCGTGAGCGACATCCAAGCCTTGCGCGACCACGCGGGCCCCGTCATCGCCCTTCTGAGCCGCGAGGCGGGCAAGCTGGGCCATGCCTGGCGCGGCGTCTTGCAGCCGACCTGCCCCCGCTGCGGGTCCGTGGTCAACGCGGATCGCCTTGCCGAGCGCCGCGCCCGCTGCTCTGCCCCTGTCTCCGTGCCCCGTGACGCCGTCCTCTCGCGGTGGCTGTCCCGTCACCTGTGGCTGCTGCTCCGCGCGCGACCCCAGCACCCTGCGCTCGTAGACCTGCTGCCGCGCACGCCCGCCGCCCTCCGCTGGCACGCGGCGCTTCGGGCCCCCCGCGTAGACGGCCGCCTCTCCGACGCGCTGGTAGAGCTGGTGCGCGACCTTCGAGACGCGCCGGCTACCCTCGACGCCATCGCCCACCGTGCCGCGTGGGCTGCTCCCGAGCGTGCCTTGGACATGCTGGCCCTGCTGCCTGTCTGGTCGCCAGAGCGGCCGTCCATGCATGACGTCCGAGCCGCCGTCGCGCTCGCCGTGCCGCCGGGGATCCCGACGCCGATCCCTTCTGATCCGCACCCCGACGAGCACGGCTGGTCGAAGCGCTCGCGCGCCGAGGCGTGGCTCCCGTGGGTGAAGGTGCGCGCGTGGGTGACGGGCGCGCAGGAGGATCGGCCCTCCGAGGCGTGGCGCTGGCGCGAGGGCCACAAGGGGAGCGGCAAGGGGTTCGGGTGTGGAACACTCTGGGGCGCGTCTCCTGCGTCTGAGAAGAGCCTCGACGACCTCCTCCACGTCCTCGTCGAGATGGCGCGGCACGACAAGGCGGGAGCCTGTGGCGAGCCGCTGTATCAGGCGGACCCGAGACCGCGCCGCTACCCGCTGGGGGCGTACATCACGCGACACGCCTCAGACTTATTCGACATGGTTATCTTTGATGAGGCGCACGAGCTGGCGAACGACGCGAGCGCGCAGGGCATCATGTTCATGCGCCTTGCCCAGATGGCGCACAAGACCGGCGCCGCCGTCCTCTGCCTGACGGGCAGCGTGGCGAACGGCTACGCGGAGAGCCTGTTCAACGTCCTCTGGGCGACGTCTCCAGACTTCCGCGGCGCGTTCTCCTGGAAGGACCGGGACGCCTTCATCGACCGCTACGGTCTGCGAAAGCGCGTGGTGGTGCACGACTCGAAGGGCCTGCCGCTGACGATCACCCGCGGCGCCACCTCCGAGCGCATCCTCGGCCGCATCAAGCCGGCCGGCTGCACTCCCGGCGTTCTCCCGACGCTGCTTCTGGAGCACCTGCTGCGGGTGTCCGCGATCCTGCACAAGTCAGATCTGGACCTCGACCTCCCCGCCATGGTCGAGACCTGCCCGCGCCTCGACATGCCGGCGGACATGCGCGCCAACCTCGACACGCTGCTCGGGGCTGTGAAGTTTGCCATCGGCAAGACGCGCTACCTCAAGGACGTCTCTGGCCGCCTCTTCGGGGCGCTGACGGGCCTGCTGTCCTACCCCGACCTCGCACCCGTGGGCACAGAGCCCGATGGCTCCTTCGCCCTCCGCTGGCCCCTGAGCACGCCCCACGCCATCGTAGACGGCCTCGACGTGCGGCCGGGCGGTCTCATCGCCTGCGTCCCTCCGCTCGCGGATCGGGGCCCGACGCCAAAGGAGCGGCTGCTCATCGAGACCGTCCGCGCGGACCTCGCCGCGGGTCGCGGGTCTCTGGTGCTGCCGATCCATGTCGTACTCCTCGACCGCTACGCCGCGCTGCTGCGAGAGGCTGGGATCGACGTGCTGGTGCTGGACGCCGCCGTAGACGCGAAGAAGCGCGAGGACTGGATCGACCGCCACCTCGTCGCGAAGAAGCGCCGCGTGCTGCTCGCGAATCCGCTGCGGATCCAGACGGGCCTCAACAACCTCGTGACGCTCCAGACGGCGCATTGGATGGAGAACCCAGGCTGCAACCCGATCATCGACGAGCAGGGCAACGGGCGCCTTCATCGTCCGGGGCAGACCGGAGAGGTGCGGGTCGTGCGCGCCGTGTACGACCACCCGCTGACGCTGGCTGGCTTCCGGCTGCTGATGCACAAGATCGGCGTGGTCCGCGCCGTGAATGGCCTGTCTCCTGAGGCTGTCTATGCCGCCGCCGGGATTGGCGACGATCTCACGGCAGGATTGAGCGTCGGCCAGGAACTTTACAGGATGCTGGTGCG
>CAZRUI010000076.1:0-2680 GCA_964603225.1 uncultured Candidatus Peribacteria bacterium | reverse complement strand
GCGTTCGGCTATGTGAATGATGGGGCGTTGACAGAGGCGGTCAACGGTTGCATCAACGAGTACGAGCGCGCTCCCAACGTGGCTCAAATCAAGAAAAAATTGGCCGAACGCGCCCACGGCAAGGCCAAAACGGAAACCCGTCCGGATGGCTGCGAGCATTGCGCGGACAGCCCTGGTCGGCGTCAATTCGCGTGGCATCAAGTGACGAAAAACTCCACCGGCAACGAAGAGTATCACATCCGCTGCGGCACGGTGTTTTGCGATTGCGCAGCGGGTAATTTTTATGTCCGTGATGCGCCGGAACGCAGTTTTGGACGTATTTTGCAGCGCCTGCATGGCTTCAAAGAAACCGTTGCTGTGTACGTCACCGACGCCACTCAACCGGTGTTGACCCCGGATCAACAGGGATTGACGCTCAATCCAAACCCGGAAGCGCGGGCAAAGGATTGGCGGGCTTTTATCGGCCATGACGATCCGGAGCGTGAAAAACAGCGCTTGCGCTTGATTCGTGTGTCCAGATCGGTGGAGGCGGTATGACCTACGAATTTTCGATAGACATCCTGCCCGTGCCCAAGGCGCGCCCCAGGTTTACCCGCAATGGCGGGTGCTACACACCAAACGCGACGGCGATCTATGAGCAGATTGTCTACGCTGAGGCTAAGCGGGCTGGGGTAGAACCAGCACCAAAGGGGACGCCAGTATTTTTAGAACTGCAATTTTTCATTCCGTATCCAATAAGCTTTTCAAAAAAGCGGCGGACGTTTGCGGAACCAGCTGTACGCCCGGATCTGGACAACTACACAAAATGCATGATGGACGGCTTGAATGGGGTAGGTTGGGTGGACGATGCCCAAGTTGTTCAGATTTCCGCGCGCAAGCGCTATGCAGATGCAGCGCAAGTCAATGTAATTATTCATCATTTAGTTGAGAATGCGGTATGACAACTTTGAAGTGGATTTTAGAGAGTGTTGTTGGCGCACTGGTTGGTTTGTGCGTAATGGCATTTTTCGCGGCATTGCTTTTGTTGCCAGAATCGCTGCTCATGGCCAAGTGGCGGGCGGCGATGGATTGGGTGTGGAACGTCGATAATACACAAACTGTAGCAGGTGGACAATGAAACGTAGTTGGAAACGAATCAAACGAAATGCAGCAGTGCTGATAACTGAACAATTGTGCGACGCAATCGAATTGCTGGGGCGCTGTGCAGTGCTGGCACTGGGGGCGGCCTACATGCTGTTCCCTGGCAAACCGGAACATTGGGCGCCCTTGGGCGATGACCACGAATAAATTGTTTATAACAAATTGAAATCGTGAGGAATTATGCAGGCGATAGCGGATCAGGTAAGTGAATTGGAGAAGATTTTCAGGGGGCACCCGTTACGGGGCGACGCGGTGCCGTCCCCAGCGGCAGCGTGGCTGCAACATGATATGGACGCGTTGGAAGTCAAGCGCTGGCTGGATTGCGACGTGACCAGCGCCGACCACGCCCAAGCGCTGCGCCAGCGCGGCGTGGTGCCAGATTTTCGCGCCGTCCGTTGGTTCCAAGCGGACAAACAACTGAAAACGCTTGGCGAAGCGTATTGCAGCGGGGACGTGGACATCGAGGGCGTACTCGAAGTGCTGTGCACCACGTTGCGTGGTGGCGTGGCCATTCACGTCGCGCGCCTGCGCCGAGCAGCTATTGACTACGATAATGCGTCTTGCGCCGCCTATGCAGCTACTAGCTATTTTTCCGAAGCGCTCCACGCGCAACGCTCTATGCATTTGCAGTCCAGCGTCGCAAAGGAGTTGAAAAAAAACGAGATTAAACGGTCGATTACGGAGTTCCAAGCGGCGCATAAATTATTTGTAATCGCGGCACAGTGGTTCCTGGATGCCAAAAATCGCTACGTGCTCGATGAAGCAGTCGATACAATTTATGCCGCAGAACTGGCGGCCTGCGTCGTGCTCGTGCATGAAGCTAAGCACAGATTCCCCGGCGCGTTGCGGCCCTTCGCGCTAGCGCTAGCAGCGGAGTTGAACGAGGTGGCGGCATGAGCGACGCCGAAACCATCCCCTTGCACGTGATCAACAAAAAAGCCGGATTTTTAGCCCAGCCGCAATCGGTGGAGTGGTACACCCCGAAGTGGGTGTTCGACAAACTCAAGGCCGCGGGCGTGCCGGCATTCGATTGCGATCCGGCCTATCCCGAAATGGATTTGCCTTGGCATAGGCCTCAAACGGTGTATCGCAAAGCGGACGACGGGCTGAAAAAGCCGTGGCTGGGTACAGTGTGGCTCAATCCGCCCTACGGGCGCGGCATTGAGCAATGGACGAAAAGGGCATCTACATTATGTTGTGCCGATCTGCTGATCGCCCTTCTGCCTAGCCGGACAGATTCGAGGTGGTGGCACGATTGCGCTGCTACGGCTGTAGCTGGATTCATTTTGCCTTCGCGTATTGCATTCTGCGACGCCCGAGGCCGCCCCCAGCGCGGAAACACCGTTGGTAGCACGTTGTTCGTGTTTACCTCGATTGCCGCCCCGCCACCAGGTCGGCGGATGTTGGGTCTCATTCACGAGAAATTTCAGGCGGTGCGGATATGAACGACATCATTGAAACTATCCCCCTGCACGTGATAGCCAACTACCTAAAACAGCGTGGATTTCGTAATGCTGGCTCCAAGTGGGCCAGCGTCTCG
>CAZRUI010000075.1:0-2845 GCA_964603225.1 uncultured Candidatus Peribacteria bacterium | reverse complement strand
TACGAATTTTTATTATCCCAAAGATGCTGATGTTCTGGATGGATTGCAAGCCACTTTTCTCTATGTACCCTTCCCATTCAATCTAATCTTGCAACTATATCATGTGGACTTGGTGGAACTCATGGATTTTTCATAGCTTCCTCAAATCAATCTCTTTTTTCTGTTGCTAGAGCTTCAGTTAATCTTCCTGTAATTCTAAATTCTGTAACAAAACCTTCCTCGACCCTTACAAATTTTCCGCTTTGAGGAGTCATTGTTCTATGATCTTCAGGATATGTAACCCAATTTTTGAGATTCGAATCAGACTCATATTGGAACCACTGACCGTCTTTCCTTTCAGGATCATGGATAAAGATACCGCCTACATTGAGTCCAGCTTCCTCAATTTGATCTATTAAAGAATGATAATCGGTTCAAGTTTTTATTGTGACACAGCGGAATCAATTTTTCTCATCCCACTCAAATTTTTCAACTCCAGAAAGAGCCTGTATACTTCCTATAACCTCATCTCGTGAGGGTGTTTCACCAAGTTTCATAAAATAAGTAATTAAAAATACAACACTCACATTACATCATATTATCTACGATTTGTCAAAAGATTTTCTTGGAATCCTAGAATTTCTTGCAAACTCTCTTTCCATTCATAGAATCCGTCGGCGATGAACTGATAAATTTGCTCAAAAAGTTCGACGCAGTTCCACGAAGGGTCACCAAGATATCTTAAAAGAGCTTTTATGGGCTCTTTTTTTAAACCAGGAGAGTTCGCATAGTGGTCTAGTGCGCACGCTTGGAAAGCGTGTAAGCTGAAAGGCTTCAGGAGTTCGAATCTCCTACTCTCCGCCATTTTCCTATACAGAGATTCGAACCACTCGTTCGTACGCTCACTCGGGTTGACTCGTTTTGCCATTCAAGGCAAAACTCCCTCCTACTCTCCGCCATTACACACTATCAATCTCATTTGTGTTTCGATACAGATTCTACATAGTTATAGCCTGCATCACGGTTATTTGTTCCGTATTTTTTAGTGTAACAACTCAGTGACAAGCTGAAATCAGGAAACAAATAGAGAGTGAATGCTATACATCAGAATTTCCTATTCTGATGTATCACCATATACGTCCATATACTGGATTACATGATATTGCAGCACAAAACCTCTCTGTTTCACCAGAAGAATTTGATGAACAAATGCAGTACTTCAAAGATGCATGATGGGATACGCTCCATATCAATGATATCAAAGGCAACAGTGTTCCATGTAAGAGTTTCCTTATCACTTTTGATGATTGATATTATGACGTCTACAAATACGCTGCTCCTATTATGGAGAAGTACTGATACACAGGCGTGATGAGTCTCATAACGGCGTCGATTGATGAGTCGGATTATATGTCAGGCGATCAGATACGGGAACTGCTCAATAATAATTGGGAGATAGCGAGCCATACGTGGACTCATCCTATTCTCACACAGAGCCCACTAGAAAAAGTCGAAATAGAGATAAAAAAGAGTAAATCTGATCTCGAACAGTGGTTCTGAGAACCTCTATCAGTCTTTGTTTATCCTGGTGGATTTTATGGTCCAGAAACACTGAAAAAAGTCAGCGAATCACGATATAGATTTGGCTTCACCACTCAACAAGGATATGCAAAATTGGGGACAAAAAATCTAGAGCTCAAGAGGTTTAATATAGCTCCAGGAACAACAAGAGAAAAGCTCCAAAAATTACTCGAACGCAAACCTACCCCATAAAATGCTGGCCTGCCATTTCCCAGTTAACAATATTCCAGAAAGATTTAACATATTCTGCTCGTCTATTTTGATGTTTGAGGTAGTAAGCATGTTCCCATACATCAATGCCGATGATTGGAGTTTCTCCATCCAGAAGTGGTGTATTTTGCCCTGTTGTCTGACGAAGTCCTAATTTCCCTTCTCTATCACGAACAAGCCAAACCCAACCAGAACCAAATACTGTAAGAGCTTTTTGAGTAAATTGTTCCTGAAAAGCAGCAAAACTCCCGAAGCTGGCATCAATCGCAGCAGCCAATCCACCTGATGGAACAAGAGAAGACTGTGGAGTAAGTATTTCCCAGAAAAAACTATGATTGATATGTCCTCAGAGATTGTTAATAACTCATTGTTTTTTCTCAGCAGGGACTTCATCGAGATGAGTGAGAAGCTCAAGAGGAGAATATTTCTCGGTCAAACCAGTATCCTGAAGGAAATTTGTATAGTTTGTTATATAGGTTTGATGATGTTTGCTGTGGTGGATTTCCATTGTGAGAGCATCAATATGAGGCTCGAGAGCATCATAGGAATATGGGAGGTGCGGAAGTGAGTGTGTGAGCATAAAATTAAGGACTAAGAAAATTTGTGCCAAATTTACGTACATTATCAATGATATGAGTCAAAGACATGTCTTTGAGTTTTCAGAGTAATCTTAGAGCATCTTTTTTTTTGGAGTTATACTTCGTTACTAGATCTTGATCACGAGGGTCTTTCTCAATTCGATTGAGTAAATCAGTTAATTTTTCCAAACAAACTACAAGATGTATAAGCCCATCAGCAACGAAGCTTGCCTTCAATCGAGCATTTTGTATAAATTCTCTTTCTCTATCTACTATAAATATCTCCTCTGAGACAGTCTCAAGTGTATCCATAGGACTATTTTAGCTATTCTCAGAAAAATCCCAAATTGTATTTGTATAAAGAAGAACATTATTAGGATTAAAGAAGACTCATTCAGATAATAAAATCGCTTTCTTTTTCTCAACACCAAAAGCATATCCCCCGATAGTTCCATCCGTCTTGATAACTCGATGGCATGGTACTTTTGGCGCATGTG
>CAZRUI010000074.1:0-2950 GCA_964603225.1 uncultured Candidatus Peribacteria bacterium | reverse complement strand
GCTGCGCTTCGCCATCCGCGAAGGCGGCAGGACCGTCGGCGCCGGCGTCGTCGCCTCGATCATTGCCTGATCGACGCGCATAGCGTTTCGGGAAAGGGCGGCGGCAACGCCGCCCTTTTTCGTTTCCGTAGGGCAGCCGTTTTGGCGGCACTGGCTTCACGGCGAGGATCGTGCCAGCTTCCTGTATCTTGCATACGGACTGGAGATCGCGATGAGTCCCCGCCATTCGCTCGCCGACAGGCTGCGCCAGCCCGGCCTCGTCGTCGCGCCCGGTTGCCATGACGCCATCGGCGCCAGAGCGATCGAGCAGGCCGGGTTCGAGGCGGTCTACATGACCGGCAACGGCCTTTCCGCCAGCCTGATCGGCGCGCCCGATATCGGCCTCCTGACCATGACCGAGATGGTGGCGCGCGGCCGGGCCCTGGCAGCAGCGATCACCGTGCCGCTGATTGCCGATGCCGATACCGGCTATGGCAACCTCAACAACGTCGCCCGCACTGTCGCCGAATACGAGGCGGCCGGGGTCGCCGCGATCCATCTCGAGGACCAGGTCACGCCCAAGCGCTGCGGCGCGATGAAGGGGCTGGCGCTGGTCACGCCCGAGGAGCATGCCGAGAAGATCCGCATCGCGGTGGCGACAAGGCGCGATCCCGATTTCCTGATCATCGGCCGCTCGGACGCAAGGCTGCCGCTCGGCCTCGACGAGGCGATCGCGCGCGGCAGGGCCTATGCGCAGGCTGGCGCCGATCTCGTGCTGCTGGAGATGCTGCAATCCGAGGAGGAGATGAAGCGGGCGCTGGGCGAGATCGAGGCGCCGCTGATGTTCAACTATGTCGAGGGCAGGGTGCCGCCGTTGACGGCCGCGGATTTCGAGCGACTCGGCTTCAAGGTGCTGAGCTATCCGGTCGCCTCGACATTGGCCTACGCCCATATGATGGCGGCCTTCGCGCGCGAGCTGAAGCGCTCCGGCACGACGCGCGGGCTTGAAGGCGCCATGCTCGACCTGCCGAGCTACGAGGCTTTCCTGGGGCGCGAGCACTATGCCTGATCTCAAGGTCGAGCAGCCGAAATCGCTGGTCGCCATCGTCGAGGAACGGTTGCGCAACGCGATCGTCGACGCCGAGATGCGCCTTGGCGAGACCCTGTCGGAGGAAGCGCTGAGCGAGGCCCTCGGCGTCAGCCGCACGCCGGTGCGCGAGGCGCTGGCGCGGCTGCAATTGCAGGGGCTGGTGACGATCGTGCCGAAGAAGGGCACCTTCGTCTTCGCGCCGACCGAGGAGGATGTCTCCGAGCTCTGTGTCTTCCGCTACATGCTGGAGACGCAGGCCCTGCGCGAATGCATGAGCAAGGCGCGCGGGCCCGCGCTCGCCGCGATGAAGGACGCGCTCGCAGCGATGGAGGCGGCACAGGCCGGCGGCAGCCGCCGCGACTATGCCAGGGCCGATACCGTCTTCCACGAGGTCTTCTTCCAGCATTGCGGCAACCGCTATCTCGGCAACGCCTATCGCAGCGTCTCCGGCCGCGTGGCGGCGTTGCGCACCCATCTCTCGGTGCCGCTGGAAGGCGAGCAGGAGCGCTCCATGGCCGAGCACCACCTGATGGTCGAGGCCTTCGCGGCCGGGCGCCTGGCCGATCTCGATTCGATCCTGCACCGGCACATCATGCGGGCCTGGGATGCCTATGCCGATGTGCTGCGGAGCGGCGACGTTCCCGCCTGAGCGGAGGTGGCGGCTGCCAAATCATCTTGCATACAGTGTCCTAGAGTCTATGCTTCCGGCCGAGAGCCTGTAACGGCCGTCGAAGCTCGGGAGGAGCCCCATGACCATTGCCCTGAAAGCCGCTGTCCTGGCGCTCTCGCTGGCGGCGACGCCAGTCCTGGCGCAGGACAAGGTGAAGCTGATCACCATCGCCGAATTGTCGGGGCCGGGCGCGACCGCCGGCACCAACTGGAAGAGCGGCATCGAGCTCGCGGTCGAGGAGATCAACGCCAAGGGCGGCATCCTCGGGCGCAAGATCGATCTTACCGCCTATGACACGCAGACCAACCCGGCCAATGCCCGCGCCGCCGTGCAGCGCGCGATCGACGAAGGCACCCATGCGGTGCTCGGGCCGGTCTATACCGGCTCGATCATGGCCTCGATGCAGATCGCCCAGCGCGCCGAGATCGCCCAGCTCGCTGCCGGTGACGGCACGGCCTACACCGCCCAGGGCAATCCCTTCATCTTCCGGACCTCGCTCAGCCAGTCGGCGGCGATGCCGAAGATCGCCGCCTATCTGAAGGACCAGGTCAAGGCGAAGTCGGTCGCCGTGGTCTGGGTCAACAACGATTTCGGCAAGGGCGGGCACGAGGCCATCCTGAAGGAACTGAAAAGCCGCGGCATCGAGGTGCCGGTCGACCTCTCGACCGAGCAGGGCCAGGCCGATTTCGCCGGCGAGGCGATCAAGGTGAAGAACGCGCAGGTCGACGCCGTCTTCGTCTACCTGAACGAAGAGGAGAGCGCCCGGCTCCTGGTGGCGATGCGCGACCAGAATGTCGGCAAGCCGGTGATCGGCGAGACCACGATCCTGAGCCAGAAGGTGATCGAGCTCGCCGGCAAGGCGGCTGACGGCGTGCGCGGCCATGTCGGGCAGACCGTCGATGCGCCGATTCCCGCCTTGCAGGAGTTCGGCAAGCGCTTCGAGGCGCGCTTCAAGTTCGTGCCCGACCATAACGGCATCAAGGGCTACATGGCCGTCCATGCGGTGAAATGGGCGACGGAGAAGCTCGGCAAGTTCGAGCCGACCAAGATCGCGGCGACTTTGCATGGCGCTACGATCAAGCCGGAGGAGGCGCCAGGCATCCTGATGGAGACGACCTTCGACGCGAAGGGCGACGTCCAGCGCGAAAGCTTCCTGGCCGAGGTGGTCGACGGCAAGCAGAAGATCATCGGCCGCCTGCCGAAGTGAACGA
>CAZRUI010000073.1:0-3046 GCA_964603225.1 uncultured Candidatus Peribacteria bacterium | reverse complement strand
ACAGGTGGGCGAAGTGCGTGGCCGTGCCGGGGTCGTACTCCGGCAGAATGTAGGCGAGCTGCGGGCGGCTCATAGGCACGCGGCGTAGGACTCGGCAGCGGCGTCGAACAGCGCCGGTGAATTCGGCAGCACGGATGCTGCGGCAGCTCCAGCCTTTCCGATTGAGGCTCGCAGGTTCCCGTCAGACACCAGACGTGCAATTGCCGCTCGCAGCGCGTCCGCGTCGCCGGGGTGCACCACCAGGGCTGACTCGTCGTCTACCAGCAGCTCGCCGGCGCAGCCAGTATCGGTCATTACCACGGGCAGCCCGGACGCTGCGGCTTCAATTGCCGCCAAGCCCCACCCCTCGGACAGCGAGGGTACCACCGCGACATCGGCAGCGGCCAAGAGCGGACGGAGGTCCTGCTGGAAACCGACGAAACTCACCGACGCACCCGTACGATCCGCGAGCGAGCGCAGCTCCGCCTCCATGCTACCGGCACCTGCAACCGTCAGCTGCCAGCCTGGTTGCAAGCTACGGATGAGCACGTCTACGCCCTTCTCGGGCTCTAGCCTACCAACGTAGAGGAGAGAGGTGCCGCCGCTCTCGTAGCTGCGTGTGGCGGCAATATCCGAGAGGGCAGCGACGTCTGCGGGAATCGGGACGACATCCACTCGGCCGGCGCTTACTCCTACGGCAACTAACCCTCTGCGGCCGCGCTCACTGACGGTCCGCACGCGGGCGGCGCGCTTCACCAGCCACTTCCCCAGCATGTACTGCATCCTCCGGCGGGTGGAGATTGTCGGGAACAACGGGTTGCCCAGGAAGGCGCCGTGGTCCTGCAGGTGCAGCTTGGCGCCGGTGCCCATGGCGGCGAGGTAGGCCGCCTTGCCCAGCTCGAAGGGGTCCTGCGCCGTGGCAACGTTGCAGCGGTGCTCGCGGATCAAGCGGCGCGCACGGCGGACGGTCTGCACCCACTGGCCGGGACGCGATGATCCCCCGCTACCGTAGACAAAAACGTTGGGGCCCAGCTGCTGGCGGTGGTGCGGCGCGGGGACGACCACGTGCAGCTCCTCCACGCGCTCTGCCAGCTGCATCAGCCGGCGCTGCGTCGGTCCGGGCTTGAGCGCCGCCCTATCCCCGCTGATCATCAGCAGGCGCAGCTTCATAGGCTAGATTCCAACGCCTGCGCTGTCTCCTCCACCAGTCGGCTCGCCTCGAACTTCTCCAGAGACTGGGGATACGCGGCGACCAGAGATTGGGCCAGAGCGGAATCCGTGAGCAGCTCCGCAGCTGCTGAAGCCAGCGCGACTTGATCACCGAACGGCACCAGCAGGCCATTGCGTCGGTGCTCGATTACCTCTCCGTTGCCGCAGACGTCGGTCGCCACGATTGGGATCCCGGCAGCCATAGCCTCCAGCAGCACGTGGGATAGCCCCTCGTACGAACTATTGAGGATGAGGCAGTCGGCGGCGGCCAGGTAGCCAAAGGTCTGGGCGAACGGCAGCTGCCCGGTGAACGTAATGGACTGCCCTACGCCGCTGGCGGCCGCCGCCGCGCGCAGCTTGCCCAACTCCGGTCCATCGCCGATGACCACGAGCTTCGTGTTCGGCACCCGGTCCTGTATCGCCGGCAGCGCCTGGATAATGCCGTCAACGTGCTTCCACGGCACCAGCCGGCCAACGGTGACGAGCGTGGGAGCATTCAACCCCAGCTGCTGCCGCAGCTCCTCACGCCGCGCGGGTACTACGTTTGGACGGTGGAAGGCGTTCAAGATCACGCGGCGTCGCTGCTGCTCTACGCCCCACCCAGCCACGACGCCCTCCAGGTACCTGCTGGGGGTAATGACCAGCTGCGCACGCCGCGCCACCCAGCGCTCTACCCACCGCCACACCCTGACGCGTCCCCTATCTCGCTGCGGCGTTCCCTGGAACTCGTCGATGCTGCGGCTATCGCCGGACTGGACGCGCGCCTGCTCCCAGGCGTAGTCGCCTACAACCTTGAGCACGAACTTCTTGCCGGCTAGCCATGCGCCCAGCATGCCGGGTAGCCCCTCGCTCACCGGACCCTGGATGTAGACCAGGTCTGACTGCGCAGCCTGCTGGTAGACCGTGACCATGTACAGCCAGTACCGCACGAGCAGCGGGCGCCTGCGGCTGACCCTGTGGACCGCGTACGGGTAGTCCGTGGGTCCGTCGCCGTACGTCACCACGCCCACCTGCCAGCCACGCTGCTGCAGCACCGGCGCCAGCTCGGCTACGTAGGTAGCGGGACCAGATGTATCTGGGGCAAACGTACCCGTGGCAATAACCAGCTTCATACAGTGGCGACCTTCGACCGGAACGACCACAGGTTGTTGGCCGCGAAGTTCGTGCAGGTCGTAACGACCGTAGCCGCTAGTTTAGCCAGCAGGATCGTCCAGCCTACCCGCTCCACCAGCAACCCCAGGATGAGGTTATTCAAGCCGATACCCACCACCGCGACGGCCAGGAACTTAAGGAATACTCCCCCGCCCTGCGCCGACCTATCCGCGAATGCCCAGCGCCGGTTGATGCTGTAGTTGACCACGGTCGCAACTAGGAATGCAGCTGTCGCGGCGAACAGGTACAGCGGGTACCGCTGCAGCCCTACCACGTACACCAGCAGCCACAGCACGCCAAAGTCCACAGCCGTAGCTGCGCCCCCCGCTACCGCGTACCGGCCGAACCGGCGTGCCATTTGCTGCATAAGAGCCTGAATCGTGCCATTTTTCTGAAGATATTGCAATGGTTAGCCTTGCCTTGGTACAGTGCAACCTATGCCCAGCAATCCTAAAGTAATCCTGGTAACCGGCGGCGCCGGGTTCATTGGCACCCACCTATGCCGCAGGCTGGCCACCGACGGCCACCACGTAATCTCGCTAGATAACTACTTCACCGGGTCGAAGGAGAACCACGTGCCGGGCGTAGACTACCGCGAGGGACATACCCGCGACGTAGCCAACCACGTGCCGGAGAAACCCGACCTAATCTTTCACCTGGGCGAATACTCGCGGGTCGCGGCGAGCCTAGAGGAGCCGCAGCTGGT
>CAZRUI010000072.1:0-3087 GCA_964603225.1 uncultured Candidatus Peribacteria bacterium | reverse complement strand
AGTGGTCAGTGGTCAGTGGTCAGTGGTCAGTGGTCAGTGGTCAGTGGTCAGTGGTTCGCGTATCATAAAGACGGCAACTGGTCACTGTTTTCTGGCCACTGATCACTCACGATTGGCACCTGGCTATGGCGGGCTTATGCTTCCGCCATGCAGCACCTGGTGTTCCTGACCGTTGGGCGCGTGAAGAGCCGGCACATCCAGGAGGGGATAGACCAGTTCCTGCGCCGCTTGAATCCGGTCATGCATCTGGAGCATGTGGTCATCCCGCCAAGCAAGCAGCTCAATGTGGATAAGTACCGGGAGGAGGAATCCCAGAAGCTCCTGGAGCGTGCGCGGAAGTGGAACGGGGATCTATGGCTCTTAGACGAGCGCGGGAGAGAGGTGACGTCGGTCCAATTTGCCAAGCAGCTCCAGAGCGCCAAGGACGCCGGCCGCACCCTGGTCTTCATACTGGGCGGCGCGTACGGCGTCACAGACGCGTTCCGCAAAGAAGTGAAGAATCACCTGGCCCTCTCTCAGATGACCTTCCCGCACGAGCTCTGCCAGCTCATCTTCCTAGAGCAGCTCTACCGTGCGACCGAAATCCAGAAGGGGAGCGGGTATCATCATTATTAAGAATATTCATGCAGTATACGTCCACAATCTACCACTATAAGCGATCAGCCCATACCCTTTGTTACATGTTGATGAAAATTCTGCATGTCCTTATAAGACGCTGATTTATAGAACTTATAGGCATCGAGTGGTGTGCGAATGCCCCATTGGCCATAATGATATTCATCAAAGCCATCGAACCAATAGAGCGTATCTTTGGTGTCCAAGATATCGAGTGTTCCTTCCCAGTATTGGAGCAGCATACGCTTTGCGTGGTCGAATTCCTGTTTGGTGATACCGGCGCGAAAGAACATTTCCGCTGCGGACCTTGATAAAGCTTTGGTGCGATTATGAAGGAAAAATCCCGTTTTCGATTTTACGCTGTACATCCGATAGCCAGAGAATGACAAGGCATGGGACCAGCGCCAGTAATAGATACGATCGAGAAGGACTGCAAGCGGGTGAGGAGTAGTTTCCTCGTAAAACAGACCGGCCATTGTTTTCTTCACCCTAAATGTCCCTATGGAACCTTTCCACTGCACCATTCTTTTTTTTGTGAATGATCGATTAAAAGTATTGGCGATCGTTTCAAGTTCAGCTTGGTTAAATGCGCCAAGTGCGATGACGTTTGTGGGAGCCTGAAGAACGGCATTGTGCCAATGTTTCTTGGCCAGTTGCACCACTTGCTGACCAATTCCTTTTACGAACGCACGTGAGCCAAGAGGGCTGAGTGACTGCACATCCATGAGGCGGTGCATGCGATCCAGCTGTTCACCGTCACCACTCTCCTGATACTCGTCCCATTCCCGAAGCAGGATATCTCGCTCTTCTTCGAGGTTTGTAATCGGACACTGCCAGTGGTGGAGCATCTGGGAGAGCAAATGCAATACTTCTCGAGTATCGTTTCTATGGAAATGCGTCCATAGGCGCATATTTTTCCTCGACGTTGTAGCTTCTACACCGTTGGTGAGGTCGTGCATAGCATCCGCTAGTGGCCCGGGTGCAAAGTCATCTGTTGCACAAAACATAAGGTGTTCCGCAAAATGTGTGAGCCCCCGTGTGATTGGTGCCTCTTGCTCACTACCGTACTGCACGCTAATAAGCAGAGCGCACGAGTGCTTCCAGCGGCCGGGATAGTGAAATACCATGAGCGCAGTATAGAGAAAAAATAAGAGGGGAGTGCATAGCATCACTCCCCTCTGGATCGTGCCGGAGTCTAAGCCGGTCACTATTTGCTGGGGCGCTTGGCCTTTTGCGAGTGGTTCTCGCTCTTCTCCTTCCCCGGTCCTTGCTTCTGGGCGTTCTTGCCAGGACCGTCGTTCTTCTTTTCACGGTCCTTCTTGCCACCGCGGTACTTTCCGTCAGGGTAGCCATGAGCCATGGCACGGACTCCAGCCAGTGCTCTTCTGTGAAGATCCTCACAAAGGACCATTTCAGAAGAGCCAGATATGGATCTATAGCGAAAATAGACAAGCAATAGCTGTATGTCAACTTTCATTTTCGTTTGAATTTGGCAGAACGACGGGGTCTGACAACTATTATTTCCGAGCCTTGAGGAATTTTGAAGGAGTTTTTGAGGGGGTCGTTTTAGAGGTGTCTAGGCAAGCGGGTCGGAGGGTCAAATGAGACATTTGAGACAGTACTTTGGGGGGTGTGTCTCGGAACTGGACAAATAACACTTTTTGGCTTATAAGAGCCAAATGTAAGAACTACACTCTTCAAAATTCTTACGAAACATTCAGGGCCTATTGAGCCAGACAATGCTCACCTGCAACATGCACGCGAACAATACCCACAATCCGTAGGGCACCTGCATCCATGCGATCCAGCGAGCACGGGGCCATATTGTTCGCATCGCCCATACGATAGTGGTGAGAACGATGAGGATATCGACCAGTGCCAAGACATTGTTGCGCAATCCAAACTGGAGGGGCGTGTAGAGGAGATTTGCGACGAGGTTCATGGCGAACGGCAATGCGATCTTCGCAGGCCATCGCTTCCGCATCACGCTGAGAAAAACAACACCAAAAGAGATGATGATCAGAACGTAGAGCACGCTCCACACGGGACTGAATACCCAAGCAGGAGGAGCGAACCAGGGTTTTTGGAGGAGCGCGTACCATGCTTGTGTATTCTCGAATGTCATGGCTCGACTCAGTGTACGGACACTGCGATGAATGCGAAAGTGCACGGCACGTCTCCACAGTTCCGGACGCGTCTTGTACACTTTCATCGCTGCCGTCGATCAAGAGTCAGCAGCCCATGCCCATGGTCACACGTTTCAACGCTCCTCTCCTCCGGCGCAGAAGCATTGCGGACCAGACCGTCGAAGTGACCTTTGGTGTTCCGAATTCGCAGTGGACGTTCGTCGCCGGGCAGTACGTGAGCGTCACTGTCCATGACCTTGAGCGTCTGGATGTGCGTCAGCAATGTCGTGATGGCAAGTACCCCTTTCTTAAGACACATTGCTCGATTTAAGGAACTGTGTCACGG
>CAZRUI010000071.1:0-3334 GCA_964603225.1 uncultured Candidatus Peribacteria bacterium | reverse complement strand
ACCCTTCTTTTAATAGCTAACATAGGTTCGTATAGCTCTCGTGGGTAATACGTTATTTCTCATTTTGGGCCATCGCCTATTCACCAGTATCAACCAAGTTCTTCTTTTCATCAGAGCAGCGGATGAGTACGTTTTGTTCTATGATCGAGTCTTTCCTCTGGATCCCTATCCATAGGTCTAAATTCAAACATATGCATCCCTCATGAGGTTTGCATAAAATCTGTTGTCCACCATCTGATGTCCTCCATATTATTTTTTTAATTCTTTGAGCCCCATTGAATCCTTGAGGATGACGTTTCCTGGTTGGTTCAGAATTCTTCCGATGAGTTTATCGCCGAACTTGAGACGTTCTTGAAATTCTTTTTCTGAGATAACAGCGTATTTTATCTTGCGACCAAAGAAGTGTTTGGTCAGAAAGAGATTGAAGTTATCTTTGTCGATATCGCCGATGACGAGGATATCGATGAGATTGTTTGTTGATTCACGCGTCATGTCCTCGAGACCACCACCGACGACGAGGAGCGAGAGATTGTGTTTGCCACGGAAGTATTCATTGAGTCTGTCGAGCGCATTGAAACATTTACCGAAAATCATCTGCAAGTCAGGAAGTATTTCGCAGTTGAGATTGAGTGAATAGTGTTTGGTATTATCTTCCCAACGAGATTTCAGGATTCAGAGATTTTCGAGGTTCTCGAGTTCACGACGGACAGCATTGATTTGCTCATCTATATCACGACAGAGCTCTCGGATAAAGAAGTCTTTTTTGGGGTTGAAAGTATGCTCCAGGAAGAATTTTTCGAGGAGTTTTTTGCGACAATTTGATCAGAAGAGTTTTTCTAATGCTAAGCTCATATGTTAAGTACAAAGTACAAAGGACAAGATACAAAGTAGACGATTTTTCTCTGATTTTTCAGATAATAGTGGTGTTTTGTTTTTAGTAAAGCGACTTTCCGACATTTTTGTATTTTGTACTTTGTCTTTTGTCTTGAGTTCTAAGTGTAATCTTGTCTTCCTTTGAGAGCATTCATCAATGTCAGACTGTCGACGTAGTCTATATAACCTGCATTTGGGAGACCACGAGAGAGCCTTGTCATGCGAATATTTGTTGGGAGATGTTCACGCAGATAGAGTGCTGTGGCTTCGCCTTCAAAGTTTGGATTTGTGGCAATAATCACTTCTGAGACGTCACGAATTCTCGTGAAGAGCATATCAAATGAGAGGTCTCTCGGACCGCGTCCGTGAAGGGGAGAGAGGGAACCTCAGAGAATATGGTAGAGTCATTTGTAGGCACCAGTTTGTTCTATGGCGAGGAGGTCAGCATATTCTTCGACGACACAGATGATATTTTTATCACGCTTGTCATTGCTGCAATAATTGCACACTGATTCTGAGACATCCTTGAGCGCTCAGCAGGTAGGGCAGACGTCGATATTTTTGTAGACATTGATGAGTTTTTCTGAGAGCTCGAGCGTGAGTTCTTTTTTCTTTGTGAGGATATGAAATGCCAGCTTCATCGCTGTTTTTTCTCCGACTCCAGGCAGCTTTGCAAAAGCATCTATGAGATATTTGAGTGTTTCTGGCATGTTATTGTTCTATGGATACGTAGATGGTATTCTCTGGTCGTATAGTGACGGTTCTGTCATCGTGTTCATCGAGTTCATTTTTTGATTCTTGTTTTGCTATTTGTGCTCGGAGGAAGTGTTTCTCTTGTTGTTTTTCACGACGGACACTCTCGATACGAGTCATCTGATATCCACTATTGGCACTCGAATTGAGTGTCCAGACATAGAGAATTCCGAGTATGACAATGAGGACCATTGAGAGAATATAGGCACGATGAAACGAGAGATACAGATGCTCCCGTGTTTCCTTTCGGAGCGATTGAAATGTTTTTTGGAGATGTGAGTAGAGGAGGTATTTGTTCATACTAGCGTTTTGTGGCTACTCGCAGAAGGGCACTTCTAGATCGAGGGTTCTGGGCTATTTCATTATCACTTGGGGTGATAGGTTTTTTTGTGATGATTTTGAGTGTTCCTGGTGTGACATCTTGTCCTGTGATAGGATCGATGATGGCTTCAGATTTTTCTCGGAAAAAATGTTTCACAATCCTGTCTTCCCCTGAATGAAATGCAATTATAGAAATACTCCCCCCACTCGCAAGTCGATCGTGGGCGACA
Source organism: uncultured Candidatus Peribacteria bacterium (assembly GCA_964603225.1). Classification (GTDB taxonomy): domain Bacteria; phylum Patescibacteriota; class Gracilibacteria; order BD1-5; family JAGOOR01; genus JAGOOR01. The sequence goes on along the minus strand of CAZRUI010000071.1, from coordinate 1,157 downwards.
TGGAGCATTTTTTTGAGTGAACTATATTCATCATTCACCGCTATGCGGAGTGCCTGAAATATTCTTGTCACGGAGTCTTTCCAGGCTTTTGTCACTATCTCTGCGAGTTCTTTTGTTGTGGTAATAGGTTTTATCTCTCGTGCTTCTATGATTTTTTTGGCGATAAAACCTGCTCGAGATTCATCTCCGTAGACTCGGAAAATTTCTGCCATTTTCTCATATGGTAGAGTATTTACGAGCTCCGCCGCTGTCGTGCCTGTGCTCGTGTCGAGACGCATATCCAGTGGGCCATCGAAACGAAAGGAAAATCCACGTTCTGCTGTATCAAAATGTACACTGCTCACCCCGAGATCAGCATAGAGAGCTGTGATGTGAGAGAGTCACAGATGTGTGAGCACGTCATCGAGCTTACTAAAATTGCTATGAATAAAGTGCAGTGTTGGTGTGTCTTTTTTGGAGAGATGTTTCTCTATTCGCGCTCGAGCTGATGTGAGATTATTTTGATCACAATCGAAACCGATAAATACATCTCATTTTCAGAGCTTCTCTATGACTCCACTTGCGTGTCCTCAGAGTCCGAGTGTCCCATCGACGATGATATTATGTCATTTTTCAAAAAAACGGAGAGACTGGGTGAGCTCTCCGTATAAAACAGGTATATGTTTTTCTGGAATCGGGGACATTATTTTTTGACTTCAGTAGGTGCAGGAGTAGGAGTGATCGTCTCAAGAGTACAACCGTTTTTGAATGCGATTTCTGGGTTTTCTTTGAGAATCTTGATGTATGTATCACACTGCTGAGCGATACGATCAGGAGCATCATTTTCGATTTTTCGTTTTGTTTCTTCGAGGATTTTTTCGTGTACTTCTTTACGAGCTGGAGCAGCTTTATCAAGAGAACATTCGAGGTATTTGATGAACGGAGCACATACTTTTGCAGCTTGAGCTTTGCTTTCGATAGAAGTTTCAGCGGTAATAGGAGCATTTTCATCGACTGAACCTGATTTTCCACATGATGTGAGGATGAATCCTGCAGCACAGAGAGCGATTATTGTTTTCTTTTTCATATAAAATTGATTAGTGAAGAGATGCTACCGAACTAGCCCTGCTTGTCAACGTCACCTACTTGACAGTTTGTGATAGAAATTTCTCTTCATC
>CAZRUI010000070.1:0-3600 GCA_964603225.1 uncultured Candidatus Peribacteria bacterium | reverse complement strand
GGCTATGCTTTGAGGGTCAGCAACGGAGCCCACGATGACCCGCATCCACTACCGCAACGGACTCCAGACCCGCGCCGCCCACCGCCTCGCCGCTCGCATCGAGATCCGGTTTCCCGGTCGCCGCCCCAGCGATTCGGTTGAGCGGGTCATCGTCCGCAACTACGGACCGCTCCCCATTCTCCCCGTGCGGACGGAGGCTCAGCGCCTCGCCGCGTCCCTCGCCATCGCCGCCGACGTTGCGGACGTTCAGGCTCGGCGCAACGCCAGCCCCGGCGCGTGGTGGTAGCCCCTCTCTCACCCTACGGGAGATCTCCCATGCACCCCGTCATCCTCGCCCTGACTGCCGCTGCCGAGGGCCAGCGCCCCGACGACACCCTGTTCGCCTCCGACGCGGAGGGCTGGCTGCTGCTGGCCCTCGGTGGTGGCTGGGACGATGAGCTCCGCCTGCGCCACCCCGCGTGGGGCTCACAGGCTACGCGCGCCCGCGCCGCCGCTCTGTTGCCCTACGCCACCGCCGCCCTCGCGGACGTCGGCGCCAGCCTCTCCGACGCTGAGCGCTCGGCGTTGGAGGAGTTGGACGACGCGCCGCTGTCCACCGAGCAGGAGTTCCTGCTCTGCGCAATGGGCTTCGGCGATGTTGACGACGGAGGCTTCTACCGGCTGGACGCGGCGCGCGAGCGCTGGGCCGGCGTGCTGGACGCTCTGGGGGCGACATGACCACTTACACCGTCAGCCTTCCCGACCCTGACGCCCTCGCATGGCAGGCGGTGTCACGCCACATCCCCGATGCTCAGCGCACCCGTATGGGGGCGTACACGCTGCACATCTCGCCCTCGCCGCAGGGCGTGGCCTACATCGTCGAGTGCGACCTCGCGCCGGCCATGGACCGCCCGATCGTCGTCGCGCGGGGTTGCGTCCCGTCCCCGGATCAGGCGCGGCATCTCGCCCACGAAGCCGCCATCGACCACGCGCGGCGGATCGTTGCGTACCTCGGGGGTGTGGCATGAACCGCCTCCCCACGCTCATGCAAGTCCTCGATGCTGCCTACGCGCAGGACGAGACGGACCCCGCCTCTCACCTGACGGACGATCTGGAGGCCCTGATCCGCCGCCTCTCGCGCAAGAGGCCGAGCGACGAGCGCCTGTCCAACCTCGCCAACCTGCTCGCCGCTCGCGTGGCGGAACTCTCTGACGACTGAGGCTGATCATGCTGCTGCCACTCTCCGACCTTCGCGATCCGGTCTCCTTCCTGAAGGGGGCTCGGATTCCCATCACGTCCACGTCTGGCAATCGGTTCGAGATCGTGGGTGACTGCGCTTTTATCTGGGATCCCTACACCTGCACATATGGGAGTTGCCCGCTTGAGCATATGGACTGGGCGTGGTGCTCTCTCGACCTCTCCGATCCCGACGTCGCCCGCTGGGTGGACCGGAAGATCGCCGCCGCCTACAGCTTTCCCGAAGTTCTCGCGGCGGTCCTGTGCGTCTTCGATGGGCAGTGGTGCATTCACTTGATGGGTGTCAAGTATCCATCAAGCGTAGATGCACGCTTTGATGCCGCTTTTGAGGGGATCCCCTGCGATGACGACAACATCCCCACCGCCCGCGCCGCCCTCCTGCGCGCCCTGTTCGGCAAGGAGACCCCATGATCATCCTCACCATCGCTCCAGGCGTCCGCCACCTGAAGAACCGTACCACCCCCTTCACGCTGCCTCACTCGGGGCGCGTGGTGGACGACACCGCGCCTGACGTCCTCGTCATCGAGACGGAGGATGGCGTGGACTACTACGAGGAGACGACGCCGGGAGAGTGGTGTCGCATCTATGACAGCGCCGTGACAGCGCGAATCTTCGCCGCCATGGCGGCGCAGGAGACCCCATGACCCTCTCCGAAGCAGCCGTCGCCGGCTTCAACCGCGGCGCGCGCGCCGCCTTCGAGTCGCTGCTCCGCCAGATCGACAACCTCGACGACGCGGCAAAAGACGCCGTGTTTCCCGACGGGCCCCTCAAGGGTGTGTCCATCCGCGCCGCGAACGACTGGGCGCGAGACCTCGTCAAGATCGCGCTGACCGCGACGGCCCCCTCATCATGATCAAGCGACGCCCCACCCACTACCACGGCCCCAACGCGCCGTACCAGCCGCACGACGAGCATCCGACCCTTCGGTGCCCCGAGTGCGATGGCCCGATTCGGTACGAGCCCCACGTCGGGCGAAGTCAGCGCCATTACTGGCCGTGTGCGGCTCAGCCACGCTGCCCCGGCTACCGGGCGATCACCGGCAGCGGCTACGAGCCCGATCCGGTGCTGCGCATTACCCGCGACCAGCGAGCGCTCCTGAAGCAGGAGATGGCGATCTTCGAGCGCGACGAGCTGTGCAGCTTCGACGACGCCCTCGCCGTCGTGCGCGGCGCCATGACCGAGCGGGACGCCCTATCGCGGATGCGCCGCGAGGACTACCCCAAGGCCCTGTCCGCGCTGGCCGCGCTTCGCCAGCGCCTGCTGGCTGCCCGCCCCGTCGTTGCCCGCCCCACGCGGGAGCGCTGCTGCGAGGTGACCCGCGACGCCTACGGGGCGCTCACGGTCTGCTATGAGGCGCGGCGCTGGTGCCTCGGGGTGGCGGATCACGCACGCCGACCAGGCCACACGGAGGCCCTGCGCGGGGAGACGTGGGGCGAAGCCGACGACGAGGAGACGCTGCGCGAGGATGCGCAGGAGGCGTTTCTTGCCGCGGATTCGCGTCGCCGCGGGAATCTGCGTCGGTCCGCTTGACGGGAGGTCAATCCAGCGATAGCCACAAGTCAGGAGGTTCGCATGGACACACAGAGGCTGCTCGCCGCCATTCCCGCTGAGGCTGACGGCTGGTGCGTGGCGCTGGACGAGATGATCCTCCATGAGGACGAGGCAGTGTTCGGGCTGGCCGATGAACTCGCCGCCCTGCTGACGACGCTTGACGACGGTGAGCGGATCACCCCCGAGGACGCCCGCGCCTGTGGGTTCCGGTGGGCGGATCTGGAGACGCTGTTCGAGGCGGGGATCCTTGCGGTCCTCGACGACGCCGACGCGCGCTGGAAGGTGCGCTTTGCCCCGCTGGATGACGTCCGGCTGGCGATGGTGACTGCATGAAGATCGGCCAACGTGTAGCCTTCCGAACGGAGGGCCGCAAGAACCCCGTGATCGGCACCGTCCGCGCCATCAAGGGCAACGAGGCTCGGGTGGACAATGGCGCCGCCGACAACCCCGACCTGCACACGAACGGCTTCACCGTCTCCGCGTGGGTGCGGCTGGCCGACCTGACGGTGATTCCGTGACGGGCGTGCTGTTCCTTCACCTCACCGGCAAGGTGCCAGCATGAACCGCTTCGACATCGACCTCCTGCTCACGTTCGGCGAGCCGCGCCCCATCGAAGAGGCGACGCCGCTCCCGCCACCCGACGGCGCCGTCTACGTGCTCACCCTCAGCGAAGAGGAGAGCGACTGGATCAAGCCGGGATGCTGCCCGCGCTGTCGCGACACGGACGGCCCGCGAGAGGCAGAGGTGCGGATCCGTGGCACCGACTGGGGCTGGGTGTGCCGCCCGTGCGCGGCGGATCTGGGGGTCGCATGA
>CAZRUI010000069.1:0-3610 GCA_964603225.1 uncultured Candidatus Peribacteria bacterium | reverse complement strand
GGCGCGCCCCGGTTGTCGTCGTGCTCCTCCGCGAACGGGCTGTCGAGGGACACGTCCACGTCGTTTAGCAGCCGCAGGACGTCGGGGTGCGACCGCTCGAGCAGCAGGAGGCTAATGCCGCTGGTCGTCAGGCCGACGTGAATCCCCCGCGACACCAGCGACAGGATGATCCTGGGCAACAGGGTCTTTCTAGGGTCGGGCCCGTTAGTGAAGATGGGCTCGTTGCCCCCAAGGTTGACCGTCTTCACCCCGAGCCCCGCGACCTGGCCGACGACCCGATCAACCATCCACTCCTCGAGATCCCTGCCCCGCAACCGTGCGCTGACTGAGTAGCAGTGGCGGCACCTGTAGGGGCAGTCGTTGCCGAGGGTCCAGCCGATGTTCTCGAACGTCGGCGCAAGCTCGTGCGCCCTCCCGCAGGCTCCCCGGTGACACGCTTCGCTTATGGACATGGCCCGCTCCCGTGCGCTGATATCATATGTCAATCGGACCGCTATATTGGTATTCAGCCACCCCCCGCAACCGAGCAGGACAGCACCGGACACCGCGGCAAGTGAGTGGGTCAGGTGCGTCAGTCAGTTTGCCTGAGGGCTGACTCGTTCGCGAGAAGAGGTGGCGGTAATAGGTCGAGAAGTTGGCGAGCGACTGCATCGAAATCTCCGAGCGTGGTATCGAAGGCTCGAATCGGGAGGGAAGTCTCCAGCCCCAAGGCTAAGAGGTTGCGCTGCTGTTCAGCATAGTAACCTGTGATATGCGTCCAGTCACCCTTCTGTCGTACGTGAGCCGCCCAGTCTGGGCCGCGTTCTCGGAGGCAGCGGGCGATCCGTTCCGGGATCGCCTGTTCGTCGAGGATCAAGCAGCCAACAAGGCACTCTTGGCGGCTGAGGAGGTGCTCGACGAAACGGAACGGGCGGAGGCCAGTCCGGCATGCGAGGGCGTGGGAGAAGTGGAGCCGGTCGATCACAACCACGTCGGCAGCAGGCCGGGCGAGGTGTCTGGTAAGCAAGTCCTGCAGGAAGGTCCCGGCCACGCTCGCGGAGGTGTTGCCGAGGAGGGGCATGAAACTCTCCTCTTCCGGTATGAGGATGCAGCGAAGCCCGTGCTGGGTGCAGAGATCCTTGAACCTCACGGCAACCGTCGTCTTACCGCTGCTCGAAATTCCTTCTAATATTATATAATCATAATTCAACTTGTACGGCAGTCTAGCCTCATCCGGTGCACGGGGCAAACGGTTCCAGCCGGCCGCCGAGGCGCCCAGTCCCGCCGGATCTTCGCCGTTATTCCGTTGCCCGCCGGCCCCCGCCCGCCTAGCCTGCCTGACAGGCGACGTCGGGCGACGGCCACCCCCCGAGGCGGTGCGCCGACCGTCGTGGGCGGGGTGTCGGGCCGATCCGAGGTGGCGCTCGGGACGGCAGCGGAGGGGTCGGCCGGCCGGCGGATCGTGCGGTCGGCGGGGCGGAGGACGGGTTGCTCTCACGCGGTGCCGATCACAACCGCTCGTGTCTCATACGGAATTTAGAAATTCCCTTTTTCTTCTCTTCAAGGCTCTGGCGTACGATGCCCTCCATGCCCGCCTACCGCCTTGAAATCGCCCCTCACCTGACACCGGCAGAGATCCGGAAGAGAGAACGCTCCTGCCAGAACGTCGTTGAGCGAGAACACTGGCAGATCCTCCGTCTCCTCACACGGGAGGGCTATGCCTGCTCCTGCAAGGAAGCGGCTGTCATCGTCGGTCGCAGCGCCGCAAGCATCCACACCCTCATGCGGCGGTACAACCGCCACGGGCCTTCTGCGCTCGCCGATGGACGCCGCGGGCGTGCCGGACGGAAAGCCGCACTCACGGAAGCGCAGCGTCAGCAATTGGTTGCTGCGGTGCGTGCGGCTCCCATGGACGACGGCCTGTGGACAGGATCGAAGGTGGCCGCCTGGGTGCAGGAACATGCCGGAAAACGCGTGAGCAAGGTGACGGGCTGGCAGTACCTGCGGCGGCTCGGCTTCACGCTGCAGGTTCCCAGACCTCGGCACAGTGAGAGCGCCACGCCCGCCGAGAAGACGGTCTGGAAAAAAAATGCTGGGCGTGACCGTCCGGATTCTCGCCGTCCTTCATCCAGACAAGGACATCGAAGCATGGTTCGAGGATGAAGCGCGCCTCGGACTCAAACCGACGATGCGCAGGCGCTGGACGGAGAAAGGGCAACGCCCGATCGCTCCGAGCGATACCCGTTACCAGTGGCTCTACGTGTACGCCTTCGTCCATCCGAGTGACGGGAGGAGCTTCTGGCTGCTTCTGCCAACGGTGAACGCGGCGGTCGTCGGCATCGCCCTGCGGGAGTTCGTGGAGGATGTTGATCCAGACAGGCAGAAGATTCTCGTCCTCGTGATCGACCAGGCCGGCTTTCACATCGCGGGAGATCTCGTCGTACCGGACAACGTCGTCCTGCGGTTCCTGCCATCGCACACGCCGGAGATGCAGCCCGTGGAGTCCGCATGGCCGCTTCTGCGCGAGGCGACGCACAATCGCAGATTTCCGGAACTCTGCGACCTGCAGCACACGCTCATCCGGCGCTGCCTGTACCTGATGGAGCAACCGGCGCTGGTAAAGGGACGTTCAGGATTCTCCTGGGCTTGCTGTACCTTGAAGAGAAAAGGAATTTCTCAATTCCGTATCACTTGGGCGGCCGTCCGCCGTCGAGCCCCGCGAGCCGGGCGGGTGGGCCCCCGCGGGCCCTCCCCGGCGGCTCGGCCGGTCCCGATGTTGAACGGATGGGCAACTTCGTTCAGGGTTCCCCGAAGATCCCAGGAAGTGACGGCGATGAGACGTCATGTAGCCCGCGCGTTGCTCTTCGTCGCCTTGGCCATCCTCTGCCTGGCGCGCGTGACGGTCATGCAAGCCTCCCCGGAATGGAAACCGCCAGAGGCCCAGTTGAAGAGGCTTGACGCCGAGTTCCACGGCCGGGGGTGGGCCATCCGGCCGCCCCGGGATGCCCGTCACCAGCTCCGGGAGGATGACCGCGAGGAGCGCTTCCTGTTGGGGATCGAGGCCGGCCGGCCAGGGCGCCGGGGCACTGGTCGTGACCCGCGCCAAGAACCCTTCGGCGGGCCTGCCTCCGGAGCAGGCCGCCCTGAAGATCATCGAGGTCCCCAAGCGGCGCGCCGCGAACTTGGTCCACAGCCCGTCCGAGAGCGGCTCGATCGACGGCCGACCGACCCCCCCCGCCACAAGTGGTCGCGGCACTTCCGCTGGGACGGGCCCGTCCTCGTAGGCCGCACCCCGGTCAGACAGGTGACGGTCACCGTTCTGGAGATGGACAATCCGTGGGCGGTGACCCTGCGCGAGTCGCTCATCGCCGAGGGGATCTTTCCGCCTCCGAAGGGCCGGTGACCGCCGATTCGGTGCATTTGGCGGTTCGGCCCATCAATCGCGCGTTCGAACTGCGGTTTTCCGCTTGTCATGGCCGTCCGGCAGCGATCGGCTCGACTTGACGAATTCCTGCACGAACTTCGACTCCGCTTGCTCAAGGGCTGATCGGGAATAGCCAGACCACATCTGCGTTTTGGCTGGACGTATTGTCCGCTATCCGAACCTACCCACTGCGCCGCTGGATCGTCA
>CAZRUI010000068.1:0-3680 GCA_964603225.1 uncultured Candidatus Peribacteria bacterium | reverse complement strand
TCCAGAGTTTCTCCTGGTGTCCCGATAAGACGTTTTATTCTGATGCCTCCTTGATCATGATAGACGATGATTTCCCCTTGTTTGAGTGGTAAAAACTTTGTTGAAAGACGATCTATGATACTGATTTGTTCTGGCTTGAGATTGGGGAACATAGAATCTCCATCTACTCTATATGGGCGAATAGAAAGTATCGCATAGAGTATGAACACCATGATACAGCTTGAGAAAAATATACGAAAAAAACGAGACATAATTATTGAGAAAGCTCAGGGTATGTGTGGCTATTGAAAATATCTCTTCCTCTGAATGGTATGATTTGTTTGAGTGTCCCAAAGACAGGATACGGAATCAACTGCTTAAAGAGATCAAAGTGACCAAGAGAATATGCTACTCGACCCTGAATGTGTGAAATAGGGACATACTGAGCAAGTATATATTCACCATTACAGCCACTATTACTGAAACACTTTCTAGCATCGAGTGACTGTGGACGATTATCTCCCATAAGAAAATAACGCCCAGCAGGAACGGTAAATATTTGACTCTCTTTTGCACATCATGCACTATTATAGGTAAGACAGGTATATCCATATTTTTCCTCTAGATATTCAGACTCATCGAGTTGGATAAATTTCTCTGGATTTTCTGATGTTGCAAGTGAGACATATCCATTTTCGATTTTTACTTTGTCACCAGGAATACCAATAACTCTCTTGATGAGGTATCGTTTTTCTGGGCCAATACCTGGAGTAAAGACAACCACGTCTCCGCGCTCTGGTCATGAAACACGATACGTCATCTTATCTACGAGAATGAATTCACCATCGCTATATTGCTGTCATTTTGCTGTATAGGTGATATTCCCACCACGAAAAGTACTCTCCATGGATGGCCCGATAATCTGAAATGGTGAGAGAATATATGAACGTATAAAAAACACGAGAATAAGGACAAAACCGAGATCTATCCAGGCATCGATTCAGACATATTTTATCTTTGGATGATGGCGGTAGGGGTGTTTATCTCTCCAAAATAAATACGCCGCTATACCTGCGACTATGACGGTCACAAAAAGGAGAAATTTGATTGCTATATGCATGTCGTAGAGACCAAATAAGCACACGAGCACAATCAACATGAGGATATAAAAAAATGCTTGATCTATAACCGATAGACCTCCATGATACACGTATTTACCATTATCTTCCATGAGACCTACGAGCAGGAGAGGAGGGAAGATGAGTCAGAGTGTTGTCCATCGAATCTCGATACCGAGAGCTCGTGCACGTTTCCATGTCACTGCAAAATATGTCCAAACAAATATACCCAATCCAAGAAGGGAAGCGATAAATATGCCTACCTGGGTGAAGTCTATACCACCACCAATCAGAAAGATAGATGTCGGATGGATAAATGCATCTATGGAAACCAGAAATATTAAAATGACATAGACGATACTGTATATATAGTCAGCACGGCCGATTTTTCCTTCAAAAGAGAAAAGGAGATTTTTCAAAATATTCATGGCGAGATTATAGGTATTTTTATCGGAGTACAAATAGTAGTTTCCGAGCTCTGCATGAAAATATGTTATCTGTATATTTCATAAATAATAGACCCTCCGCAAATATTTGTTATAAAAAAAACGGGGAACACTTTTTTATATTTCATACGAACAGATATGTGCCTCTAGATCTCTCTATCTTATACCCTTATATTTAACACATAACATACATTATGTGAAAATAGATTTGTAAGAAATATCATATTCCCTATACTTACCTTATGAACAAAAAAATGTGAATAGAGGCTCTAAGTTGGTACGGTACACTTGCCATCATGTGAGCTTATTTTGGTAATAGTTTTTGATATCTGGAAACTCAGAGTATCGCCTACCAGGCGCTCAATGCATCATGAGCCCTCTGAATAGTTCTTGTGAGTTATATGAAATCTGCATACCAATCCATGATACTCAATATCATGTGGTTGCTTATAGGGGTTATTGCTCTGAGTTCTTTGATATTTTAATATGCCTCTCTTCGAAGCTGTCCAAAAATTTCTGATGTATCTGACTGTCACTCGCGGTATGAGTCCTAGGACGGTCGAACAATATGGGCGTCACATGTGGGCATTCTTATCTTTCACGAATCCAGAGGTGCGAAAAATCGTCCCAAAGACCTTCGATTTGGCGCGTTTTTTTTCGTCTCAGGTATCCATACAGCCTGAGGATTCGAAAAACGCGTCTTTTGAAACACTTAAGCAGCTCGAAAGTATGAAGTGGGTTTCGACAGGAAACATAGACCAACATGTGTGTGATCATTTCAGATTATCACTGGCTCAAGGAAATATTTCCATTTGAACTGTTAATGCCTATATGATCTCGCTCAGAAGTTTTTGACATTTTTGTAAAAAAAGTCATATTCCACTTGGTTTGGAGTTTAGTGATATAGAATTACAGAAAAACCGTGAACGAAAGGTCGAATACCTCACCGGAGACGAGCTCCAGTCTATAATTACATCAATTGGAAGCGATGAAATAGCGGATTTACGCGATAGGGCTATTATTCTCACCATTTACAGTACTGGCTTACGCGTCTCCGAGCTTACGGCGCTGGATATAAAAAATGTGAATTTGGACACTATGGAGTTCGCCATACTCGGTAAAGGCCACAAAGTGCGTGTTGTCTACCTCACTGAATGGGCTTGCGAGGCAATTCGTGACTACCTAAAAAAAAGAAATGATCACTTCCCTCCTCTTTTTCTCAAACACGGGAAAAACTTCTCTATCGATGCTGGAGCGGATGATGTACGCTTTGATCGTTTCCTCGTGACCAAGATGATTACTGCTCGTGCGCTCAAGGCTGGCATCGTCAAACCCGTCTCTGCTCATACCATACGGCACTCATTTGCCACTACCCTGCTCTGAAACGGTGCTGATCTCCGGTCTATCCAAGAACTTCTTGGACATAAAAATATCGCTACAACGCAGGTTTATACCCATGTAACAAACAAACAACTCCGCGAAGTACACAAAAAGTTTCACGTATAGAAATATTTTGATTCTGCGACTTTCAGCTATACTGCTGGCCTATGACTCCCCTCCCTACAAATCTGAATTGAATTTTCCAAAATATTCCTGAATGAGATAGCGCAAAAATAATGATTGGTTGGGAAAAATGACGCTCAATTGTCTCTTTTCGTGTAAATCACCTCAGATGTTCACGTGCAGAAGTGATCGAAGAACTCAAGAAAGCATCACTCCCCTACACTGTCTGGCCTTGTTGGGAAGAGGCTTTTTACCTCGATCGCGAACACGAATACGCTCTTCGAGGTCTTGAGATGTATAGAACTGGTAAAATCTACGTCCAGAGTCTCACGAGTATGATCCCGGCTCTCTGTATGGATGTACAGGCAGGACAAGCAATCCTCGATATGACGGCTGCTCCCGGTGGGAAGACCACGCAAATAGCGAGTATGCTCGGTGGTGATTGTCATATCACAGCACTTGAGAAATTTGATATTCGCTATGAGAAACTCGAGCACACTATTCGTACACAATGAGCCGAGAAGTGTGTGAAGTGTCTCAAGGTCGATGCGACAGAAGTCGTCGCACACTACAGTAAAGATGCACAAGGTAACAAAGGAGAAAAACTCTTCGATCGTATCCTCATCGATGCTCC
>CAZRUI010000067.1:0-3803 GCA_964603225.1 uncultured Candidatus Peribacteria bacterium | reverse complement strand
AAACGTTATACGGAAGCTCGTACTATGATAGAATGAGCTATTTCTCGGTATCCTCACAGATACGAGCTTTACGAAGAGCTCGCTGATGTATACATCTATGAAGGTGATTATGCAAAGGCAGAAAAAGCTCTTGATTATGCTGAGACACTCGAATCTGGTTCTTCAACAGGATTGTATCTCCGTGGTTACATGTCTCTCATTCGCAATGATTTTCAAAAAGCTATCGATAGCCTCGAAAAATCGAATACAAAGAGTCCAAATAATCCTGAAGTTCTCCGGAATCTCGGATGGGCATATACCATGACTGGTGATGTAAAAAAATGAGTCATCCTCCTCGAGAGAGCACTCACGATAGCTCCTGATGATATGCTCATCATGGAGGATCTCGGTGTCGCGCTTCTCACTCAAGGAAAAATACAAGAAGCTCGGGAATATCTGAGCAAGGTAGGGAAAGAGAGCCACATGAACGATATGTGATTTCCTGTATAGCTCCCTATGTTTCGTACTCACTATATAGCCGATGATCAGGCGTATCTCGTTGCTGATTACGACCATTTTTCTCTCACTGTAGGAGTTCTCAAGTTCAAAAAAAGAGTACCACATCTCGAATATTGTGTGCGTAGTTTTTTCCCACCAGAAAAGAGGGAATTTCATCCTCGTACTTTTGAACAGCACTTTACCCAGTGCTGTGATCAGCTCAGAGAAAAGCTCTGAGAAATTCCCAAAGAAGTCTGTGTGTTTGTCGATCACGGAGAATCTCTCGTGACGTCGACAGGGTATACTTTTTCTCGTGTTAATAGTGAGGAATCTGTGAATCTCGAGGAACTCGATGGATATGCGTCACAACTTCGATTACAGTCCGAAAATCAATCGCGTAGACTCTGGCATGAAGACTTCGGGTATCTCGAGAGTGACAGGAAGCTCATATCTATTTTTCTTTCACACCTTGCTCTCGATAAGAGACATCATGTTTTCCCTCTTGGAAAAAGCGCTTCGCATGTGACGATGCGTTGTCTGTTTTTCTATGGAAGCAAGGCTCTCCTCGATGGTATAGCACGGAGCATTCGTGTTTCAGGACATACACTTCTAACTTGTGTTCCATTACCCTGTGTTTTCCTGAATCATCTCTGCAACAAAGAAACGTTTCTCGAAAACCATCTCCATATTCATCTCTGATATGACTCTACGACGGTTATATTGCATCTCGGAAAGCATGTTCAGGAAATTCAGACACTTCCATTTGGTTGGCAATTTATTGAAGAAAAACTCGCTGACCATTTTTCACCACTTGAACGTGAATCACTCTTAATGGGACAGGATTTTTCTCAATTTGAGGGTTTGCCAGCATGGGGAGAATATAGAGAATTCCTTGCTGCAAATCTCAGAGTCTTATTTGAGCGCTTTGATCTCCAGTGGAGCTTCACAGAGTATACTATCTCGAGTCAGTGACCAGCGGCTCTGATACAGGAAGTAGTAAAAAAATGAAGTCTCTCTCCATGGATTCAAAAAAATGCGACAATGCGTCAAATAGGTGCTGATCCAAATGAACATTGGCTCCATTATTGGAATACGCTCGACCCACTTTTTACTCTTCATCCTCATCCATTACTCGCTCTGGTTCGATCTGTTTTTTTCTCTTCACATGAAAGCAATTAATTGGAAAACATCATCTGATTTTACTCTCTTATTGGATATTCTTCGCACGACAGAGGATGAGATAGCTATTGTCACGTATAAAAATACTCCGCTTGGATGGTTCCATATCCAGATACTCAAACAACTCTTTCCAAATGGTAATTTTGTCTTTATCTCTCGTGATGCGAGGATAAAAAAAATTCTCAAACAATCAGGCTTTCGCGTCTTCCAAACTCTGCAAGAGATGGATCAGACACTCCCAGAATGATTCCAAATTATTCAAGAAAATCTCTCTTCTCTCGATTACATCCGTTTTCATAGTCTGCGATTTTTGACTCGTATTTTTTCATTTACAAAAAAACTGCAACCACGTACAGATATATTTTCTGTGCAACATTCGTCGTGGTATATGCTAGTTATAGGCATCATTGTCGTTCTCTTGCTCATGGTCGGTATTGTCAGTCTCACTACTCCTCATGCGGTAATCGTGATTACGCCTCAAGCAAGTATACAAAATGCGGTCAGAAATGTCACCTTCATACCAGAAGAAGAAATGAGTGATACTTTGCAGATTCCAGTTCGTCGTGATATTTTCCCATTTGAACTCAAAAAAACCTATAACATCAATGCCTACGATCCATCTTCTCTCCAGAGAGCTCGTGGAATTATAAAGGTCACCAATGCTGGACTCGAGCCTCTGAGTATCAAGCCTCAAACTCGCGTTGTCGTCGATACTCTCGTGTTTCGTACTGAAAAATGGCTCGAAATACCTGGAGCAAAGGATTCTCAACCTGGCGAAACAACAGTTTCAGTTATCGCTGATCCTATTGGTTCTGATGGTGTTTTGATTGGCAAAAAATGAAATATACCAGAGAATACGACACTACGATTTCCAGGCCTTTCTGAAAAGGATCACGAAGTTTTGACTGTGACTTCTGTTGGTGTATTTGCGGGAGGGGATGATACCTATAAAAAATTGCTTACAGAAGATGAATATGCTCGTATAGAAAAAGTCTTCCGAGATCAACTTATTAATGATGCACGAGAGTCTATCTTGTCTGGTTTTAATAAACAAGAGGAATTTATACCTCTGCCGATACCGGAGGCTATGAATACTCTCGATATTACCGTCGTTCCTGATGTCAAAACAGGTGAATATGCTGATAAAATCACACTTGTGGGTAAAGGCAATTTCATGGTATACCTCTATCATGTATCGACCCTCAGAAAGATTCTTCTTGATACAGCTCAAAGTCATCTCTTGGAGGGGACAGAATCTCTCGTTGAAATCTCACAAACACCTCCTGATATTATCGCTGTTTTAACCAAGACAGATGAGCCATGGAGTATCAAGGCTACTGCCCAAATACCTGTCCAAGTTCTCTATGATTTCTCTAGTTCTGCTGGGCAAAAAACACTTCAGAATATCCTCGCTGAACTCCTCAACGCTGATACAGAACGTGCAGAAAAGACCCTTCTCAATCATCCATATATCAAGTTAGTTGATATACGTCTCACTCCTTTTTGGGCAAATAAGCTCCCAAATACGCTCGATAAGATGTATACGAAGGTGCAGGAAATAAAAAACTAATTTTCTTCTGTTTCAAGGAGTTCTGTGTAGAGCTTTTTTTGTTCTTTTGAGAGCTTACCAGGTATGAGTATCTCGAGAGTGATAATGAGATCTCATCGTCATTTTTTGCCTATGAGAGGCATCCCATCACCTGATATTTGTATTTTTTTACCATGTTGTGTTCCTGCACTGATACGTATCTCTCGTTCTCAGATAAGAGGGAATTTTATTTTCTTCTGTACTCCTATCGTGGCCTCAGCAGGACTGATATGTAGAACTGTCAGTATGTTATTGCCTTCACGGACGAGGTTCTCGTGAGATTGGGCCACGTGACATGTTATATAGAGATCGCCAGCATTGTGCTTTCCGGCATGTCATTCTCCTGTCATTCGGAGAGTCATACCGTCGTCTATGCCGGCTGGTATATCGACAGTTTGTTCTATTTTTTTCTTTATTCTTCTTTTTCCATGACATTCCTTGCAGGGATCGTCGATTTTTGTTCAGGTTCCACCACATTCATCACAGACGACTGTTTGCTGCATAACACCAAATATACTTCGTGTCGCGCGAGTCACATATCCAGAGCCATGACAGGTGG
>CAZRUI010000066.1:0-3820 GCA_964603225.1 uncultured Candidatus Peribacteria bacterium | reverse complement strand
ATCGCCTGCGCCTTCGACCTCAGGGTGCCGGACCGGCGCCGCAACGAGGTGATGAACCTCGTCAGCCTGGTCAACGAGCAGCTCTGGCTCGGGCATTTCGACCTGTGGAGCCGCGAGAACGTGGTGATGTATCGCCACGCGCTGCTGCTCTCGGGCGGGGCGGAGCCGACCGAGGAGCAGGCCGCCGGGCTGATCAAAGCGGCGATCGACGCCTGTGAGCGCTACTATCAGGCCTTCCAGTTCGTGGTCTGGGCCGGCAAGAACGCCCGCGAGGCGCTCGAAGGCGCGCTGCTGGAGACGGTCGGCGAAGCGTGAGCGCTGGCTGGTCCGGGCTTGACCCGGGCCGTGCTTGGCGGTTCAGGTCCATGCGCAATCGCGCATCGACCGGAGAGACGCCATGGCCAGCCCGCTTCCTGAGACCCTCACCCTCGTCGGTGCCGGCAAGATGGGCGGCGCCATGCTGGAGGGCTGGCTCAGCATCGGCGTCAAGGGCGCGGGGATCACGCTGCTCGACCCGCACATTTCCGACGAGATGCAGGCGCTCGCCACCAGCCATGGCATGAGCATCAACCCGGCCGCGCCGAAGCCGGCCGAGGTGGTGGTGCTGGCGACCAAGCCGCAGATGCTCGATACCGCCGCCCCTGCCGTGCAGGCGCTGATCGGCCCGAAGACGCTGCTGATTTCGATCCTCGCCGGCAAGACGCTCGGCGATCTCTCGGCTCGGCTGCCGAATGCGAACGCAATCGTGCGCGCCATGCCGAACCTGCCGGCCTCGGTCCGGCGCGGCGTCACCGCTGCCGCCGCGGGCAAGGGCGTCAGCGAGGCGCAGCGGCAATTGGCCGACGCATTGCTCGCCGGTGTCGGCAAGGTCGAATGGCTCGGCGACGAGGGGCTGATCGACGCCGTCACCGCCGTCTCGGGCTCGGGGCCGGCCTATGTCTTCAACATGGTCGAGTGTCTGGCGGCTGCCGGCGTCGCGGCTGGCCTGCCGGCCGATATCGCCGAGCGTTTGGCGCGCGCCACGATCGAGGGCGCCGGCGAGATGCTGTTCCAGTCGCCGCTGCCGCCGGCGACCTTGCGCCAGAACGTGACCTCGCCGGGCGGCACGACCGCTGCTGCCCTCGAAGTGCTGATGGCCGATAACGGCCTGGCGCCGCTGATGCGACGTGCGGTCGCTGCCGCCAAACGCCGCGCCGAGGAGCTTTCCGGCTGAAGCGGCCTTTCAACCGCCCCGGTTGCGCCCTAGCTTCTCTCATAGATCACGATGATTTTGGATTGAACCGATCCAGAATCATCCTGCTCGATCTGCTCGCGACAGGAGAGACGCCGATGGCGCGCAAACCCGTTTCCCCCGAGGCTGAGAAACCCGCTGCGAAGCCTGATCCGCGGCGTGCCGTGGTCGATGCGCTGTTCCGGCTGGCGGCGACGCAGGGCTGGGACGAGATCGAGTTGCCGGCGATCGCCCGCGAGGCCGGGATCAGCCTCGCTGAATTGCGTAATCTTTTCCCCTCCAAGCTCGCCATTCTCGGCGGGCTCGGTCGCATCCTCGACGATGCTGTGCTGGCCGGGAATTCCGACGACCTCATGGAGGAATCCTACAAGGAGCGCGTCTTCGACCTGGTGATGCGCCGGCTCGACGCGCTCGCGCCCTACAAGGCGGGCTTGAAGGCGCTGATGCCGCATCTGCGCCGTCAGCCGCTGGCGCTCGCCGCGCTCGGGCGCAATTCGCTGAACTCCTGGCGCTACTTGCTCGCCTCGGCCGGCATCCCGACCGAGGATGATCTCGGCTCGGTGCGTGTCCGCGGCGCGACGCTGCTGATGGCGCGCGTGCTCGACACCTGGCTGGAGGACGACGAACCGGAGCTGTCGCGCACCATGGCCAAGCTCGACCGCGAGTTGAAGACTGCTGGCCAGATCATGGCCCGCGTCGAGGACGTCCACCGGCTGACGGCGCCGCTGCGTGGTCTCGCCCGCTCGCTCTGCTCGGGCGTGAAGCGCACGCCGCGGCGCGAGCGGATGCGCCGCGAAGAGGGCGACGACTACGCTACCGCGATCTGACAGCAACCACTGGTTGCGGGCAGCAACTGCCGATTGTGGCAAAAAAGTGACAGCGTTAAGCGGGCATTAGCCGTTCCGCGCGAATGTGAAGAATCACGTTCGCGAGGGGCGACATGTCTGTGTTGAAGAAGCTTACTGCGCTGTCGATCAGCCGTTCATTCGGATTGGTCGCCATCTTGGCCGCCGTCGTCGCCGTTGCGAGCGTCGCCGTGACGCTCAACCAGGCCCGGATCGACATGCTCGACCTGAAGCGGGCGGAGGTGAAGAACGCGGTCGAGGCTGCCGCCTCCACGGTCAACGCCTATGTGGCGAAGGTGGAGAAGGGCGAACTCAAGGACGCCGACGCGCAGAAGCTCGCTATCGATGCCGTGACCAATGCGCGTTTCGATGACGGCAACTACTTCTTCGTCATCCGCTATGACGGCTTCAACATCGCCCACGCCAATCCGAAGCTGATCGGCACCGACATGTCGCCGCTCAAGGACCCGACCGGCAAGCTCTTCGTCAAGGAACTGACCGACACGGCCCGGGTCAAGGGCGCCGGTTTCGTCGACTACCTCTGGGTGAAAGGCGGCGACAAGGATCCGTCGCTCAAGGTGTCCTATGTGGTCGGCGTGCCGAAATGGCAGTGGGCCATCGGCACCGGCATGCATGTCCACGCTGTCGACGCCTCCTTTTACGGCCTGATCAAGGATGTCGCGGTCGTCCTGGTGCCGCTGGCGCTGCTGCTGCTCGGCCTCGTCGTCTTCCTGAGCCGCCGCGCCTCCGGGATGCTGCGTACCGTCTCCGGCAATATGAGCACGCTGGCCGCCGGCGACCTCAAGGCGCCGATCGCCTATCAGGAGCGCCAGGACGAGGTCGGCAGCATGGCGCGCGCGCTCGTCGTCTTCCGCGATGCGGCGTTGACGAAGCAGCAGGTCGAGGCCGAGAAGGCGCAGGCCGAGGCCGATGCCGGCGAGCAGCGCCGGGCTGCCGATACGCAGCGCAGCCTCAACGAGGCGCAGCGCAGCGACGATGCGAAGAAGCAGGCGGTCGTCGTCGACGCGCTCGGCGCCGGCCTGGAGCGCCTGACCGAGGGCGACCTGACCTACCGGATCGAGGCCGCGTTCAGCGCCGAATACGTCAAGCTCAAGAACGACTTCAACGCCGCGATGGCCCATCTCGAAGAGACGATGCGCCAGATCGCGACCAATACCGAGAGCATGAAGGCGGGCGCCGGCGAGATCAGCCAGGCGGCCGACGACCTCGCCAGCCGGACCGAGCAGCAGGCCTCGTCGGTCGAGGAGACCGCGACGGCGCTCGACCAGTTGACCGCGACCGTGCGCCAGACCGCCGAGGGCGCGCGCCAGGCGAGCCACGCGACGACGCAGGTCAAGGGCGAAGCCGAGCAATCGGGCCAGATCGTCCGCGAGGCCGTCGCCGCCATGAGCGGCATCGAGAAATCCTCCGACGAGATCTCGCAGATTGTCGGCGTGATCGACGAGATCGCCTTCCAGACCAACCTGCTCGCGCTCAACGCTTCGGTCGAGGCGGCGCGCGCCGGCGATGCCGGCAAGGGCTTTGCGGTCGTCGCCTCCGAGGTGCGGGCGCTGGCGCAGCGCTCGGCCGATGCGGCCAAGGAGATCAAGGGCCTGATCACTGCTTCCAGCGTCGAGGTCGAGAAGGGTGTCGCGCTGGTCGGCCAGACCGGAACGGCGCTGGAGCGGATGTCCGGCGAGATCACCCGCGCCACCTCGCTGGTCGCCGAGATCGCCTCGGCCGC
>CAZRUI010000065.1:0-3896 GCA_964603225.1 uncultured Candidatus Peribacteria bacterium | reverse complement strand
AGTGGCTTGCAATCCATCCAGAACATCAGCATCTTTGGGATAATAAAAATTCGTATCTGAATCCAACTGTTGTTTAATCCTAACTTTGTCAATAAAAATACTCTCTGGTTTTGAGAGTATTTTTATTGACAATTGTAAAATGGTGACCCCACGGAGAATCGAACTCCGGTTTACTGGATGAAAACCAGCTGTCCTAACCGTTAGACGATGGGGCCAAAATAAAAAATCAGGGGAGATTTTTTATTAAAATGGTCGGGAAGACAAGACTCGAACTTGCAACCCCTGCGTCCCAAACGCAGTGCGCTAGCCAATTGCGCCACTTCCCGACATGCATTTAACAATGGTGGGTATGCCTGGATTTGAACCAGGGACCTCGTCCTTATCAGAGACGCGCTCTAACCAACTGAGCTACACACCCATACAAATTGTACGGTGATTATAAAAGCAAAAAACAAAATGCAACAGAATTTGTGAAGATATCTTAATTATTATCTTCAAATATTTGTGTTTTTACTCCGTAGAGAATGACATCTCATTTCCCGAGGTGTGTCATATCGAGATTTATTTTCTTGATGAGATGGTGGTAGACCTCTTCTCCAGAGAGCGGAGATTTGAACATGTGGGGGAGTATGATACCTACTTTTTCTTGTTTTTGGCAGAGAAGTATCATTCCTTCTAGTTCACTCGTGAGCTCGTCAGGATGATGAAGGATTCGTCTATCCTGGTCGTGAAAAATATCGACCCTGTAGGTGAGTTTTCTTGTTTTCTCTGGATTATCTATGTAGGGTTGAAAACGCGGATCTGACGCGAGGAGTATGACATTGTTGATGAGTTCTTCACCGATGGTGTCATGTGCTGGATAGATTCTCCCTGTACTTCCTACGATATTTTCACCATCTTTCACAGTGATAAATACAGGACATTTTTCTTTTGAAAGTGGTTGCACTTTTTCGAGATCATGCACAGAAAGTGTTTTTTTCTCAAAGAGGAATGATTCGAGGATGATACGAGCGAGATTTTGCATAGATTATTTATTAGTCGTTGAGAGATGTATTTCTTTGATTGCGCTTTTTTCTTTTCTCCATTTGAGGAAAGCAAAGAATGCCTGAGCACATTCACCTATGATAGGGATGTAGCTGTTCTTGTGAAAATGAGATTGATTGTATGCCCAGAATCCTGCAAAAATACCCAGGAATACCATGGAATAATCACCTACTATCAAGCCATAAAGTACCATGATACTGAGAATTGTTCACTGTGCTCGGGTGACCTTTGTGGCTTCTTCTTTTCTGAAACGGATAAGATGTGGGATATTGAGAACGGGAAGATAGAATATAGGGGAGCCATTTTCTTGTACAGTATTGAGCGGATTTGCTTTTATTTCCTCAGATATTTTTGTAAATGAAGGCATCGTTTTGTCGTGTTTGAACAATGCACTTATGTATCTGATGGTTGATTGTGTATAGAGATGAATCTGTGCTCCTGTCCAGAATTTATCTCCGAGTAGATGAACTGTTGTATCTTTTTCCGTCGCTATTCCTTGATAGACGAGCCAGAATGTTACCAGAAGTATCATGATGACAAATAAAGTCATACTTGGATCTACGATGATACTCAGAGTGAGAGCTATACAGAGCCAATTTCCGAACTTTTCACCTTCAGCCATTTTCCCGCCGTATTTCGCAGAGAGATAGATACCAAAAAATGGTATATGCGAGAGGATAAGAGGAGATTTTTCTTCTATGCTGACAGTGATTTCTGTTGAGAATTCCTTTTCGAGACTTTTGATAGAAAAAGAGTTGAGTGCGATACGTGGTTTCTCTCCTCTGAGTGCGCTATATATACCTTTTCCGAGGAGAAATAACAACATGAAGAAGAGCACAAACAGTACTCCATTTACCCATGTCAGATCGTAGAGAATAGTCGAGGAAAAATTTCTCGATCGAACAAATGACACAATGAGTATGAGAAACCCTATATGAATCAGTGTCGCATAACGTGCGTGACTACGGACAAAATCACTCCTAAAACGCTCTTCTCGAGACAACAGCATAAATGGTGCCAAGAAACAGTAACTGATCATGGCATTGTGTTTTTCTGTCGGAGATAGAGGTTGAATTGTGGTATCCATAGATGTAATCTACCATATTCTTATCTTGATTACAACTATTTGAGCATAAAAAAACCGGTTTCAGAATCGAAACCGGTTTGACGTCAAAAATAGTCTCTATTTCCCGATAACATAGCGGTAGAGCCATGCTGCACCAAATGTTCCTACGAGTTGACCAATCAGGATAGCGAGAACAGCTTTTGTTGGTATACCAAAGAGACCGATTCAGAGAAGTACTGCAGGATTAAAAAATCCTCCTGAGATTTTCCCAACCGCAGCCCCACCAACGATAACAACCGCACCAATCGCGAGACCAAAGTAGTTGTTGCCAGCTGTGAGCCGATTGACTGCTGTATGAAGCACAGTTGAAACGAGAGCAAAAGTAAAGAGAGCTTCAGCGATGATGAGGCTTTTTGTATTGCCAAAGAGAGACACAGCAGGAAGAGATATGTCCATCCCTTTTGTCATCACGAGGAAAGCAGCTACAGCACCAAGGAGCTGACTCACAACATAGGCTACGGCATCTCGAGATGTTATCTTCTTATTGAGCCAGATACCAAATGTGACTGCAGGGTTGTAGTGTGCACCTGAGATAGATCCGCCCATGTAGATGAGCGCTGCGAGAGCTATACCGATATGGATAGCGACGAGGGCAGATGCGTTATAGACGATACCGATGATACTCACGACAAAGAGAAATGTGCCAACGAACTCAATAATGTATCTTTTCATAAGAAAGAAATAAAAGAAATAAAATTATGCCTCGTTGTTGATGATTTTGTCGATGAGGCCGTATTTGAGGGCTTGCTTCGCATCCATGAAATTATCACGATCACAGTCTTGTCGTATTTTTTCTATTGGTTGACCAGTGTGTTTTGCGAGGATCGTGTAGAGTGTTTCTCAGGTTTTGAGGATATGTTCAGCAGCGAGTTTGATTTCTGTTGCCTGACCTTCTGCACCACCAAGAGGCTGATGAATCATGATCTCTGTGTGAGGAAGAGCATATCTCTTACCTTTTGCACCACCAGCGAGAATAACAGAACCCATGCTCGCAGCCATACCGATAGCGACTGTGATGACATCTGGTTTGATATACTGCATGGTATCGTAGATAGCGAGACCAGCAGTGACGTGTCCTCCAGGACTATTGATGTAGAGTGTGATTGGAGCTTTTGCATCCTGTTTTTCGAGGAAGAGAAGCTGCGCGATAATCGTATTCGCGACGTGAGAATCGATGGCTTCACCGAGGAAGATAACGCGATCCTCGAGGAGACGAGAATAGATGTCATAGACGCGTTCTCCAGATGGAGTCTTATCGATGACAGTAGGTATGAGAGTGCTGAGTACGGGAAAACGCTTTCTTTTTGCCATAAGGGAAGTTAGGGAATAAATATACTCTATATGCTATCTGGAAAAGCTCATAAGCAAGGGGATAGGTCGTACTTTACTCTTCCCAAATTTGTCTATGATGGTGTTATCAATATTTCATGCTCATCCGTCTCGACCAACATACTTGTGCTGATTTTCTTCATCAGTGAGTGACTGATGTAAACGTCGATATTATTCAGGCGGGTTGTGCTGGCTCTAAAATTGTTGTCACTCCACGAACTCAGTCTGATGATAGGGTAGCTTCTGAGATGCATAATGGTATTCGTTCTTGGATTATCCCAGAATTGGCACAAAAACTCGATGGAGCTCAAATAGCTCGAGCAAAAGGGAAGTATTATCTCGTTTCTGGACATATTCAGTCTCGCTGTGGGTGTGGGACGTCTTTTTCATTTGAGAA
>CAZRUI010000064.1:2320-3925 GCA_964603225.1 uncultured Candidatus Peribacteria bacterium | reverse complement strand
CTGACTTTATCAATTTTGGCCTCCATCCAAGTCTCTGGATATGGCTCATCACCGGGAGCGCACCACTCGCTGCGCTCTATCTCTGCGCCATCTTCTATCGTCTCGTCCGATTTACACTGAAGAAACAAGACACTCAAGATTATTTCCTCGGACTCCCTTCGCCCGCAGCAGCTGTCGGAGCCCTCTGAGTGATGATCGTCCAGCCAGAGATGTCTATCCTCCTCATATCTCTCGGGATGATAGCTTTTCTCGCAATCTCTCATATCCCCTGTATGCACGTCATGAAGACCCCATGGATTGCCAGAAATAGTATCACACTCATGATAGCCTGCTTGCTGCTCCCGTGGCTGTATGGTGGTGATCTCTTCGCACTCGGTCTCGCACAGACTGTTCTCACACTCAGCTACATACTGATCTCTATCACGACCCTCCTCATCCCGCACTATGTTCTTCGCTAATCTCCTCCAGATATTTCTCATCTTCGCTCCTGCTTTCGTCGCAAATGCAGTGCCTGTCGTCGCAAAAAATATCCCCTATGTTCGTCATTTTTCTCGTCCTATTCATGCAGAACTCTTTGGCAAAAATAAAACTATCCGATGACTCATCACGGGCATCCTCGGTGGCATGCTCACAGGACTTTTGCTCTATATACTCCGCGGCGTGCTCGTCAGTATTTTGCCAGTGTATAGTGATTATTTTAATCTCTATTCGAGCTGGCTCGGTGCAGCCTTTCTCGGTGCTTGGCTCGGTCTCGGAGCGCTTTTTGGAGATATCGTGAAGAGTTTTTTTAAGCGTCAACTCGGCATCAAACCAGGAACGATGTTTCAACCATGGGACGGCATAGACTATATGATTGGTGCAATTATCTTTATGCTCCCATACTACAACGGTGGTATGCTCGAATATATATTTCTCCTCATCATCGGACCTCTCCTCAGTCTCATGACCAATACGTGTGCCTATAAAATAGGATGGAAAGAGTGCTGGTATTAAAGCAAGAGCAAACTGAATTAGACCCTCCTCCCGAGCACCTCTCCAACACTCACTTCGAGCTCTTCTTTTTGAAGAGCTTTTTCGAGGAGACGAGGTGACCACTGCATCGTATTTTTCTGAAATACCAGGAGTATCGCCGATCCTCCAAGTTCGAAATATCATTTCTCTTCTCATCGAGAAAACATCTCTCACTTTTTCTTATGATTTGTGATACAGCCGACATTGGTCGCTCCGACTTCGAGCCAGAGTATATCACCAAAATGCTTGGTTCTGAGTCGCATACAATGAGATTTATTGTGTATCCAGAAACCAGTATCCAGGATACTCTGATCAACAGAATAGAGTGGACCATCACGATCGAGAGAAGAGATCACTTCACCATCATCGACGAAATGAAATCGGTGATAATCAGAGAATCGTAGCCGCGCGAAACACACATCCCCTCACACAAACTCCACTATATCTGGTCAGAAAATATCGACAAGTTTTGCTCTATACCCCTTGATACAGTATGTATCCTGCACAGTAATATCACGAAATACTTCTACACACGCATCAGCAGGACTCCCGAGCGATGTCTCCTGTGGAAACTCGAGAAAAGAAGACTTTTTG
>CAZRUI010000064.1:0-2220 GCA_964603225.1 uncultured Candidatus Peribacteria bacterium | reverse complement strand
GGAGAATCAAATTCTGTTTGATGGCTAGATATTTTCACTACAATACAGTGATATGAAAAAAGACTACACCGACCTCCTCACCAATTATCCCGACTTCCCAGCGCCGGGCGTACTCTTCCGCGATATGTCGCCCCTCCTCTTCGATGTCGAGGCTCGATCCGAAATCATGGAACAATTCGGACACTTCATCCGAGAAAATGAGATAGACTGTATCGCTGGTGTCGATGCACGAGGATTCGTCCTCGGAGGCATGCTCGCTGAGCGCTACCAGCTCCCCTTTATCATGCTCCGCAAAGATGGTAAACTCCCCGACGCCCTCGTCGCAAAAGAATCCTACAGCTACGAATACAGCTCAGCCACTCTCGCTATCCGCAAGGATATACTCAGCGGTCACAGAGTTCTCGTGATGGATGATGTCCTCGCTACTGGTGGCACTCTCGGAGCCGCTTTGGAACTCGCGAAAAACAATGGAGCGAGCAGCGTCTTCGGTGGAGTCCTTATCGAAATCTCTCCTCTAAAAGGACGAGAAAAACTGGCTCAGTACGAAATTTTTTCCGCTATACAGTTTTCATAATTGAGATATACTCGGCCATAGAGAAAAAGATTTTTAAGGGACAAACTGTCTGAGCGGGATGAAAACAGTTATTTCTTGAATTCAGTCTCTAGCGAGTTTTTGTCCCTTGAATCGTTTTCGTACTTTTTCGACAAAAAGTACAAAAGAAATCTGTAATATCTGCAATAAAATTATGGAACACAAAAAAATCCTCATTATCTCTGCGATGGCAGAAGAGATGCTTCCGCTCACGAAGTATCTGAGCTATGAAAAAGTCCTGAAAGCTGGTGATATCGTCGAACACGGGAATTATGTCTTTGCAGTGAGCTCGATTGGCAAAGTCGCTGCCGCGATGACACTCACAAAAGTCCTCGAACAGTATCCTATCGATGCCATCATCAATATCGGCCTCGCCGGCAGCCTCTCGCCCCATCTCGAGTTCGGTGATGTCGTCGTCGTGAAGCACACCATCGAACACGATGGTCTCATCGAGGGAGACGATGAAGCACAGAAGCGACTCTATCCACTCTTTGATCTCCTCACGGTCGAACACCCAGAACTCAAATCAGGTGTCCTCGTCACAGGCGATCAATTCGTCGCTTCATGAAGTACTCGAGAAATACTCCAGGCAAAAGGTGGACAACTCGTCGATATGGAGTGAGCCGCTCTCGCCAAAGTCGCACACCACTATCAGAAACCGCTTATCTCTCTCAAGATCATCTCAGACAATGCGGATGAATCGGCAGGAGAAAACTTCTTTCACAACCTCCACGCAGGAGAACGTGTCGTACGACATCTCCCTTTTATTTTGGAGTTTGTAGTGAATAATTAGCTGAACAGAAAAAGGTTTTTAGGGGAACGACTGTTTGAGCGTCATGAAAAAGCAGAAAAAGAAGATACAACTGGAGAGCGAGTTTCGGTTCCCCTGAATTGTTTTGGTACTTTTGCAAACAAAAGTACAATAATGCAGCGCGTAATCTTTTTTTTATGATAACAATAAACGCAGGACTCCATTCAAAGGATAAAGACCACACCGTCATGACGGGTGGTACACTCAAAGCCGATAAACACATCGACGGAGGAAGTGATACACTCACCGTCCACACCTACGCTCTCCGCCTCTTCAGTAGACCAGAGGACGCAGACTACCAGACATTTCATGCGGGCATGCATACAAACGAACACCTCCTCGCCTACGCACCTGATACAGGGAGTCTCCGAGCGAGTCTCTCACAGGTGGTCTCATGACTCGATCCAAAGATGATTCTCGATGTCTCACCATTTGAATTTCAGGATGGCTCGTATGGATTTCGTATCACGTCGCTCGTCGAGCTCGACACCGAGACACTCAGAAATGCTATCAGTGCCTCTGTCGATACTGCTATCACATATCTCGATACAGTCAAAGCAGGTAATGGCGATAAAGAGGGTTTTCGTGGCATCCCTTTTGCGACGGCAGCACAGTGTGGGCAATTTGACTTCCACGATCCTGACGCAGCACAAAAAGCCCTGGGAAGCGTCAAAACCGATACTGTCACCGTCGAAGCACACACACAAACGAGCAACCATACAAAAGCCGTCGTCTGTGATCTACGACTCCTGAAACCAAAGACTGATCATGCAGACACTCGTCTCACCCTCGATCCACGGTTTAGTTATTACCTCTC
>CAZRUI010000063.1:0-4001 GCA_964603225.1 uncultured Candidatus Peribacteria bacterium | reverse complement strand
CGTGACACAGTTCCTTAAATCGAGCAATGTGTCTTAAGAAAGGGGTACTTGCCACCGCGTGATCTCCTGCCAATTCCGTTTCAACTAAGGAAATATTATTTTCTTGACCGATTTCTCGCGCAAAGGAAACAACCTCGGGATCGAGATAAGGATGAATGGCATGTACACCCAATGCATCTCCAATCCGAGTAGTCGATAGAATCACGTTTGGTAGAAGTGCATCCAGATAGGCGCCGAAATCCTCGACGTTCCGAAGATAGTTATAACCATAAAATAACGTATCAGCGAATTCACCATTGCGGACCCTTCTTCCACACACGGAACGCGCATGCTTCATGCCTGTATAGGTAGGTATGTCGTTTAAAATTGCAGGATCGTAACTACTGGTAATCTGAATAATCTCCCTAATCCTCTCCTTTGCCTCTATACGAGTGAGTTCAATGGCATGCCATCTCATGCCAAGATACTCCGCGACTTTTTGGGCACGAGGTATGTCGCTACTTATTCCCTCTAGGCCAACGGTTATCGCAAGGACACTGGGGTCCAGGGCTGCAAGCATACTGGAATCAATACCCCCAGACAAAAGCAGGGCATCTGCGTGAGTCTTGTTCACCGCCCTTCTCAATACTTCTCGCAACCGTAGAGAGGCGGTAATGGGCTCATCTAATGGGATGATTTCTTCTTTAGAATCCATTTAACTTAAAATAAACTATAAATTAATATGTGTCAAATACAAGTAATAGGCCGGTAGCTATAGAGTCATAGCTATGCAGTTACTCCTACGTGTCCCTATGAGCCTGGAGAATCGAATCGTCCTCGAGCGGGCGCGGGAAGCCATACCGTTTCTGAGAGAGATACCGGATGAGATTTACTTCGCTCTCGATCATCGGGAATTCGTTGTGCCGGATGAAATCACCGCTATTGCAAGACGGCAACTGGAAGAATCCCTGAATCATCACGTGATGACCTACAACCGCCACGTCTTCTTGAAGGACGTTCCTATCCGCTATCACCTCTGCGCACATTTGGAAGGAGCCAAGCTCACCGCTGAGCAAAGACAGGAACTAGACGCCTACGAAGAGCGCTTCAAGGAAAAAGGAGTCTCATTCGTGGTCTATCAGAAACCGCTCACCATCATGCCGATCGAACGGTCGTACATCTATAAGGTACTTCAGGAAGAGAAACATCCTTAGGCTGACATTTCAAACGTTATAATCCATACCGAATCTGCATGCACACCCTGCTCTCCCAGCAACTAGAACAGTGGTTCAAGGAGCTTCCGGGCCATAACGCCTGGCAGCGCTTCTGGAACGAACTCCTGGTCTTTGGCATCAAGAACGCGCTGGCGTGCCTGTTCCCGGTCTTCATCTTTGGCATGCTCCTGCTGACCAAGAATTATGAATCGAACAGCATCCCGCGGTACGACGTGCTGCTCCTGGCGTGCCTGGGGATGCAGATGGTGATGGTGGCATCCGGCATGGAGACCAAGAACGAGCTGAAAGTGATCTGCCTGTTCCACCTCCTTGGGCTCGTGATGGAAATCCACAAGGTGCGGCACGGCGCGTGGAGCTATCCCAGCTTTGCCTACAGCAAGGTTCTAGGCGTGCCGCTCTTCAGCGGATTCATGTACGCCAGCGTGGCCAGCTTCATGACCCAGGCGTGGCGCTCCTTTCGGATCGAACTCCACCACTGGCCGCCGCATTGGGCGGTACTGCTGCTGGCGGCCGCCATCTACGGGAACTTCTTCACCAACGTATACGTCACGGACGTGCGGTGGATCATCATTCCCGTACTCTTCCTCCTGTTCCTCCAGACGAGCATCTCCTTCACCACCAACCGGCGGCGCGCCATGCCGGTGACATTGGCGTTCCTCCTCATCTGCCTCTTTGTGTGGCTGGCGGAGAACATCGCCACGTACCTGGGCGCGTGGCAGTACGGCCACCAGGCGGAGGCGTGGAAGACGGTGCACGTGGGGATCATCGGCTCCTGGTTCCTGCTGGTGATTGTCAGCTTTGTGCTGGTGGCGGAGCTGAAGCGGGTGAAGGAGTGACCGCTATTTGGCGCCGTATTCCTCTGCTACACTCCCCGCCGTTCCCCTCCCTCCCCCTCCTATGTCCACTCGTCTCCGCGCAGTCTTTGGCTGGGTTCCGGCCATCCTGGTCGCCGCCATGAACGTCTTTGCTTTGTACGGAAAATTTGTGCCGCCGGCTCCGGGCACGCCCGGTGACCTGTTTGCCACGCAGGTGGGCATGAAGGGGCTGGAGCTGCCGCTGGGTATCCTGGAACTGATCGTGGTGACCCTGTTCCTGATCCCCCGCACCTCCACCGTGGGGCTGGTCCTGATGGTGGGCTACATGGGCGGCGTGCTGGCCACGCTCCTCACGCACGGCTTCAGTGTGGCAGAGAGCGGGTTCATCATTGTGCTCCTGCTGCTGCTTGGCATCAGCGCCTGGTTCCGCAACCCGGAACTGACCGACCGGCTGCTTGGGAAGCCCCGCGTCCAGGCGGCGTAGGCCGGAGGCCGGCATTCCTGAATACTCAGATCCTCCGGCTGTCGTACGCCCAGTGGAGCACCGCCTGCCGCTGCCGGCGGCGGCAGGAGAGATCCCCCTTGGCGCAGCTCTTGCGGATCTGCGCCACGTGCCGCTTGATCGCCAGCCAGCGCTTGATCTGCCGGTCATCCTCCTCCGGAACCCGCCGGCCCATGTAGTACCGGCAGTACCACTGGAACCACCCGCGCGGATCCATGGGGTGGATCCATCCTTTCTTCCGCCACGCGTTCAGCGGCTGGCTGGCATTCACACCAAAGAAGTTCAACGCGGGATCATGTTTAGCCGAACAGAGCTTGGCATGCTCAAACCAGTCCGCCGGAAACTCCTCCCGGCAGTCTGTCAGGTACTTCCCGCCAAAGACGCCCAGCGCCAGCATCTCCTTGGGCGTCAGTTGGGGCTGGAACCGAGGATCGAAGTTCTTTCCCATGGGTTCGCTCAAAACGTACTCCGTCCTCTGCATCCGATCCTTCACGCGCACGGTGAACGGTCGGGTAGCCATGGCACTTACCAGTTCAGGAAGGTGATGGTGAGCTGCAGGACCGTGGCGAACGTCACCCACAGCAGGTACGGGACTTGCGCGTACGCGATCCATCGACGGTGCGGCCAAACGGCAACCATGGCCCAGAGGAGCGTCCCCAGTACCAGGAGGATATCCGCGGCGGCAAGCACATTGCTCCGCAGGCCGAACTGCAGCGGCGTGAACGCGGCGTTGGCGATCAGATTGAGCGCGAACGGCACCGCCACGGCGCGGGGAACAGTCCGCCTGTACACAAGCCAAAACACGGCGCAGAACGATACGGCGATGACGGCGTACAGCACCGTCCACACCGGGCCAAAGAGCCACGGGGGCGGAGCCCACCCCGGCTTGATCAGCGCCTCATACCACTGCGTCTCATCCATGCCGGGCATGATACCGCATCATGCGTCCCATTCCACGCATTCCCGGAGCTTCCCGTACGCGTGACTGAGCTTCCCGGTCGCGTAGCCGATGAGCGCGTAGAAGAGGACGCTCAGGATCATGAGCGCGCCCATGGTGACGGCACCGTTGGCGGTTGCGGTGTCCATCACGCCGTTGACCATGATCCGCGGCACGAACGTGAACGGCGGCGCCAGGCGCTCAACGGTCTGGTTCACCAGGCCCAAGACGCTCACGGGAACGATCAGGAGACCGAACAGCGCGCCCAGGAGGACGGGTTTTCTCATGGGGAGGAGGAAGGATTTCACCGAACGGTACGCGTCATGCCGGGATTAGTCACAGTTCTTCGCCTTGCGCCAGCCGGCTTTGCTCGCCTCGTTCTCTGAACAGAACCACCGCTCGCCAGGCCGATCGATCTTGGTCGCTCAATAGCTCTTACAAGTAGGGAGATGATAGATCTTCTCCTTCTTATTGGAGAGGGTCTCGACTAGCTGAGGGGATGATTTCGGAACTCGCGCAGTAGCCTAGCATAC
>CAZRUI010000062.1:0-4140 GCA_964603225.1 uncultured Candidatus Peribacteria bacterium | reverse complement strand
CCACGAGTGAATTCTCCTTTAGTTTCTACACGAAGTGGGAGAAATTGGCCATGAAAGAGATGAGGATAGATAAGCATCGCTATAACACTCGCATCATGGACGAGAAATCACTCTGTTCCTGCTGTTTCACGGAATGCCATATTGGTCTTGAATGTGTGGAGCGTGAGTGCTTCGAGAAATTTTGCTCTTTTACTCTTCATCCCACGGAGAATCGTCTGCATCTCATGACGGGTGAAGATAAGTTGGCTTGTGACATCGAGAGGAAGGAGGACACTATGATTCGTATGGGTAAAAACTGTGTCAGCTGATTCTGGATCGTAGGAGATATTGAATTCTGCCGTTGGAGTGACATTTCCTGGAGCACGAACAGCACCACCCATCGAGATAATACGAGAAGGATGTATATTTTTCTTGAGCAATCTCGCAATATTTGTGAGAGGTCAGAAGGTAAGTATCTGTATTTCTGGGTATTTTTTTGTGAGTTTTTCAAGAAGTTCATCGCTAGAGAGAGATATTTTTGGCACTCGTACACGGGGGAGATATTTACTGGCATTTCCGAGACCATCTTCGCCATGAATATGACTTGCATCAGGACTTTTTACAACGACATCTGATTTCCCGACCGGTACATCGAGTATACCGAGAAATTCACAGGCACGAAGAGCATTTTTGTAGGTTATTTCAGCCCCGACATTGCCCCCTGTTGTCGTAATGGCGAGAACTTTGATAGTTCACTTCTTGTGAAGTCAGAGAGCCCAGAGGAGAGCAAAAAAATCATCAGCACCAGGGTCACAGTCGATGATTACATGAGGTATTTTGGTATTCATACCTCCAGGATGCCATATTTTGAGCTGATTTGCAACTTTTTTAGACCTTTTTGAAGCGCTCTGTTCCGTCTTCTAAAATCGCCATAAAATCCTCTATTGTACGGACAAAGACAGGGTCTTGTGCAAAATCTTCTCCTAAATCCGAGATAGGGTAGAGTGCTCGGTAGACGACGAGATCCTGAAGGGTTTCTTTATCTTTTGCAATACAGACAATCTCATACTCTTTATCCGGGTTTTTATAGTGTATATATCGTTCTCAGGTGTGTGGTTTTATTCTTGTCATAGAGCAATAGAGAGAGCAAGGAGCGAAGAACTTTTTTGGCTGGCAGTACCGACGATAACTCCATCAGTGATACGCAGAATCGGAGCGATATTTGTATCATTTACGCTTCCACCATAGATAATACTCTTATTCGTAAAATCTTTGAGAGCTTCCTGAAGTATATCTGTCACTATTTCTATATCTTCGAGTGTCATTGTTTTGCCTGTTCCGACAGCAAATCCTGGCTCATAGGTAATAATGATTTTTTTATCTTTTGGCCAATTCTCAAGCACTACAAGTTGCTCTTTGAGTACTTGTTCTAGTGCATCTTCTTCTCTCAATGGGCCTACACACAGTATCGGTGTGATATCCTTGTCTATTATTGATTCGAGTTCGTGCTCTATTTCGTCGTCTGTTTTTCAGCCTATTCTCTGTGATATATGGCCAATCAGACAGTAGGGAAGTGTGCTTTCTGGCCTGACTATCTGTACACCAAGAGGAATCTTCGTAGAAATAGTATCAGTTAGAGTGTCACCAGGGAAAACAATCCAGGAGTAATCAGGATAAATATTTGATACATCTTCGACGATTTTTATAAGTGCTCAAGCAGTTTCTACTGTTTGCGTGTCTTTCCAGTTGAGAGCGATTATTTTGTTCATAGTATTTTTTCGAGAGGGAGTTCATCCAGACCATGGATAATATGGACACCATTTTTTTCTCATGCTCTGTCCATCTCGTAAATAGTAATGGGGGTATCAAAATGTGATTCTGTGAGATTGATTCTGTCATCTACAAAAATAGTTGATGCAGGTTTATATTTTTCGATGAGATGCTTGATGTGCTTTATTTTATTACGTTCTCGAGTGATGTATACTTCTCCAACAAGAGCATCAACACCGGTGATATGTGTTTTGAGTTTCTGAAACTCCTCGTCACCAGTCGTCAGTATCACGCTTGTTACTTCTGGATACTCTCTGAGTTTTATGAAAAACGGAACCACATCATCGTAGAGCTGATTTGGCATACCCGCATTGATAAAAAAATCGTGAGGATTTTTTATGCCATATTCTTCGAGAAGTTTTGGATAAACGACGATATCATCGGATCATCGTCGATATTTCTCATAAATTTCTGTTGCTTTCGTAACATCAGGAAGAGTCTTGGTGCGAAAAATATTGCCTTCACCATAGGGCCCGTAGACATCACCAAGCGTATTGTCAAAATCGAAAATAAAGAGGATCATAATTTTATTAACCAAGAACAAGATTAAAAAATTCTCAAAAAATCTTATCAGAAAATCAAGAAGGCATTATTTCTTTAATTATTCTTGCGAGATTTTTGGCATTTTCAATTTCTTTCGCATTTCATCTACGAACCCTATACTTATAGTTATCCATAATATCAGCACATTTGATGATAAGAGCTGCTTCCGATTGTGAACATCTGATAATCATATCTCGATTCCTTTGTTCCTTGTCGGCTATATCCATATTTTTAGTATTTGCCATAACTAAATCATACACTTCTTCTCAGTATTTTTCCTTAAGTTCTTCTTTTGTTACATTTGTATCTTCAATTATATCATGAAGCAGACCAGCAAGACATATATTCTCACTATATCAATTCTCATAAAGATAGGTTCCAACTCGAATCGAGTGGAATGCGGTTGGCTTGATTAGTTCACGAGCATCTGGAAATTTTGGTACTAAAAAGCGGATTGCGTTTTCTAGACTTTCTTCAATAGAGATAGATAGGTTCATAAATTAAGTAATAGTAATATTTTTATCCAGATATACATCCTGTATCGCCTGAATTAGTTCGACGCCTTCATTCATTGGTTTCTGAAATGCCTTTCGTCCGACGATAAGTCCATGACCACCAGCTCTCTTATTTATAACTGCTGTTCTCACTGCTTGAGCAAGGTCATCATCTCCGACACTTGGACCACCAGAATTGATGAGTCCTACACGACCTGCAAAACAATTTACGACCTGGTAACGACACATATCAATCGGATGTTCTCCGATGTGTTTTTCGTAGGCATTTTTATCTTCTTTTCCGATGCTTAGATTTTTAAATCCTCCGTTACAGTCAGCCATTTTTTGTTTGATGATATCTGCTTTGATGGTGACACCGAGATGAACTGCTTGCGAGGTGAGATCAGTTGCTGTTTCATAGTTTACACCATCTTTTTTGAAAGCATTATTGCGGACATAGCACCAGAGAATCGTTGCCATGCCAAGAGAATGAGCGAGTTCAAACGCCCCCGCAACTTCGATAAGCTCTTCTCTGCTTGTCTCAGAACCGAAATATACGGTCGCACCAACAGCAGTAGCTCCCATATTGTATGCTTCCTGGACACTCCCAAACATGATTTGTCGTGGTACTTGCGGATAGCTCATGAGCTCATTATGATTGATTTTGATGATAACTGGTATCTGCCCCTCAAACATCCTCTTCACCATACCGACGGCACCAAATGTTGTCGCAACAGCACTACAGCCAGCCTCGATAGCG
Organism: uncultured Candidatus Peribacteria bacterium; assembly: GCA_964603225.1. Classification (GTDB taxonomy): domain Bacteria; phylum Patescibacteriota; class Gracilibacteria; order BD1-5; family JAGOOR01; genus JAGOOR01. The sequence goes on along the minus strand of CAZRUI010000062.1, from coordinate 534 downwards.
AGACGAAAAATATTTGCTGGATCAAAGTAGAGAGGATTTTTGGTAAAAGAAGCGTTTGCAGAATGTTCTATACTCTGATCAACAGGGAGGATAGAGAGATAGCCAGTATTTGCGAGTCGGCCATGCCTGTAGAGTTTTCTCAAGCTCTCTATAACTTTCTCAGATCTATCCGATTGTTCAAATGACTCGTGGATAAAATTTGACCCAGGAAGAATGAGGGATTCTTTGGCTATTTTTGGCGTGAAATGGCCGAGCAGGGATTCTGCTTCTATTCCGAGAAGTTTTTCGATCTTGGTCATAATTATTACATTAAAATACTTTTCTAGTATAGCCTCTCCAGGATGAAGACAAGGGTATTTGCTTTACTTTTTATGATTTGCGATTTCCAAAAAGAAAATCCCAGAAGAGAAAAATGACTCACCCAGTAATGGCTATATCTGCGGCATTAAATACTGAAAAATATTTTACACTGATAAAATCCGTCACAGAACCAAAGATTGTTCGTTCAAGAGCATTCAAGAATCCTCCAGTGAT
>CAZRUI010000061.1:0-4176 GCA_964603225.1 uncultured Candidatus Peribacteria bacterium | reverse complement strand
GGTCCAGGTCGAGGCGCGCTTGCGCTTCGCTCTGCGCGATGGCCGGCCGACGTTCGTCTTCGCGCTGGTCGACGCCCCGCACCTGCTGCGCACCGGGTTCGCCGAGGTCAGGAGCGCGGTCGCCTCCGCGACCGGGCTGCCGATCTACGCCGGAACGCCGGAGGGGTGACTCCATGTCCGCCCCCGCGCAGACCGCGTTACCCGCGATCGACCCGCCCGCGCCCGTCGTCGAGGCGCTGCGGACGGCCGGCGTGAGGCTCGAGAGGAGGAGTGCGTGAGGCAGAATTCTCCGACCCGTAGAAAGCTGCCGACGCCGCTCGTTGCAGACGAGGACCTGAGTACTCCGATCCACGACGCGATCATGCTCTGGCTCGACGCGAACCTCGCCACGACAGTGCCGAACGTTGGTTCGCAAACGGGATGGTGGAGGTCGCCGGGGCACGGCTGGAAACAGGAGGCGGTCGACGACGCGATCGATGGTTGTCATCGCTGGTGGGATGGACAGAACGGGGAATCGGCGGCTGTTGCAGCGAAAGCCGTTCCGCCATGCCCGTCCGCTGACTGGACCCCCGAACGGGCACGGTGGAGCACAGATGCGCGGCGATGGGTCCGCGATAATCTCGCGTCGCTCGTCGGCGGTGTCCCTCCGGGCCCCGGCCATGGGGTCGGCGAGCGAACCTGGGAATTCCCGGTCGTCCGCGCGGGGGGGTTCATCGTCGGATACATCGACCTCGCCGCGGAGGTGACACAGCCGTGCCTGCGTGCACGACAAGGGAAGCTGGTCGCAACGCAAGAGCCGGCCGGTTCGGTCTTCTTCGAGGTCAAGTCCCGGATCAGATCGATCGGCGAGGTCATCCGGCAGATCAGAGCATACGAGACAGTTCTCGGTGCTGGCCGGTGCGCCGTAGTCTGCCCCGATGACCGATTCGCGGAGACGATCCGAGCCCAGCGCATCGCGTTCGTGAAGGCGCCCCGGGAAGCGCTGGAGTTGCCGTGACGCTCTGGCTCAAGCTCGAGGTGGACTTCACCGAGCACCCCAAGACGTTCGAGGCCGGGCACGAGGCCGCGTGGGTGCTGCTCCGGATGATGTCTTGGGCCAAGCGGCACGCTCCGACCGGACGCGTCCCGAAGTCGGCAGACTTCGGCCGACTCCAGACGCCGCAGAATCTCAAACGGCTGGTCTCGGTCGGCTACCTCCACGACGACGGCGACTACTGGCAAATCCACCAGTTCGCCGAGCACCAGGGGCCGCCACCGTCGAGCTCGGCACGGGCCGCGGCGGGTCGTCGCGGGGCAGAACGACGATGGGCCGGAGCCATGCCCGTTGCCATCGCGCCGGATGGCAAACCGGATGGCAATTGCCATCGCTCCGCCTTGGCCGGAGCCACCACCGAGCTACCACCGTTGCTATCCGCGGCCGATGGCCAGAGCCAAGGCAAGCCGATAGCCGGAGCCATGGCCGTTGCTATCGGTTTGCCATCCTCAGAGTCAGAGTCAGAGCCAAGATCACTACCTGATCCTGACCTGCTACTCCCTCCGGTCGTAGCAGGTTGTGACCGTCCGCGCGCGAAGGCGGCCGGGCAAATCTCCCTCGAAAACTGGCAGTCTGACGAAGGGCTCGCGGGTCTCTCCAAGGCGCACCGGGCGAGCCTCGTGGCCTTCCTGGGGCAGGTCTCGGACACCGAGCGATACCGCGCTCTCGAGGCCCTCCGCGGGGCCTCCCGTGAGGCCGTCGGGAGGGCGGCGGAAGCCGTCCGAAAGGCACCCCGGATCACGCGGCCGCTGGGGTTCCTCAACACGGTACTGCGAGAGCCCGCCCCGACCCCCGTCAACGGCGGCGGCGGCATGACGCCGGCAGCGCCGCACGACGCGTTCGTGGACGGGCGTGGCTTCGAGGCGCTCGAGGAGGCGGCCAATGGCTGACACCGATCGACCGGACGAGGGGCCCGAGCCGGTCGGAGCGGCGTTCGCCGCGCTCCGGGCTCGATTCGATTCCCCCGAGTTCCAGGCACTGCTCGAGGCCCGCGAGCCGGCGGTGCGCGAGGCCGAGGCGCGGATGGAGCGCAACCGCCGACGCACCGCAGTCGTCGGGAGCGGGATCGCCGTCACGCCGGAGGATCTCGAGGCCATCGTTGCCGACACGCTCGAAGATACACGACCGCTCCGTTACGTGCGCACGTGGCTAACCAAGGCGACGACGCCGGAGCCGGGCAAGCCCGCCATGCGGTTCCTCGGAATGCTCGGAGGCACCGGGATCGGCAAGACAGTCGCGTGCGCCTGGGCGATCGCGAAGCTCGGCAGCGGAGCATGCGTGAAGGCTGAGGAACTCGGCCGCACGTTGCTCGGTTTCAAGCGGGATCAGGCGGCCGTCGATCGGATCCTGAAAGCGCGGCTGCTCGTGATCGACGACCTCGGCACCGAGGAGATGCGCGGATTCGCGACGGCGCTCTACGAGTGCGTCGACCACCGGTTGTCGCAGGGGTGGGCGCTGACCGCGATCACGAGCAATCTCGAACAAACCGCGTTCGAGGCGAAGTACGAGTCCCGGACGGTCGCGCGCCTGCGACACCGCGGGTACCTGGGTGAGATCAAGGGCCGCGATCTCCGGAGCGGCTCGGCGCAGACACGCATCGAGGGCACGTGACCACCCCCGCCTACGCGCCCGCGCGTCCCGACGGCGCCGAGATCCGGCCAGGCCCGCCGTGCCCGTGCGAGGCGCGCGTCGGCGCGCTCGAGCTCGAGCTCGCGGTGCTGCGCGAGCGGCAGGACCGACTGCACGAGGTGGTGCGCGACGCGCTCGCGGGCCTCGGCCGGTCGTGGCGATCGACGCACGTGGGGCACGCGACGTCGGCGGACTCGGCGGCGGCCGATGGGCAGTGGGGATCGCAGACGGGAGGAGGGACGCGATGACAACGCAGCGCAACGCGGTGGTGGTCGAGCACGAGGGCGAGCCGGTGCAGGTCACGGTGCTCGCGCGCCGCGTGGGGATGGCCCCCTCGACGTTGTTCGGGCGCCTGCGGCGGGGGATCCCGTTGGCAGAGGCTCTTGACCCGCGTTCGCGCCGGAGAGGGCCGCGGCAGTGCGGCGGGCCTCGCGCCGATGACGACGGGCGATACGACGGGCTGACGCCCGAGGAGGTCGCTGCGCTGCGGGAGCGGTATCCGGTCGTGCCGGACCTGCCCTTCGAGCGGGACGCGGCAGCGCAGCGGTTCGTCGAGGATCACGAGCGCGGGGCATCGCTCGCGGAGGTCGGTGCGCTGCTCGGTGTCAGCCGTGAGCGCGTGCGGCAGATCGAGCAGGCGGCGCTCGCGACACTGCGGCGTCGGCGCTCGTGCCTCGAGCAGCTCTGGCGTGAGAGCGAGGCGCCTGGCGGCTGGGTGTGGCCGGAGACGGTCGAGTGAGCACGCGCGCCGCGGCGCCCAGGAGCGCGCAGGAGGCGACCGCGCGACCAGGGACGGGTCAACGTGCGTCTGGGGCCTCGAGGGCGCCAGAGAGGCGCGCAGAGGCCGGGGCGCCCCCTGCCCAGCTCGCGCTCGCCGCCGTCGTGCAGGGACGACCCGTGCGGACGCCGAACCGCAAGCGCGGCACGAGGCCGAAGCCGGCACCGTCGTTCTCTCCACACGAGGCGGTCGTGATGGGGATCGACCCCGGCGCGACGAGCGGCTGGGCCGTGATGGTCCGCGGGATGGTGACGGGTGCGATCGGCGTCGCGAGGACGGCGGACGAGCGGCGAGACGCGGTCCTCTACGCGCAGCGCCTCGCCGAGATCAACGCGCTCCCGCTCGTCGTCGTGGCCGAGACGTGGAGCGCGGGCGGCTGGGCATCGCACGCCACGCTGCTCGGTCTCGGGGCCGCGTGGGGCGCCTGGCGCGAGTCGCTGCGAGAGTGCGGCGTGCCCGAGTCGCGGATCGTCCGCGTCCTGACGCAAACGTGGCGGGCCGCGATCCTCGGGGGCGGCAATCGGCGCGGAGGCCGCGACTGGAAGGCGGAGGCGATCCGGTGGGCCGAGCGGGCGATCGGCGCCGCGTTGTGTCGGCGGTTGACGGCGGACGAGGCTGAAGCTCTGTGCATGGCGGCGTGGGGCTCGAGGGCCGGCGAGGTGCGCGAGAGACTGCCCAAGAGGAGGGCTGCAGTTCAGAGAGCCGAGGAGACAACACGATGAACAAATACGAACGC
>CAZRUI010000060.1:0-4218 GCA_964603225.1 uncultured Candidatus Peribacteria bacterium | reverse complement strand
TTGTTACGTGCGGTTTCAAGTTCTACTTTTTGTCTTTCTGCCTCTTTTTTCATCTGCATCTCTTGTTCTCGCATTTGACGCTCATAATCTCATCCTCTTCGTCATTTTGGGCGAATTGGTTCGATATATCAGAGCTGTCTATAAGAAGGCATATTTTATTAATATATTAATGTCATCCGTGTCCATGTTCATTTCCACCACTTTAATCCTTGTTATGTGGCCACCATTTTCTCCACTTGAGGAAACGATTGACCATAGAAGCTGTGAAAGTGATTCATATTGCTGGTACAACTGCAGATGACAGAGCTGCAGATCAGAGTGCCCATCATGCTCATGCGACTCACAATCATACGACACCTCATGTCACTCAAGCTGCTACGGTGTTTCCGCCCAGAGAGCGAAGAGGTTTTGGTATCTGATTTTTTGGCCATATTAGAGCTTTTCCGAGTAAGCCCTGACCAAATATTTTTTCTACTGTTTGATCATAAAATGATCCACTTTTGTGTTCATGTTTGTGTCCATGGTCATCGTGTCAGTGTTTTCAATGATCTTCTTTGTGTTCACTGTGCTCTTTTTTCTCTCCATGCTCTTTATCTGATTTTCCTCCGTGATCATGATGATTCTGACCTTGTTCAACTATCTTATTATACAATCATTCTACTGTGAGAGCTGAAATAGTTTTTTTTCCATGTTCACCAGCGGGTATTTCTGCATAATATTTCATTTTCCCTCCACCAGATAATCTCTTTGACCACATATGGTATGTATGACCATTTATAACATAGGTTGTTTTCTTCCCAATCAATCCTTTTAGTTCTTTTATTTTTCTTAACAGATGTTCACGATCAAAATCATGATGAGAGTTGTATATGCCGTCATGTCCCTCTAAAAAACTAATGAGGTTATCAGTTGTTGGAGGCACTGAATGTCCATGTAATTTGAGAGGCGTTTCTGTTGTCATTGTTTCTCAGGCTCCAGGATAGCTTACTGTATACTGTGGAGGTGTAAAATATGCATGAGGAGTAACAGTTGTATCTATATTTTCATGTACGAAATAATTTTTTCCATCAAGTTTATATTCTCCGCGTCTTCCTTTTGATTTCGACACAGCTGTACATAATTCTGCAAATTTTGTTCTACTAAAAGATTTTTCCATATCCACAGTCTCTGCAAATTCTTTTTGTTCTTTAGTTTTTTTCGTCGTGTTCATTATATTTCGTATGAGTTCAGAAGGATTTATTGCTCATATCTCTGTCACATTTCCTCTTTCATCCTGTATACAAGCAAAATATGTTTCTATGCCTGAACTATTTTTTTCATATCTAACAGGAAACCATTTTTTATCAAAACTGTATGCTGACCCTGTTTTTTTATTTGCTTTTGCAAAACTGAGTGAAGCCTGGATTTGTGGGACATTGAGATCTTCATGGGTTTCTTGCAATATACTTGGTGATCCACCCGGTGCTCCAGGAGTACTGGTTGGATTATTAGTACGCATTGATTCCCGTTCTATCTTTTTTTCTGCTCTTTCTCTATCTTTTATGATTTTATTTGTTGCGACGTCGAGGTTATTTATGGCTATTTTTTGAGAGCTATAAAGTTCTTCCATGAGCTCAAGTATACCTATGGTTGTCCATGTTCATGCCGGCATTTCATATTCATATTCCATTGCATTTCTACCAGGTCTAGCACTTACTGCTGTGTCAGGATTCAAATACAAATTAATTGTATCGAGAGCATTTGTTGTTCCTGTTGTGAGGAAAAATCTCCAGAAATCTCCCATAGTATTGAATACATATGGCAGAGCAATAGCTGGTCGGGCAGAAACATCTTCTGCTATATCAAGAATACTTGCAATTTTTGTGGCATTTTTTCTAATCACGCTGTCCAAAAATTCACCTACATTTGCATGAGTGTTCGAAATTCTTTGCTCACTGTTGTTGAGTTTCCAAACTTTTCCATCAGATAAATCAACTTCGTGTTTTTTTTCTCATCCACTTGCCTCATTATCTACGAGTTCTTGTAGGTTTTCATATTGAGGATCGTATGTTGTGTTTGTGGTAGTCATAATTTTATTTATCAAAATTTATAGAAAATACATTTCCTTTTTTTGATTTGAATCATTCTGTTCCTGTGAGTTTTTTTTCATTTGCTCGAATTATTTTAATAACATTTAATGCTTCTCCTCACAATCTCGGTATGATAGTTGTGTCAGTGGTTTTCATAAGAACGTTATCATCTGTATCCCATGCAATATCGACATCTATATCAGTACCGTCTACTTCTATAAAACCATCTCACATGCCATTATATGTCCATGCTCAGTAATTAATCTTTTGATTAAGTGCTCACCATTCTGCTTCTTTCTTTTTCCAGAGTTTTATGAGATCAATTTTCCCTTGAGCAAATTCAAGTTTTTCTTTTATATCAAGTATTGATCAATTATATTTTTTGAGCATTTCTGGGCTTTTTTCTTCTAAGAAAGAATCTATTCTTTTTTGAAGTTCGAGCATATCTTCAGGACTATCTATTTCTGAGAAGTTTTCATTTTTATCATAAAGAGTATTACCAACTTCTTCTTTTAAATCTCATAATTCTTTTTGAAATACCTTTTCTTGGTTTTCTTGTTCTTCTTTTGCTTGCTCTGTATCTGTTGTTTTACTACCTTCATTTGCTAATCTCTCAGCTTCTTGAGAAGCCTTTTGGGCTTCTATAGCTGTTATAGTTTTTGTCGTATCTTTTGGGAATTTTTCTTGTTCTGCTTTTATTTTTGTTATTGTATCTGTGAGAGCATTTTCTTTTATTTCTAGATTTCTTATTTCTGCTGTGAGATTTGAGAGATCATTATTTAGAGTTGTATTATTTCTATCTTTTGCTAGCTGTGCTTCTAGTGTTTTTTTCTGATTATTTTTTTGTTCTATTGTGAGTTTTGTATCCTTCAGTTCATCTTCCACATTTTTGAGCATTTCTCATACTTTGGTTTTTGATGTTTCTACGATGTTTTTTACAGCATCTTCAGCCTCTTTGAGTTTTTTCTCAGCCTCTGTTACTTTCGTTCATTTTTCTGCACTATCTGGCAATGCTTTTGCTGTTTCTAGATCTTTTTTTGCTGTTTCTAGATTTGCATCTGCTTCTTGTGCACTTTTTATTTCTTGTTTTTGCTCTTCTAATCTATCTGCATCAGTTTTTGTTTGTGGTGTTTCTGGTGTAGGAGGTATTGTACCATCTTGGTCATCATTTCACACATACTCTGGATTCAATGTTTCATCTTTGCTGCAATCAAGGAGACTCTCGAGTCTCTCTACTGGGTTGTAGTCTATAGATCCTGCGGCTGTCAGTTCTGCTGCTTTTCTCTCAATACCTCTATATATACGGTGATATTTTATGTATTTTGGATTATTGGCATGTTTACCGAGCAGTGCTGCTTCTACATTTTCTTTTATGCTAAAATCGAGATTACCATGATTTGCGAGTACTTGTCTGAATTCACGCTCAGTTATATCGTCGAGACGAATAATCGAACTAATTGGGGATTCTTTTATTGATAAGAGATTATTCATCGCCGTTCTCGTGTATTCCATCTGTTTTTCCGTCTTGTATCCCATGGTGGTCATCTTGAGATGGTTGGCTATAGATGTTAGACCTATCATCTCCAATATTTTAATAAATCCATTGACGAGAAAGCTTGGCTTATTTTTGCTTTCATAATCATTTGGAATTGGAGGAATATCGGCGCTGATATTGAGTTCTCCAAGTGTTTTTTCTACTATTTGTTGGGTAGCTTGTGTTTGTGATGGTGTTTCTGGTGCTGTAGCGGGTGCATTGAGTTTTGACTCTATTTTATCGGAGAGTTGTTTGATATGCTCGTCTATTTCTTTGTCTCAGAGTTTTTTTTCTGTGTCTACATCAGTCTTATCAGTATCTGGTGACTGTGGGGAAAATTCTGTTGCATCGTCATCGTCATTTTTTTCATGTTGAATTGATTCCTTGAATTTTACTAAAATATCGCTTATTTCAGCGATTACAACATCTTTTTTCCCTTCATATTTTTTGAGGAGTTCATCGATCGCTTTTTGATATTTTTCCGTGAACGATTTTTTTTCTGAATCAGACAAATTATGGCTCTTTGCTATCTCATCGATAAAGCTCTTTTGTTTGCTGGCCTCGTGTAAATCCGAGAGCTTTTGAGGAGCTTCAGCAGGGGATGTAGAGGGATTT
>CAZRUI010000059.1:0-4416 GCA_964603225.1 uncultured Candidatus Peribacteria bacterium | reverse complement strand
CCCATCTCGCAACATCTGTGACTCTGGGAGTCGTTCCCACTCTGGAGGTGCCCACATGGCAGGTCGTGGCTTCGCCCCCAAGGCCGCCACCTCCGAGATCGAGGTTGCGGCAGACGGCAAGCTGCGCGGCCCCCGACTGCCGAAGCTCAAGGTCGGCGACTGGCCGCCGGCGACCAAGACGTGGTGGGACAACTGGCGGCGCTCGGCGCAAGCCCAGACGTTCCAGCCGACCGACTGGGACTTTCTGATCGACACTGCCGTGCTGCACGCCAAGTTCCACGAGGGCGACGCTTCGGTGGCGGCGGAGCTCCGGCTGCGGGTCGCCAAGTTCGGCGCGACAGTCGAGGACCGCGCCCGCCTGAAGATGGCGGTCGGTAAGCCTGCGACGAAGCCCAAGCGCCAGACGGCCAAGTCGAGGACGCGGCTGCGGATCGTCGACGACCAAGCCAGCTAGTGCCGTGGCGTGGCCCGGAGTACCCGGGTGAGTTCCCGTCGCTCGGCTGGCAGATCGTCGACTTCTACGAGGCGGCGGCGCGGGTGCCCGCCGGGCCGCTGTACGGTCAGCCGTTCGAGCTGACGGTCGACCAGGTCCAGTTCTTCGTGCGTCTCTACGCCTTGGCACCAGACCGTGATCTCGCCCGGTGGGTGTATCGCCGGGCTGTCCGCATGGGCCCGAAGGGCAAAGGCAAGTCGCCCGAGGGTGGCCTGTACTGCTTCGGCGAGTTGTGCGGCCCGGTGGTGTTCGACGGGTGGGACGCTGACGGCAACCCGGTCGGCCGTCCGCGGGATTACCCGTGGGTGCAGGTGGCTGCGTGCTCGGAGGAGCAGGACCACAACCTGTATGGGCCACTGCGGGAAATGATCGTTGAGTCCCCGATGGTCGACGATCTGCGGATCGACGTCGGCAAGACCCGTATTGAGTTTCGCGACCGGCCGGGCAAGATCGAGCCGGTCTCGGCCTCGGCCGGTGCTCGTGAGGGCCAGCCCATCACCGCCGCGGCGCTCGAGGAGTCCGGCTTGTGGCTGCCGTCGCGCGGCGGGGTGAAGCTTGCCGCCGTGCTCCGCCGGAACGCTGGCAAGACCAACGGCCGGACGGTCGAGTTCACGAACCCGCCGGCACTCGGCGAAGGATCGGTCGCAGAGGCGTCGCTGGCTGCGGCCGACAAGGGCGAGAAGGGGCTGCTGCTCGACTGGGCGCAGGGCACGCCGGTGGAGGATCACAAGGACCCTGCTAACCGCGAAGCGGTCATGGCGTCGCTCGCCGAGGCCTACGACGACGGCACCGGCAAGCCAGTGCCGTGGATCGACCTTGAGCGACAGTACGAGGAGCTACTCGATTCGGACGTGACGCTTGCTGACGGCCGGCGGTTCTACTTCGCCCTCGCGTTGAAGGCCGAAAACCGGGCGTTCGACCCCAAGCAGTTCGACCCACTGAAGGACGACACGCACACACCAACCGGCCCGTGCGTGCTGATGTTTGATGGGGCCCGTACCCGTGATTGTGCGGTGCTCACCGCGTGGGAGGTCGGCGACGACGAGAACCCACCGTTCCACTTCCACGTGGCGTCGTGGGAGCGCCCACCCCGGGCGGAGGACGACTACGAGCACCCCCGTGGTGAGATTCGCGCCGCCGCCCGGGAGTTCATCGAGACGCACGACTGCGTGCTCTTCGCCTACGACTCGTCGTTCCACCAACTGAACAGCCTCTACGAGGCATGGCAGGACGAGTACGACGACGCCGACCCAGCGCACGGCGCCGGCCTCATGGTTGCCTACCCGACCGCTTCGGGGCAGCGCATGGAGAAGGCCATCAAGCGGATTCAAGAGGACACCCGCCAAGGCCTCTACCGCCACGACGGCCACGAGCTCGTCACCCGCCATGTCCACAACGCCGTGGCCGCCAAGAACCGAGGCGGGTGGCTGATGCTCGACAAGGAGTCTGAGAACTTGAAGATCGACGCAGCCGTGACCATGACCTTCGGGTACGACCTCCTCGCCGAGGCGCGAGAGATGGCCGCCAAGCGTGCCCGCTCCGGGTTCGTCGGTGCGGTGATGGTGTGACCCTGCCAGCCGCTGTCTGCTACTGCGTCGCAGCCTTGCTGTTGTCGATGGGCGCCGCCTGGTTCTCCCCCGGCGCGGGCCTCGTGGTCGCCGGCGTCTGCGTAGCCGCGATCACGACCCTGTTCGTGGTGGAGGTGGACGATGAAGCTGATTGAGCGCATCGCCCGCCGACCCCAGGCCGAGGCGCGGTACTCGTTCGAGTCGTGGATGGCCGACATCGGCCAGATGCTGTCTCGGCCGTCGTGGCAGGCGTCAGCCGAGCGCGGCGAGCGGATCGAGAGCAACCTCGACGGGTACGTGGCCGGCGGGTTGAAGGCGAACGGGATCGTCTGGACGTGCGTCCTCGCCCGCCTGCTGCTGTTCTCCGAGATCCGGTTCCAGTGGCGTCGCCAGTCGGACCGCAAGCTGTTCGGCACCCCTGAGCTGGGCGTGCTCGAGAACCCCGGGCCGGACACGTCCACCGGCGAGATGTTGGCCGGCATGGAGATTGACGTCTCGATGGCGGGCAACTGGTTCGGGGTGCGCCGCTACGGCCCCGACCGGATCGTCCGACTCCGTCCCGACTGGGTGGAGATCCTCTCGTCGAACGACGGGATCGACTCACAGGTGCTCGCCTACGCGTACACCGACGGCGGCCCAGCGTCCGGCAAGGACCCGGTGATCCTGGACGTGTCCGAGGTGGCGCACTACAGCCCGTACCCGGACCCGACGGCGAAGCATCGGGGCATGTCGTGGATCACTCCAGTGATCCGTGACATCGAGGCCGACCAGGGCTTCACGGACCACAAGCGGAAGTTCGTGGACAACGCCGCGGTGATCCCGTATGCGGTGACGTACCCGGACATCTCCGAGGAGCGTTTCGCTCAGGTGGTGGAGGCGTTCAAGAAGTCGCACGAGGGACCGAAGAACCCGTGGCGGTCGCTGCACCTCGCCGGCGGCGCCGATGTCAAGTCGCTGGGCGTGGACCTGCGGGCGTTGGACTTCAAGAACGTGCAGGGTGGCGGCGAGACCCGCGTGTGCTCGGCGGCGCGTGTGCCGGCGGTGGTGGCGGGCATCTCCGAGGCGCTGGGCGGCTCCAGCCTCAACCAGGGCAACTACGGGATGGCTCGACGCCAGTTCGGCGACGGGTTCGCCCACCCGCACTGGCGGATGGCGTGCGCCGCGGTGGCGAAGCTGCTGCCGGCCCAGCCGGGCGCTGACCTGTGGTATGACGCCTCGGAGGTGTCGTTCCTGCGTGAGGACCACAAGGACGCCGCCGAGGCGACATCGACCGCTGCGGCGGCGATGCGCCAACTGGTCGACGGCGGGTTCGAGCCCGATTCGGTGGTCGCAGCGGTCACGTCGGGTGACCTGTCGCTGTTGCAGAAGACCGGCCTCGTGTCGGTTCAGCTCCTGCCGCCCGGGGCCGCTGACCCCTCGTCGACTTCCACGAACTGAAAGGCGGCCGTCATGGACGCACCTCTCAACGATCTCGTGCGGGCACTGCGGTCCACTCCCGAGATCCGCACCGAAGGCGACGACGTTGACGCGCCACCGGTCATGTCAGGCCACTTCGCCAAGTTCAACGAGTGGACCGAGATCAACAGCGCCTACGAGGGCCGGTTCATGGAGCGGATCGCCCCCGGAGCGTTCACCAAGACGATCGCCGAGAACCGGTCCGCCGTGAAGGTGCTGTTCAACCACGGCAACGACCCCACCATGGGCGACACCGTTCTGGGCATCCCGTCGGTCCTCGAGGAGGACGATGAGGGTGCACGCTACGAGGTGCCGCTGTTCGACGGCGTTCCGCCGCTGCTCATGTCAGGCCTGCGGTCCGGTGCCTACGGGTCTTCGTTCCGGTTCCGTGTCATCCCTGACAAGGAGCGGTGGGTTGAGCACCCCGAGCGGTCGTCGCACAACCCCGCCGGCCTCCCGGAGCGGACCGTCGGCGAAGTCCAGCTCTACGAGTTCGGGCCGGTCACCTTCCCGGCTTACGCGAACGCCACCGCCGGTGTGCGCTCCTTGTCCATGACGGACGAGTGGATGCGCCGCCACGCAGTCGATCTCGGCACTCCCATCGTGGGAGCCGCCGCATCCGAAGACCAGGAGCCGCTGACGCACTCCGGTCGGACCCCTGCGGAGCGCGAAGCCGTGCTCCGTTCCTTCCGACTCTGAAAGGAGCGTGATCCTGATGGATCGCCTCGAGTACCTGCGTCAGGTGGCCCAGGAGGCCCAGGACGCCATCACCGCCATCCACGAGGCCGCGAACGCCGACGGTGAGGCCCGGTCGCTGACCGAGGCCGAGGACGCTGACTTTGACTACCTCGTGAACGTCCGCAACGCCTGCATCGCCGAGGGCATCCAGCTCGAGAAGCG
>CAZRUI010000058.1:0-4421 GCA_964603225.1 uncultured Candidatus Peribacteria bacterium | reverse complement strand
TGGAAGGCAGGATCACATACAGCATGGTCAGGAGGATGTAGATGATCGCCGTGATAATGACTCCCGTAGTCGGCAGACACTCGTCTTTCCCGCAGAGGATGCCGACGGGTGATGCATTGTGGCGCTTACAGGCGCGGAAAAGTCCCCATAGTTCCACGGCCATCACGAGGAATGAGGCGATGCTCAGGCCGATGAACCATGGGGACAAGAGGAAGTGCATAGTGATCAATGGGAATGATCCTTCGTTCGCTTATCTCCATGATGTCCATGTCCGTGGAACAGATGCATGAGCGGGCAGAGAAGGATGAAGATGAACGGCGCATAAGAAAGCACATGCTGCCAGTGCCAGATGAGCGCGACGATCATCACGCCTGCGAAGAGGATGTAGAGCCAGTAAGGAATGCGGAGAGTTTTCATAGGTAAGCGGGAATGGTGGTTATTGGGAAAGAGAGGAGGAACTTTCATGATGCTCGTCTTGAGGGAAGCCAGACACACCATCCTGCGTCCCCGTCATCCTGCGCATCATCTGCATCATGTCACCATGTTCCCCCTGGTCTTCGCCGTTCGCCCCTTGGTTATGTTCCATCATTCTCTCCATCATCGTATTCATCATCTGCATTTGCATGCCGTTCATGCCGGAACTGCGGTAGTGACCGGGACCAATCCACGGATGCCCCATGATGGCGACGGTGAAGAGACACAGAATCGTGCCGACAATGAGCAGACCGATTGCCCGTGTCTTGAGTTGCGATGGCGTGAACGTCTTAATCGCAAGCACGATGAGGAAGAGGACGCCTGTGAAGAAAGCGACGACAGATAAAATATGGAGACCCCAGAGCGCAGTGAGCCCGAGGTTCCAGCCGGTGGTGGTCATCATGGGTTCCATGATGGAAGAGGGAGAAGGAAATAGGAAGAAGGATCAGGATTCCGATACGGTGAATCTGCCCATCATCCCGTTCGTCAGGTGCTCTGCAATGTGGCAATGCACCATCCAGTCGCCGGGGTTGGTGACATCGAGCAGGATGTCGACGGTTTTTCCTGTCGGTACGAGTACTGTGTCCTTCCAGACCAGATTCTCATTCTGCTTCCCGTCAACAGCCAGCACCAGGAAGCGTTGCCCATGGAAGTGGATCGGGTGCTGCATCGGGTGATCCGAGCCGTCGCTCTCCTCGTCATTCACGATGCGGATTTTCACCTTATCACCGACCTTGAACTGATAATTGATATCCATGTTTTCTGCTTTAGATACCTCATCGATGAGCTTCCACTGCGTATTGCCCTTTGTGGACATCACATTCATGTGCGGCATCGGATCTTCCCACTCGATCCCATCACTGGAATCTGAGGCTGTGCCACCATGCATGCCATGATCCATCCCGCCGGGGTTTCCCTGTTGCATCATCCCCGCCATTCTCGATTCGACGGAGAGGTGGATCGTCTTATCCACGGGTTTCTCAAAGAACGGACGGAACGTATCGATGTCTGCGATCACATCTGCATTCTCCTTCACAGATGCAGCCGTATTTCCTCCTGCGCCTCCAGCCGAAGCCGTCACGGTCCCAAGCAGCCAAGTGCGCTCGGGACTGACGCTCTCTATCTTGTACGCTCCGGCGTCCGCGAACTGCACCTCGACAATCGCTCTCTCAGAAGGTGAGAGGATGAGGGAATCCACGAATTCTTCCCGCTCGGTTCTCCCCGCATCACCGCCGACAACTTTCATCTTGGCATTGCCGAACCGCACGTTGAAGGTACGGGTATTCGCGGCGTTCGTCAGGTAGTAACGCACGGTTGAGCCTTTCGGTACGGAGAGGCTGTAGTCCGTCTTACCATTCACGAGCATCGTATTGCCGAACCTGCCCATGAGCGCGTGATCTGCTTCCTGTACCCCGTATGGCACGGGCAAGCCGCCTTCAAGATAGAGATCATCTAGCATGACGACCTCCTCGCGGCTCACGGGACTGTAGAGGTTATCCTCACGCGGCGTCACCCAGAGATTCGCGTAGAGTCCCATATCCTGCTGCAGATCTTCGCGGACATGCGGGTGATACCAGAACATGCCCTCGTCAGGCACTTTCACAGTGTACGTGAAGCTCTGTCCTGGCTCGATAGCCTCTTGCGTGACACCCGCAGTGCCATCGAATCTGTTCTCCAAACGGATGCCGTGCCAGTGGATCGTCGTCGGCACATCGATGTTGTTTTTGACATTCACCGTGAAGGTCGACCCCTGTTTCACTTTCAGCGTGGGTCCGGGGAACTCCCCGTTATAGGCATAGAGCGCGAAGTTCTTTCCATTGATTGTCGCACGGACAAGTTCTGGATTGAGCGTGATCGTATCGCCGTCCTGCACTTCCATAATGCTCGTCGGTTTCGCTTCTGGCAGCGCATTAATGTCCTTATTTTGCGCAGGCAGGAAGGAGCCCTGCATCATACCTTGGTTGCCGCCCATCATCCCTTCGCCGTGCATCATGCCGTTCCCCATCCGGTCGGAAGCGGTGGGGGCGCAGGCTGTGAGCGTGAGGAGAGCGGAGCCGATGAGGAGAATGCGAGAAGTCATACGTGGTGGGGTAAGAAAAATTCATGGATCATGCTTCGACGCAGGGAACAGACGGGTCGGCAACGCAGTTCTCCACGGGAGGCGTGCCGCGCTCGGGACACGTCTGGGAGTAGAGACATGCCTCATCCGAAAGTGTCTGCAGATGCTCTGTCACTTGTCCTTCTGTTGCGCCGTAGGTCAGCAGAATCTGATCGAGATCAGCAAAGATATAGGAGAGATCGAAAGGCTGCTCTGTCCCATTCACGAATATTTGCCATTGCTTCCCATCCTCATTGCACATGGATGTGCCGTCATCGAGCGTGATGCACTGGCTTGTGGCGGTGATGTCGAGTGCTCCCAGGAATTCTCCCAGAGACTGACCCGCCTTGTGCCGATGGATGACGAGGCCGTTGCCATCATGAAGATGCGGATTCGTCTCCTTCTCGGGATCGACTGATTCCTCATCCAGCATGTACTTGCCTGTGGAGAGATCGATTTTCTTTCCCTCCACCCACACAGCGAGATCCGCGTGCGTGTGGTTGGGATCGGGATTCACGGCGGAGAAGATGGTGGGATTCCGTGGTCCTTCGACGATGAGTTCACCGAGCGCACCGCGATCCACGGAGCGCGTCAGGCTGTGATCGACTAGAAGGTATTTGCCGGGCACGTCGACCGTGAACTCCACGACGGCAGACCCTCCGGCGGGGATGATCGTTGTCTGCACATTGCGAAGCGGTGGAGAGCTGATAGCACCTTCGGGATACACTTTGTCGAATACCGCCCCGATGACGTGGAAATTCGAGGGGACAAAGCCACCGACACCAACGTATAGCCGGATACGCTCGCCGACATTTGCCCGTAGAGCACCGCTTCCGGCGAGTGCGCCCGTGCGTCCATTGAAAATGAAGTACTCGGGTTTCTCGGCAAGCAGTTTCGTTTTGGAGAATTCCTGATGCCCCTTCCTGCCAAGAGCGCCTTTTGTATAGAGTTCGCCCTGCATGACGTAAAACTCCTTATCGACAGGCTCCAAGCCTTTCTTGGGCTCCACGATGATGAGTCCGTACATGCCATTGGCGATGTGGGTAGGTACATGTGGACTCGCGCAATGGTAGACGTAGACGCCGGGGCGGTTCGCTTTAAAGCGGAAGATCTTCGTCTCGCCGTCTTTCACCTGCGTCAGTACCGATCCGCCGCCGGGTCCCGTGACCGCGTGGAGATCGATGGAGTGCGTGGCGTGGCCTTCCTCGGCATGTGCCCCGCCGCTATCCGCATGCGCGTCTTCCGTCTCGCCGCCATCCGCAAGAGCAGTGGGAACAAGATCGAAGCTGATATCTTCCGATACTTCTTCTTCCGTTGCATGGGTCAGCTGCACCTCCACCGTGTCACCCTCTCGGACGCGCAGAAGCGGCCCCGGCACCGTGCCGTTATATGTCCAGTACTGGTAGGTCGTGCCGGGGGCAATTTCCGAGACGACTTCCCGCGTTTCCAGCTTAATGATGACCGTCCCATCGGCGCTACGCGTGATGGGGGAAGAGAGATCAGAAGCAGGGCGGCTGATGTCGGGGAGATTTCCCACGGATGACATGTCCTCGGTTTCCGCGCTGCTGAGCTTGGCGAAGCCGAGGAAGAGCGCTGTGAAGCCGATGGCCATGAAGACCGGTGCGAGATCCGAGAGCCAGTTCTTTTTAAGTGGATGGAATCCTTTGAGAAGGAGTGAATTCGTGACGACAGAGACGGAACTGAAGGCCATCGCGAGTCCTGCAAGCTCCGGACGGAGGATGATGCCCCAATGCATGAACGCTCTGGCGGCGATGGGAATACCGATCACATTGAAGAAGAGCGCGAAGAACATGTTTTGTTTGATCTTCCCGACAGTCGCTTTGCTGAG
>CAZRUI010000057.1:0-4656 GCA_964603225.1 uncultured Candidatus Peribacteria bacterium | reverse complement strand
CGGGGGCGCCTACCTCGGGGGCGCCTACCTCGGGGGCGCCTACCTCGGGGGCGCCGACCTCCGGGGCGCCGTTGCCGACACCACGACCTGTTGGCCCGCTGGGTTCAACCCGGCAGCACGAGAGGTGATCGTCCGATGACCCCCGAGAAGTGGTCGGCGATGCAGACCGCGGCGAACCAATCGGACGCCCACGCATGGATCGTCGTCGTCGGATGGGCTGTCGTGATCGCCGCCGGGATTGTCGTGACGATGATCGCGACAGCGGGTGCGGTACGGACCGTGATGTGGGCCAGATGGCGGTGGGCGCAGCATCAGGAGACCCGCAGGGACCGCCTGTGGACCGGCAGTCAAGGGAGGACGTGGCGATGAACGGATGGGATTTCGACGACCTGCACCAGATCGTGCGGGTGAGCGTCCGAGCGAACGCGCACGCCCCCATCGCGTGCGGGTGCAAGGAGGGGAACCATGCCTGGACGCTGTGCATGTACCACGAAGGGATGCAGCGCGCGGCCGAGCTGCTCACACTGGACATCGAGGAACGTGAAGGACTGATCTTGGCGCTCGCAGGGACCGTCAACCGCGAGCACCTCACCGTCGACGAAGCAGACCTGTTCGATCGGATCGTCGCCCAATGAACGGATGGAACACGAGGATTCGCCGCCAGACGATCGTCACCCCCTTTGGCAAATCGGAACGGGAGGTCGTCGAAGTCGTCGACGACTACGGGCGCCCGTACGTCCCGGAGCCCCGCGTCGAGTGGTGTGATCTCGCACTCACAGACCCCGACGTGGCCTTGGCGCACCGAGCGTTGGAGAACGCACATCAGCACGTCAGTGAAGGACTGTGGTGCAGCGAATGCGGCGACAACGCCCGACACGTCGTGGCGATGCTCCGCAACCACAGACGGCTCAGCGAGGTGACGCCCTAATGGGACATGAGTTCCAAATCGACGTGGACGCCATCCCATGAGCCGAGACGGCGTCAGCCACACCAAACCGCTCAGCCGCCAACGCAGCAAGTGGAGCATCGACGAAGCGGCGACCGAACGCATCCGAGAGGTGCGCGTCCCCGGTATGGAACTCCTCGCCTGCTACCAGCGATCGGTCCACGACGGCCTACTGCGGGCGATCCACACGCTGGACGACGGCAAACACCACCTGTCAGTGAGTTTCGTCGGCAGACGGGGAGCGTCTCGGTATCCGACGTGGGATGAGCTGGCACACGCTCGGTACGTGCTCCTCGATGTCGACCTCGACATGGTCATGCACCTCCCACCCCCCACCACCTATGTCGCCATACATGACACGACGTTTCACTTGCACGAGGCGTTATCTTGACCTGCGTCCTCGTCGTCGCGGCGATCTTCATCGTCTCCGGTGTCGCGTCGCTGTTCATCGCAGCGTGCATCGGTTCGACGCGACGCCCACCACCGCCCGTCTCGATCGACCGCCGATCGCGGCGACACCACCCAACAGGAAGGAACCATCACCGATGCGACGACTCGCAGCAGTAACCACCATCGCCACAGCGATCGCAGCCACAGGATGCGTCGCGCCACCCGCGCCGCAGACGTGCGCGCAGGCGGTCGACCGCATCTGGCCGCCGGCGTCGAAGGGGTGGGCGCATCGGGTCGTGTGGCGCGAATCCCGCGGTGACACCACCGCTCGGAACCGCCGGAGCACAGCGTCGGGTTGCTGGCAGCTCCTCCGCATTCACGCCCCTCGGTTCGTCAAGCTCGGCTACGACTGGGGTGACCGTTACGACCCTGTCGCGAACACGCTTGTGGCGCTCGATCTGTACCGCGAGCAGGGGACGCGCCCGTGGGCGCTCACGTCATGAGCGCCGACGAGATGACCGTCGAAACGGTCGAGGTCGTCGGAGTGATGTCGGCGGCGGACGCTGCGGCGTGCGCCGAGAAGATCACCGCCGAGCTTGCGGTAGTGAACGAGTCGACGGGCGCACTGGTCGAGTCGATCGCCGATGCCCTCACCGGCAGGGCGTGGATCGCTCTCGGCCACGGATCGTGGGACGAGTTGTGCTCCGCCCGCGGCTGGGAGTTCCGCCCCAGGACCTCGACGGACCGGGCCGAGCTCGCCCGCCTGCTGCGGGAGTCGGGGATGTCGTTCCGTGCGATCGGCCGACTCGTCGGGGTGAGTGAAGCCACGGCTCACCGCGACCTTTCAGGTGTTACAGATGTAACACCTGCCGAGATCACCGGCACCGACGGCAAGACGTACCCCTCCCGCCCGGCCGCAGCAGCCGCCGCAGCCGACATCGGCGGCGACGACCTCGCCGACGGCGAAGCCGAAGCGATCGCGGACGCCCTCGACGACGCAGACATCGAACTGACCCCCGAGAACGTCGGACAGGGCGTCGACGACGCGATCGAGTCCCGAGAACTGCCAGATCCTCCGAAACCTCCGATCATCAAACCCGACCTCGGCGACGGCATCAGCCACCCGGCCCGGTACAGCAACGCCATCCTCGAACGGTTCGCCGAAGTGATCGTCGGGCTCTGGGGTGAACGCGAGCACATGCGAGTGCTCGACCCGTTCGCCGGCACCGGCCGCATCCACGACCTACCCGCCACGCTCCCCGAAGCGTTCCGCTCCGCCATCCACACGACCGGCGTCGAGATCGAGCCTGAATGGGCGGCCATGCGAGAAGGCACCGTCATCGGGTCCGCTCTCTGCCTGCCCTTCAACGACGAGACATTCGACGTCGTGGCCACCTCACCCACCTACGGGAACCGACTGGCGGACAGCCACAACGCTTCGGACCCCCATCTCCGACGCAGCTACACCCACGACCTCGGACGGCCCCTCGACGACGACAGCTCTGGCGACCTCCAGTGGGGACCGCGGTACCGGACATTCCATACCGCAGCATGGACCGAAGCCGCACGGGTGCTGCGGCCCGGCGGTCACCTCCTGCTGAACATCAAGGACCACGTTCGAGGCGGCGAGCAGCAGCCCGTCGCCGCGTGGCACACCGCATCGCTCACCCGACTCGGGCTCGACCTCGACGCGGCCATCTCGACCGGCGTGAGCACCCAGCATCTCCGGCAGGGCTCCACGCCCGAACGTGCCGGCCAGGAGCTCGTCCTCGTATTCATCAAGCCCGGGGGCGACCGGTGACCACCACATTTCAAAGTGACGCCGCCAAGTTCGGTGCCGCGTACGAGAGTCACGTCCAATCCTGGCTTATTGGACATGGGTGCACCATCAAGGAGCGCCACCACCGTCACGCCTCGGGCGTCGAGTTCGATCTGTTCGTTGTGTTGTGGGACGGCACCGAAGTCGGCATCGAATGCAAGGCGTCGCCGGATTCGGCGATCTCGCCAGGCATGGTCCGATCGGACAACCGATGGAAGGTGCTCGGGTACCTATGGGCGCTGCGTCTGTGGCGCGACAGGACCGGTGAATCGGTTCGGTACATGCTCATCACGTCGCACATGCCTGAACCGGGGACGCCTCAACGTCGTCTGTTGGACCTGGCCGAACTGGTCGGCGATCTCCAGGTGCTGGAGGTTCCGATGCACGACGTTGATCACGATGGGCTCGATGCACGAATGATCGAATCAATCCATCAACCAGTAGGAGACATGCCATGACCATCAACACAGGTGACCGGGTGATCGTCCGGTCGGCGAACGCCGGGGTGTTCGCCGGGACCCTCCAGTTCCGTTACGGCGACGAGGTGACCATGACCGACGCACGCCGCATCTGGTATTGGAGTGGGGCCGCGTCGCTTTCGGAGTTGTCGCAGAAGGGTGTGGGTGATCCCGACAACTGCAAGTTCCCGATGGAGGTGCCGGAGGTGATCGTCTTGGGGGTGTGCGAGATCCTGCCCTTGTCGGCGGAGGCGGACGCGTCGATCGCTGCGGTGCCGATCTGGACCGCACGGTGAACGACGGGGACGGGGACGGGGACGGGGACGGGGACGGGGACGGGTACGGGTCCGGGTACGGGTCCGGGTACGGGGACGGGGACGGGGACGGGTATGGGTACGGGGACGGGGACGGGTATGGGGACGGGTACGGGTACGGGGTACGAGGCTGGGGAAGGATGAGGGTCGATCCGATCCCCCGCGCCGCCCAACGGCTCCTCGACGGCCACCCCCGCGGCGAACGCTGTCACCACTGCGGCTTCCCCATCCCCCTCGACGACCTGCACCTCGCGGCGGGCGAACCGTTCCACGCTCACTGCTGCCCCTGCGCCGCATCGACGACACTCCCGGCGTTCCCCGCGGTGACACGCCGACGCCGCTGGCTCGACAGATGGAGGCGGCGATGAACTACCTAGCGGCGCTGATCGTCGCACCGATCGTCGGGATGGATCCCGACGACACCCGGACACTCCACGCCGTCACATCACACGCGATCAACGACATCACCGCGGACGGGTGGGCGTCGGCCGAGTTGATCCCGGCGGCGTGCGGGGTCGACGTGAAACTCCTCGCACACCCCAACGGCGCCCCGGTGTCGTGGCCGATCCCCACCAAACACGTCCCGACGATGAAGCGATGCTCGCAGTGCCGTCGTGTGTGCGGTAGCCGGATCGACCGGCAGTGGTGGCAGCGATGAGCGGTGACGTGCGCCAGGCGCATCGTGGGGCGGTTGTGTTGACGGTCGACGCCGACGCCGCCAAGTGGGCG
>CAZRUI010000056.1:0-4749 GCA_964603225.1 uncultured Candidatus Peribacteria bacterium | reverse complement strand
TCTTCTACGGTGACAAAACCTGCAGAGTCATAGCCTCGGTATTCGAGATTTTTGAGTCCTTGATAGAGGAGAGGTTCGGGGTTGTTTTTGCCAATGGTGGCGACGATTCAGCACATAGGGATTTATTTACTGCGCCATTATATAATCGATTTTGGAAATTCTAGGGCATTTTCAAAAAGTGACAATCTTGTACTTCGAACGTGTTTTTATATACTGGCATATATGTCTCCGAAAAAAATATCTATTCTTCTGATTGATGATGATCAATGAATCGTTGATTCGCTGGTGCTCTATCTCCGAGAATCTGAATTTGATGTTCATACCTGTATGCGTGGTGATCAGGCGTTGACTGCTTTTCGTCAGGTTCAGCCCGATGCAGTCGTCCTCGATATAAATCTCCCTGGTCAGGATGGCCTGAGTATACTCCGTGAACTCCGTTCTGAATCAAGTGTTCCTGTGCTCATGCTCTCAGCGAGAGATGATCAGAATAATATCAGTACTTCGTTTGAATTTGAAGCAGATGACTACATCGGTAAGCCTTTTAGTCCAAAGGAAGTCGTCATGCGTATCAAGGCTGTTCTTCGTCGTGGCACATCTCAACCAAGTAAAGAAGGTCTGATATACCGCGATCTCCGACTCATAGAGTCAGAGCTCAAGGTCGTCCGATGAAATAAAGAAGCTCTTCTCACTAAATCAGAATTTCAACTCTTGAAATATATCATTGCTCGAGAGGGAAAAGTCGTCTCTCGTGACGATCTCATGCGAGAGATTATGGGGTATGCGAATTTCCTCTATGATAGAACTATCGATACACATATCAAAAACATCCGTCACAAAGTCGGCGATGATGTGATTTTGACTGTTCGTGGTATTGGTTACAAATCTTTTTAATTTCTTTTTATGGCAGATTTTTTCCTTGGTCTTCTCGTTATTGGTCTCGGTATTGTTATCCTCAAGTACATCCGTCCGACGTATGAATTTGTCGGTTCTTGGGTATGGGCTGAGAAATTTTTCGGTATCGGTGGAACTGTTACAGCCCTCAAATTATTGGGTATCGTTTTTATCGTTTTTGGCGCTCTCTATTCACTCGGTTGGATATAGTACATAATATATAATATTTACTTGTCAAAATAAGAAAACCACTATAATCGAAAGGTAAGAATAATAATTCTTACTTTATGAATGCTGTATTGAAAGACTTGACTGAATGAATGAGCTTTGTAGATAAGCTTGATATACCACGTTTTGAAGACGGAGTTGGTGCACATGAGACGGCAGAATTTTTTAGAAAAATAGGTCAACCAAAAAAAGCAGAAGCAGCTATCCGTGAGGCGGCTAGAACCCCAGATAAAGTTATCTATATACTTACACCACCAGGAGTGTGAGGATTTAAGAAAAGAGGAGTGACTGGTGTGTCATATGTTGGATTGCAGACTATTGGTGAAGACTACCAACATGAGGTAGTTGTTCATGAGGGCTTCCACAATGCTCACGAGAAACGATGGTGAAAAATAGATGTTCCAGGTTGGGATACTATGACAGCCGAACGAAGAAAAATTGTTTTTGAATCACTCGGTATTGATGCTTCCTTTGGTGAAGTTTCTGGCATTGAAGCTCTGACTCAGTTTGCGACTCAAGAAAGAATCTGAGAAACAGAAAGTGGTTACGATGCAAAAATTGTTCCTCAGGGTATTCGTCTATTTGAGACTTTGGGGGAAAAATCCGATCGTTCTACTGTTGGATGATTTCTCAATATGGCACTTCATGGAAGTACTGGGGGAAAACAAGAATTTGCTGAATGAGTGAGAATAGGCACTAATATTATGATGCTTGAGAGAGCACTTTCTGGAAGAGTATTTCAATCAGAAAAAGTGGCACGGAACATGAGTCGTATTATAGAACTACAGAAAAAAGATTTTGTGATTCGAGATATGGCTCATGCTCAAAAATTGGTAGATTCTTATTTAGAAGTAACGGGAGATAATTGAGAAGAGGAATTAGCACTTGCTGCCTAGTATTATCGTTTTACAATCGATGGAAAGCTCTAAAATGTTTCCATGATTGCAAAAATATATTCCGTCGTTGTTTCAGGACTTGATGGACAGCTGGTAGAAGTCGAAGTGGATATCCACAACGGCATGCCAGCTTTTATTATTGTGTGACTTCCAGACACCGCTATTCAGGAGAGTCGTGAGCGTGTCAGAAGCGCCATCAAAAATTCTGATCTCCCGTTTCCTCGTACAAAAATAACTGTTAATCTCGCGCCAGCTGATATTAAAAAGACTGGCCCGAGCTTTGATTTACCCATTGCTCTCGGTATCTTGCTCGAAGAATGCAAAATAGAACAAGCTCTCCTCAATGAGACTCTCGTCGTCGGAGAATTAGCTCTCGATGGAGCTGTCCGAGCGGTGCAAGCAGTGCTTCCAACAGTGATTTTTGCAAAGGAAAAATGATATAAGAGGGTGATTGTTCCAGAGGAAAATGCGATTGAGGCAGCACTGATTCCGTGAGTCGAAATTGTCCCTGCAAAAAATATTGCTGAGATTGTTCGGATGCTCTCTGGTTCTCTTCCTATAACTCTGCAGCCACCTTCTTCTATCGCAGATATAGAATCACATAATCCACATGAGCTCGTCGATTTTTCTCAGATTGTCTGACAGCAATATGCGAAACGCGCACTTCTGATTGCTGCAGCTGGAGGACACAATATCCTCATGGAGTGACCCCCATGATCAGGCAAGACTATGCTCTCAAAAGCACTCGGAACTATTCTTCCACCGATGGTATATGAAGAAATAGTCGAAGTGAGCAAGATCTATTCTGTTGCTGGGAAGCTGACCAAAGAACATCCGCTGATTACCGAAAGGCCATTTCGCAGACTGCATCATACCGCTTCTGCTATCTCAATTATCTGAGGAGGTCGTGATTCCAAACCTTGAGAAATCTCTCTGGCTCATAAGTGAGTCCTCTTTCTCGATGAGATGCTTGAATTTCCGCAAACTGTTCTTGAAACTCTCCGTCAGCCCCTGGAAGATGGAGTGATTAGTGTGAATCGTGTGCAGAGTAGTTGTATCTATCCTGCGAGATTTATGCTTGTTGGTGCTATGAATCCGTGTCCGTGTGGATTTATGGGTGATCCTGTGAAAAAATGTACATGTCAGCCATTTCAGATTGATCGATATCGTTCCAGGCTTTCGTGACCGCTCCTCGATCGTATGGATATATTTATCCATGTCCCTCGAGTGAATGTCGATGAGATAGCGACCAAGTCAGCTCCTGTCACGACTTCTCTAGAATATCGTGAACAGGTGATTCGTGCTCGAGAAAAACAACTCCTGCGTCTCCGAGAAGCAGGGAAGACTTCCAATGCTGAGATGAGTAACAAGGACATTGATACTTTTTGTGCTCTCTGACCAGCAGAAAATGAACTCCTCCAAAAGGCTGTACAGAGACTCGAGCTCTCTACGCGTGCCTACTATCGTACACTCAAGCTCGCTCGTACTATAGCAGACCTCGCTGATTCGGACATGATAAAAAGCGAGCATATTACAGAAGCTCTCGGATATCGTGAAAAAACAAAATAATTAATTTCCAAACAGGAGTTTGTTCCACTTTTCTGGGATAGTGAGTTCTTGATTGATTCTTTCTTCTTTTTTTGCTTCATTGATAGCGCTATTCACTGAGTATTCTCCTGACATGATTTTTGGTACGAGGACCATCACACGTTCTCCAGGGAGTTTCACATCGTTGTGGAGTTTTTTGAGGTAGACCCGCGCTGCTGGTGTATCACCCCACTTTGCTCGAGCCGTGAGTCGCGCTATCTCTATCTCGTCACGAATGATTTCATTTTCACGAATGCGAAGCGTTTCGGCACGCTGAGAATTGCGATACCCAGTTATGATAAACTGTATGACGAGAAACGCCAAAAAGAAAACCATGAAGATGAATATATAGCGTTTTGACATATTTTACCAGAGAGAGACTTGGAGAGATTCATCCATTTTATGGAGAGGGAATTCGGCATCGATAGCTTCATTGACGAGTTGGTCTGCGTGTTTGTTTTTCTCTCTGAGAACAGAAGTAAATGTCACCTTTTTAAATCCAGCTATCACTGTTTTTGCTTTTTGGTTCAGTATTTTCAGTCCTGCATCTTTGACCTTGTAGATTCACTGAAGTTGTTTTATGACGAGTTCGCTATCCATTACGAGATGAACTTCGGTGCCTCAAAGTCTTTTCACGGCTGTGAGACCGAGAATAGCACCCATATATTCTGCTTGATTGTTGGTCGTTGTACCGAGGAAAAATTTACCAGTTTCTATGACTTTGCTTCATTGGCTCACCACAAAAGCGCACCCGCTTGGGCCGGGGTTTCCTCGTGATCATCCATCTGTGTGCACGGTGTAGAGCATGGCCAGAGTTTCTCGTTTTTTCTTCGAATTGCAATCTCTGCTTTATAAAAAAACCTTGAAAACATGAGGAAAAATCATACAGTACAGCTCATGCAAATCTCATCTTCACAACTTCGTCAGAAGTATCTCGATTTTTTCCGTTCAAAAAATCACGCCATCATCCCATCAGCCCCACTTGTTCCTGAAAATGACGCTTCCGTCCTCTTCAATACCGCGGGTATGCAACCACTTGTTCCGTATCTCCTCGGTGAAAAACATCCGATGGGTACTCGCCTCGCTGATGTCCAGAAATGTGTACGAACAGGGGATATAGATGATGTCGGAGATGATACACATCATA
>CAZRUI010000055.1:0-4799 GCA_964603225.1 uncultured Candidatus Peribacteria bacterium | reverse complement strand
TCGAGGCGGTCGGCGCACGCAGGGGATGGTGGAGTCCTGTGGAAGGCGGTGCGGGTACGTCGACCGTCCCGCCGGGCGAACTCCCCGCCGTCGTGTCCGCGCGCCCGCACCTGAACGAGTACCGCAACCTGGCCCAGCGCCTGGAAAAACTGCGCGCCGACCTCAGACAGGTGCCGCGCGCGAACCTTCTCCAGCGTCAGGGCCTCGCGCAGCAGATCATCAAGGTGGAAGAGTCCCTGCGGACCACGCGCCAGACGGTCATCACCGTCATGAACGGCGCGAACGGCCCGGCCAAAACACAGATGCTCATGGAACTGCTCGGCCGCACCCAGGCCTTCACGGCCGCCG
The DNA here is from genome assembly GCA_964603225.1 of uncultured Candidatus Peribacteria bacterium. Classification (GTDB taxonomy): domain Bacteria; phylum Patescibacteriota; class Gracilibacteria; order BD1-5; family JAGOOR01; genus JAGOOR01. Next base: position 4,451 of record CAZRUI010000055.1, on the reverse strand, counting down.
AGATGCAGACGCTCGCTTCGATGCGCCGGGCGTTCGAGACGTCCGCGGCTGCTTTCGACCAGGCGTGTTCGCTCTATGGCATCGCCCCGAGCGCCGACCTGCTGCACGCATCCCGCGCACAGCTGCGCATCGCCCTCAGCGGCGGCACGCGGGCGCTCAGGGGCGCCGAGCTGGAATCCGCGGTCGACGCCCTGCTGATCGCCCGTAACCGGATCGCGGCGAGCCAGTTGCAGGCGCTGGGCAACGCCTCGCTCCAGGGGCGCTGGGCCACGAGCGGCGCCGGTCTCGCGGTCGACGCCGAGTTGCTCCTGAGCACGGGGGCGACGGGGCGTCCCGGCATCGGCGTGGCGCGCGCAGGCATCGCGAATCCGATCGCGGCCAACACGGTGGAAGGCGTGCTCCAGCATGCGGCTGAAACCCTGCCGTTCAACGACGCGGCCGCCGCAACGCATGCGGCTGAGGTCCCCCTCGCGCAGCGGGCCGGGCAGGCCGAGGCGTTCCTCCACAGCCGCAACATCCGCACTTCCAACCTGAGCCAGGCGCAACTCACCGCGCGCCGCGTGCTCATCGGCCAGGCGCACGCCATCGCCCCGTCGGGCGAAACCATCCTGCTCCCCAACGGGCAGGTGCGCACGCTCTGGACCATGCAGGATCTGAGCAAGAAAACGGAAATTCTCCTCAAAGCGCAGCCGCAGTTGGGCAAGGTCTTCACGCCCACCGAGGCGACCGCGCTGCTCCGCGGCGGGTACTGCGGCCTGAGCATGGAAGAAGTCACGGCGATCACCAATGCTGAGTCGTTCGGCCGTCTCACCACTATTCAGCGCCTCGTACCCAACCTCGCCGCAGCGCAGTATGAGCGTCTGATCCTTCTGTCTGCAGACGAATTCCGCGGCTTCCTTGCGCTCACGCCCGAGTCGCGCGTGCTCGTCCTTCAACTGGAGGCCGTGGAACTGGGGAATCTCCTCAAGTTGTGCGGCACTTCCCTCGAAGCCCGTGCCGCCATCCAGGGCATCAATGATATCAATGCGCTCCGTAGGCTCACGAGTGCCCTGGCGGAACCTGCAATCGTTCTGCTGCTCGAGGGAAGGAGCGCCGCCGGGGTGGCCGAAGCGGTCGTCATCCTGTCCGATGCGAGCCGTGCAACGGAAGCGGCCGTTCTCGTGCGCGAGGCACAGGCTGCAGGCACGCTCGCCGGGCGCTCCCGGATCCTGAGGATGCTTGCGCGCGGAGGCGGCATGCTCCGCGGGGTGGGCAGTGCGGGGCTTTCCCTGATGCACCGGGCCGCGCCAGTCCTGGCGCCGTTGGCCATCGCCGGCGAAGCCTACACCATGTACGACAACGAGCAGGCGACGCAATCCATGGAGGCCGCTCACAAAACGCTGGAACAGAGCATGCGCACGCTTCTCGCCGGCAATTCGTTCCGCGAGGAGAGCAGAGTAGTCAGTGGCGCAGTGCGGCACACGGTGTTCGTGCACACAAGCGGCGTCGAAATCGACGTGACGGAGATGCTGGAAACCGTGGAACAACTGCGGGGAAGCGACTTCATCCGTCGCTCCACCGATATCGCCGCGATCATCGGGGCGTATGCGATGTTGCTCGGGCCTGTCGGGATCGCCGCGGGCACCGTCCTCATGCTCGGGAGTTTCGTCTCCCGCACGCTGCAGGCGGAGGAGAAGGCGCGGCTCTGGCGCAGCTTCATCAGGGATCTCCCCGCGGTGCTCTTGAGCATCGTGCCCAGCAACATCTTCGGCGGCGACCGTCTCGATAATTTCCAGCTGTACGTCTTCCTCCGTGGCCATCCCGGCAATGCCAGTGCCGCCGCGAATACCCCCCGGTTCAGCGATACGTCCAATAACAACGTCTTCACTCGCAGGGCCGAGGAATTGCTCAACGACGACGTTCTTCAGAAAATCGTACTCCGTTCTTTCGTGCAGGAATGCGAGCGGCAGCAGCTCCCGGCCGCGGTCGTCGCCGAACGCCCGGGGGAAACGGTCTCCCAGAGCATCATCCGGGACATCGAGTTCCTGCATCGCGCGTTCGCGCAGCTCTTCATTAACGAGACTCCCGAGGGGTACCAGAACGCTGTGTCCGAAGCAGTCGCATTGTGGAAGCGACAGCGGCTCGCGATCTTCGTGGAACGCGGCCGGGAGCAGCTGGCCGTGTCCCAGGAGGACGTGCGCGGCAGCCTGCTGCGCGACCTCGCCCCGATCCTGGAACACGCGCCGGCCCAGAATCCCGATGACTTGAAAGGAAGCGTCGCGAGCCTGCTTGCAGCCATCACGCCGGGTTCACCGGAAGCGACGGGGGCACAGGCGCTGAACGGCGACATGCTGCTGCCGCTTGAACTCCTGGAGACGACACAGTCGCTTGCAGTCCTGCGCGCGGTGGGTCGGCTCCCGGCACAGGATCGCACCGCGCTCATCCGTGCACTTCAGATCCTGCCCGATATCACCGTCAGGGCACAGCTTCTTGAGCGCTTCGGATCGCAGCCGGCCGTAGTGCAGGATCTCATTCTCCGTGCATGCAGGACCGCCACGCAGGCGGGCGGCATGGGCGACGAGGCTCATGAGGCACTCAGAGCGCTCGTCGATGCCGCCGCCAATTCCATGCCCGGAGGCGCGTCCTTCACGGTGGGGGAATATCTCGAGAGGAGCGCGCGCGGGGAGCGCACCCCGGGGTATCCGCCCAGGCCATCCAGTGGCGGCCTCACTCCCGGAAACATTGCGGTTTCGAACAGCGTCGAGGTGCATCTCCCGGTGAACGAGCAGTTCCAGGATATCGACCGGCTGGTCCGTGGGATTCTCCTGCAAATGGGCGCGCGGTCCGGGAAGACGACACTTGGCCCGGGGAATACACGCATTGAGAGCGCCGCAGGTCTCGAGTGTCTGATTGCAACGGAAGGAACAGGCTCGAACGCCGTTACCTACTTCTTCCATTACAATCCCGAAACAAGGCGCTGGTTCTGGGCGAATGCGGCCCAGCCGGCTTTCATTCCCGTCAACAGCACGCTCAACCTGAGCCAGACGCGGCGCGTGCGCGTGCCGAGGCGGGACGATCAGGACTATGGAAACAACTCGAACTTTGCCGACCGCGCATCCGTGATGGAGCGCATGGCGCAGTATGCTCCCCATCCCACGGCCGCGCGGGTGTGGGAACTGGCGTCGCAGCTCATACAGCGCAATAACGCCAGTGACGGCGCGCAGATCCTCCCCGCCACGTTCCCGGGCGGTATCGAAGGGTTCAGGTACGTCTACCAGGGCAAGGAGATTCAGCTCGCGAGCATTGGTGGGTGGATACGGTGGAAGTCTCCCACTCAGCAGAGTTGGTCCTTCGTGGGTGCGGATCTCTATCCGAATCCGCAGCCGAATTCCCCCGAACAATGGTTCAATGTCCTCTCGCGGCAGCTCTCGGGGCTTCAGGAGAGCATGCGCAACGCGGACCGCGCGAAGAAAGGTTTGGATGCTGGAAGCGCGTTCATTCGGAGCACGCTCAATATCCCGTCACTGGTGCAGATCGACGGGCATCCCGGGTTCCGGATCACAGAGCAGGGGCGCACGCTGGAGGCGGTGTGCATGGGCGGGCTGTGGTTCTTCCATCTGAATACCGGTTCCCCATGGGCAGACCCGGCGCTGCAATCCCCGGCAGAGTCGTATAGAGTTCTGCGTCCGGTCGTCCAGGCTCTTGCAAACATGAACGCCTCCGCCGAGCCTATGAGCGAGTACGCTGCCATCAGTAACGCGAAAGCCGGAGGCGAATCCATCTTGCAGGCGCTCAGTGAGCGCGGGCAGAAGGCGGTGGCGGACTACGATGCCGATGCCCTCGGGCGCATGCAGCGCAGCAACCGGGCCGAGATGCAGCCCCTGGTGCCGTTCGACCGCGATATCGTCGCACTGGGCATGCGGATGCGTCGTGACGGGATGACTTTCGCCGAGAGCGCAGGTGTCACGCGGGTGGGCTCACTCCGTTCAAGGACCTTCGTCGAACTCCGGTGTGTCGCGGGTCAGTGGCAATCGAGGTTGGGAAGCACGGCAAATGCCGAAGCGGACCGCAAGGCACAGGAGACGACGGGGGGATGGGTGGCGATCGCGACGGGGCAGCAGACCCTGCAGGAGAGGGTCAAAACCCTGCGATCGACGCTTCGCGCGCCGGTGATGGAACTGGGCAGGGGCGACGCAAGTCCTGTGGAACAGCAATATAATGGAGACTCCCGCATTCCGTTTGCGGAATTGGCGATGCGGGACGAGCGGACCAAGGCAGCGCGTGAAGATCGATTCAAGAAAGCGGAGGCGGAGTACCGGCGCGGGCTGGCAGAGGCGCAATTCCTGGACGACTGCATCGTGGTGGTTGGGCGGGTCTCCGCGGTCAGCAGGACCGGATAATGTTGGCCACCTCCACAAGCGACCCGAACGTCCTGTCCGCCCCGGTGATTCCCGCGGGCGTCCACTCTCCTT
>CAZRUI010000054.1:0-5167 GCA_964603225.1 uncultured Candidatus Peribacteria bacterium | reverse complement strand
ACAGAACAGAAATACGACGACGTGAAAGGCTACACGTACCGGGGGCGGCGGGCTATCCGCTTGCAAAACGGCTCTACGATTGGGTTCCGAGGTGGAGAGAGCAACGTAGTCGCTTTGGCGGGTGCCACGATCGACTGGGGCTGGATTGACGAACCCCCGAAACAACACCATTTCGGCGAGTTCATGGCGCGGGTGCAGGTGTCGGGCGGGCCAGTTTGGTTCACCTGCACGCCCATTGGACGCCCCGTGGATTGGCTCAAAAAGCTCATTGAGGGCGATGCCGAGAACAACGAGCCACCCGCGCCGGGCTGGGAGCAGTTCGTTGTGCCGTTGTCGCCCGAGAATTGCCCCTGGCGCAGCGCAGAGAGCATCCAAGCACAGATTGACATCACGCCCTACTGGGAGCGCCCACAGCGCATCTACGGCGAGTGGGAGGGCGTGGAACCCAACCGCTGGTTGGCGTCATTCGGCGCGGACAATCTGTGCAACGTTGTTCCCGAGGGCAACTATCGACTCGTAATTGGCTTGGATCACGGCGAACGCGCAGGCCGCCAGGTGGCGGTTATCGCGGCGATGACACGCAGCGCGGACCCCAACATCTGGATTTTGGGCGAGTACGTTTCCAAAGGCTCCACAACCCCCCTGGAAGACGCCCAGGGCATTCAAGCGGCGCTAAAGCAGATTGGGTTTACGTTGTTGCACATCGACGAGGCCAGGGGCGATCACAACACCGCTGGCAAAAGCCAAGCTGGCATCGGCATTAACGCGCTGTTGGAGCAAAGTTTTGCGGTGCTCATGGGCCACCCGCAGCATGCGCCCCCGTTTCGCGTGTACCCTGCCACCAAAGGGGCTGGGAGCGTTGAATACGGAGCACGGTTGTTGAACTCGCTGTTTTTGCGGCGCAAACTGTACGTGCATGAAAAGTGCGAAAACCTCATCAAGTCCCTAAAATACTGGGACGGCACCAAGCACACCGACAATTTCAAACATCTTATCGACGCGCTGCGCTATTGCGTGGTGGACGAATACTCCCGCATCGACGGGCCAAGCAGCCTGCAAGTAAGGATCTAAGAAAATGGCCAAACCCCAAGCCAACACTAAAACACCCACAGTCCCCATTTTTAGCGACGATAGCGAGCGTGTGCAAGAAGTTCGCCGCCGCCACCGGCTGCTGTGCGGGGAATGGCGCACAGACCTGGAAACCTACATTTTGTCGCACATCTCCGGCGCACGGAAAAAACTGTGGGGGCGACCCGCTACCTCGTTTTCGTTTCTAAAAACCATTGTAGAGCAAATGGCGGTGCGTTACAACCAGTCGCCGGTGGTGCGCAACGTCGAGTACCAAGGCGCCCACATCGACGCGTTTGTGCAACACATCAGCGATTCGGGGCTGTGGCAACTGATGCAGCAGCACGAGATGCACGTCTACGCGTTCAACGAAAATCTGGTGCAGGTCACCCCCACACCGTTGGGGCTGGTGTTTGAATTGGTGCGGCCAGACCTCGTGGAGTTGACCCCGAACGCGCACAAACCGGCGCAGCCGGTTAAAGCGCGGGTGTGGGCGGAGTACGAGGCCAACGGGCAATGCGATTGGGTGCTGGAGACGTGGAGCATCGAAGAAGCCCTTTCTCCCTATTTCCGTCTCGAAGACGAACAGGGCAGGGACGTGAGCGCCCGCTACGGCGTGGAGCCACTGATTGGTACACAATACCCGTTTTTTGACGACGCCGCGCAACCGCTGTTGCCGCTGGCGCTGTACCACAAAATGCCCTCCACTCACCTGTGGTGCACACGTCACGGCGCAGAAACCGTGGATGCGAGCTACGAATTGGGCATGCTCTACACGTACTGGACGCACTGCGTCAAAAACGCTTCGTTCCCGTTGCGCGTGACCGTGGACGTGGAGCCGCTTGGCGCGGTCTCCGAGGACGGGCGCACGAAAATCATGGACACCGACCCGACCGGGATGGCGCGGTTCCGGGCCACGCCCAACGGCCAACCGCAGTTTCATCAGTTCGATACTGCGGTGGATCCGGCGGCGCTGCACGCGGTGTTCGTCGAGCGTGAGCGCAAACTGATCCGCAACGCGGGCATATCCGAAAGCGATCTCAAAGAAGGCGCCGACCCCATGAGCGGACGTGCGCTGGCGCTGACGCGCGAGGCCCAACGCACGTTGCAAGCGAAATATGAACCACAGTTTAGGCTGGGAGACGAAGCGCTGTTGCAGGCGGCGGCGGCGGCGTGGAACTACGGCTGTGAGCAGTTCGGCTATGGGCAATTGGTGCCCACGGACGGCTGGAGCATCAGCTACCCCGGCGTACCGCGCTCGACCGAGGAATTGGCGCAGCAGCAGCAAAAAGACCAGATCATGTTGGACATGGGCCTCACCTCGCGCCTGCGCATTTTTCGCCGCGAAAACCCTGGATTGACCGACGCCGAGGCGTTGGCCGAGATGCAAACCATTGCCGACGAGGAGGCCATGGTGGCCGCGTTGCGCCGTCCCATCGAACCCGACCCGACCGAACAACCAAAAATTGGAGGAACCAGTTTATGAGTGAAGAAAATGAAAAAGTAGTGCCGTTGCAAGAGTTGACAAAAGAGCGTGAGACCAGGCAGCGCGCCGAAGCTATGGCCAAAGAGGTGGGGGACAAATTGTCCCTGGCCATGGCAGAAGCGTCCGCGAAGGAAAAAATGCTGGAGGAAGCCGCCAAGCGGTTGTCCATGCTCGATGAGCTGCACGCCAAGTACACGGCGTTGGAGCAAAGCCACGGTGAGTTGTCATCGCGCTACGAAAAAGAAATGCTGTTGGCGGATCAGGGGCTGGCCGACCGCGAAGCGCGGGAGTTCGCGCTGTTCAAATTCCAAAAGTCGGGCGAAACGGATTTTCACGCCTGGTTCGAGACGCACAAAAGCGCGGGCGCGGTGTGGTTGGGCCAAGGCGCCGCCCCAGGAGGCAACAAGGCCCTGCCCAGCGGCGTCGCGCGTTCGGCACCAGCCAAAGCGCCTGATGAATTGGGGACACTGGCGAGCATGAACAAAGAGGAAAAAACGGAGTACTGGCGTAAAAAGTTTCCGCAGTTTGCGATGAAACGTAATTAGCGTTGACATTTTATACTGAATTTGTTTAACTATCGTATATAGCTACCAATCGCGCCATGGGATGTATGCAATCGGCTCGCCCCCGTTATCGGACGTAAATTGCACACTAAAAGAAGCGCCGCCTCGGCTCGTCACCGTACCTCGACGTAGGGCGAAAAGACACAAAATTCTTTTCACTCAACTTTGAGGTAAATCATGGCGAATGAAATTCTGTATTCTGGCGCAGGCGATAGACGGTTAAGTGAGATTCTTTACGGCGCTGCTCATGTGCTGTTGGCCGACTATGTGAATCTGTTGCGGGTTCCTGGCGCGGCGGTGTATCGCGGCGATATTGCGGGTTCCGGCTCGACGGTGATGAAAGTGTCGCAAATCGATTACAATGTCACCGCTGCCGCCGTGGCCGAATACGCTGCGCCCACCAACACTGCACTGGTCGATGCGAGCGTGACGCTAACGATCGCGCGGCAATCGCTCAAATCCACGGTATCTGATTTGCATCAGATCACCTCGTCGTTGAGCGAAGACCAGATTGCGCAATTGGCGTTCCGGTCGGTTTTGGGCGTGTACAACCGTGAAAATGACATGCTGTGCAATCTGTTCAGCTCCGTGACGGCCACGGAAGGGCAGAGCGGCCAGCAGTTCAGCGTGGATTATTTCTACGACATGAAATTTGCGCTCATCGATGCGTTGAACCCGATGGGGCAAACAATCCTTGCTATGTCGCAGAAATCGTTCACTCAACTCATGAGCGATTTACGCGGTGAAACCGGCGTAGAGGCTATGAATCCGCAAGTTCAGCCGTTGTTGAACGGCCAAAACGGTTCGTTTGCTGGTTCGTTCCGCGGCGTGGACATTTGGTTGTCCAATTCGTGCCCAACTTCTGGCGGCGACGTCATCAGTTGCATGTGGACGCCTGGCGCTTTCCATTACGATGACGCCCGGTTGCAGGTGTATGAAGGGAACAACCAAATCATCATGGAAAACGCTGAAATCGGCATGAAATACAAACACGACAACGACAACGCTGCCAGTGAAATTGTATCCGATCGGTACATCGGCGTAGGCATTTGCGAGAATGCCCGTGCGGTGCGCGCGTTGAGCCTCAACAGCTAATTAAACACAAATAGGAGGAACTATTTATGGCTGCAATCATCGGGCGTGAACCCATCTACAACGACCCGGTAGCAAGTGTATCGCTACCGAAAGTGAATCTAACCCCGCCATTTCGTTTCACCCATCACCCTACACAATGGGATGTGGTGGAGCTGCCGAGCGGTGAGTTGGGTTGGTTCCCAGTGCTGGGTAAACAGCAGTTGGATCACGGCGTCAACGGTATCGACGAGCGCGGGCGCGATCTGCACAGCAAAGACTGGCACACCAAAAATGGCATACAGATCATCCAGGTACCCTATCGGGAATACATGGTTGAAATTGATACGGTTTCCGGTGTCTCGATGCGCGAAAAATGGGAGCAGATCCACGTTTCCGGCGGGAAACAACTCATTGAATACGACGTACACGGCTACCAGGGATGGGTGCTGAGCCTGATGGAGCGCGGACTCATCGACTCAGAACCGGAGCGCCCGGTAGCAAACATCCTGGTGGCCGACTGGCGTAAAAAGCTGGATCGGGCTGTGGGCGAGTACGCCAAGAAGCCGTTCCCGGGGCTGGAATTGCGCATTGCGGCACTGAAAAAGAAAATTCAATTCGTGGAGAATCAACATGGGCGAAAGACAGGAATTGCGGCGCAAGTACGAGAAAATGCGGGACAGCCTGGTCAAGCACGGGGAAAAGCCAGCTAAAGCCGAACAAATTGCACGGGATGCCGCGTTGCGGCAGGAGAAAAAACAATGAGTGTACTCTACAAAAATCGGAACCGCCAGCGCTTCGAGGAAGTGGCGATCGGGCATCGGGGCGTGGTGGGCGGGCAATTGCACGCCACAAGCTACCACAGCGGCGTCGTGTCGTTGAGCACGTCCGGCGCAACTACCGCGATTGCGGCAGCGATCCCCGATGGGGCGGTCATTGACGCCGTGTCGGCCAAAATCGTGAGCGCGATCGCTGGTGT
>CAZRUI010000053.1:0-5219 GCA_964603225.1 uncultured Candidatus Peribacteria bacterium | reverse complement strand
AAGCCATCATACTCATACTACACCAATGTAGGAACATGTGATTGGTCTTGTGACAGTGGTTACTACCGATCTGGTAATACTTGTGTCAGCAACTACAACAATACGTATTGTTCTGCGGGTCAATACCTCTCAGGTAATACGTGTTACTCATGTGGTACAGCTCCATGGAATGCATACTATACGACAGCTGGCTCATGTGACTGGTCATGTAATAGCGGTTACTACCGATCTGGTAATACTTGTACAACGAACTATAGCTCAGGTACAACAGGTCAGTGTGGATACACAGCAGGATCATGCACAACAGGCTATGCTTCTAATACGACCTACAGTGGTGGATACACCTACTGGAACTGTACTGGAACAAACAATGTCGCTGTAACATGTAGCATCTACGGTAATAACAATTACTACGGTACAACTGGTCAATGTGGTTCTACTGCCAATACCTGTACGACTGGATATGTCTCAAATACGAGCTACAACGGAAACTACACCTACTGGAACTGTACTGGAACAAATAATACAGCCGTTTCATGCAGCACATACAACAACAACTACAATAACTACAACAATTGTAGCATCCCTATGCCTTCAAATGCTTATTATACAAACAGCCAGAGTTGTTGGTCATGTAACGCTGGTTTCGTCCAGATCAACAACATGTGTGTTTGGTGGAATTAATTTTTCTGAATATACCAAAAAAGCCCTCAAACGAGGGCTTTTTTATTTGCTTTTATCTCGGTTTCTATATACTGCGCGGGTCGCTCGGAATATGAACGGCCCACTTGTCGTCATTTACGGATGTGTCCTATCTCAGAGCGAGAATCTCTGTGACCCTCACTATTCGGCTACGATGATATACAAGTTTAAGGATTATTTTTTTATTTTTCTCTTATGTCTCTCATCAAAGACATGCTGCACAACGCAGTACATATCGGCAGCGATACAAAACACTGGTCTCCTGCCATGAAGCCTTATATTCATGGACAACAGAATGGTATTCACGTGTTCGATCTCACAAAAACTGAGAAACACCTCGCGGACACCAAAGCAGCTCTCGAAGAATTCTGCAAATCTGGTAAGGAACTCCTCATCGTCGGTACAAAAGTACAGACTCAGAAAATCGCTCAGGACCTCGCTGAAAAAACAGGTCACTCAAGCGTTACTTCTGTCTGGGTTCCAGGTCTCCTCACGAACTACAACACTATCAAGCGTCAGGTTCGTGAATACAACAAAATCATGAAAGACATCGAAACAGGTGAAATCAACCGTCTCTCAAAAAAAGAGAAGGCTATGGTTATGACTCGTCTCAACCGTCTCAAGAAGCGTTACGAAGGTATCAAAGATATGAAGAAATCTCCAGATGGAATCTTCGTTATCGATGGTCACTACGAGCTCCAGGCTATCAAAGAAGCAAACGTTCTCGGTACAACCGTCTTTGCTATCCTCGGTACTACTGGTCAACCAAATCTCTGTGATCACTTCGTCCCTGCGAACGTCAATAATCTCAAGTCTCTCACATTCATCACAGACGAACTCGCTCCAGCTATGAAGCGTACAGCTCGTGAAACTGTAGCTGAGAAAATCGCAAAGAAACCAGCTCCAAAAAAAGAAGAAGCTGCTGCTGAATAAGAAAAAAGAATATTTCTCGTAATTCGTAATTTTTAATTCGTAATTCAACTATGACAGCTATTACACTTGAACTCATCAAAGAACTCCGAGACGCTACTGGTGTCTCTATCACAGAATGTAAAAAAGCCCTCGAAGAAACAGGGGGAAATATCGATGCTGCTATCGACGAGCTCCGTAAAAAGGGTATCGCAAAAGCTGGTAAGCGTGCTGATAATGCGACTCACGAAGGTCGTATCCAGATCAAACACGACGGAAACAGGGTCTACGTTGCCTCTCTCACGTGTGAGACTGACTTCGTGGCTCGTACTGACAACTTCGCAAACTTTATCGCGGAACTCATGGAGGTCCTCGTCAAAGCTGGTAACGTCGAAGAAGCAAAAGCTGCCTTCACTCCTCGTATGTCAGACATCATCCAACAAACAGGTGAAAACGTCGTTTTCGGTCCTATGGATGTTATCGAGGCTCCAGTTGTTGGCTCATACGTTCACTCAAATAGCAAGGTAGCTGCTGTCGTTGCTGCAAATGCTGGTACTGATGAAGAAAAAGTTCGTCAGGTTGCTATGCACGTCACTGCGACAAATCCAGGCGCTCTCCGTGTCTCTGACTTCCCTGCTGAGACTATCGCTCACGAGCGTGAAGTACAGATGGATATGATGAAGCAGGATCCAAAAAATGCTGGTAAACCAGAAAATATCCTCGCAAGCATCATCGAAGGAAAGATGAAGAAATTTGTGGAAGAAGGAACTCTCCTCACACAACCATTCGTCGTCAATCCTGACCAGACTATCGAGCAATATCTCGGTGGTGACGTCCTCGTCTCATTTAAGAGATACTCAATCTAATTATTTATGAGTGGTCGATTTTACACCCTTGGCAACTTCCCTCCAGAAGACGCCTGGGGTGTTTTTTCAACTGGTACATGCCCAGACCTCGGTGGTCGATTTGTACCCAAACAACACTACAAACAATACCCTGAAAAATCAGGATTATTTAATTCACTTCTCGCAGTAAGAGACACATTTGTAGAGCTCAATATAAGACCAGAACGAAATATCGTCTATCCTCTCCTCGAAGAAATACTCATATGGGAAACAGGAGGAAGAGAAGTCTGGAGAAAGAGAAGCTGAAAATAAACTATTGAAGGTCTGAAAAATCTATATCAAAGAGGAACATCACGATGAGACTCACAATAGCGACGATACCGACAGAGATAATCTCGGTCGTCGTCATCGCATGACGGAGAAAGAGAGCATCCAGAATATTCCACAGTGCCCACCAATACGCGATAATCAACGATGCTGCTATCACATGATGGTAGACTGGGCGAGGCTTTCGGAAAAATCGTGGAAGTCGAAACATATCTCTATCCTATCACACCCAGAGAAAAAAGGCAAACAGGCTTGTTTTTTCTCGGACTCTTTCTACAATGCCCAAGCATAGAACACGTAGGGTGGTAGTACAACGGTTAGTATAGGGATCTCCAAAGTCCTTGATCTCAGTTCGATTCTGAGCCGCCCTGCCAATTCAGATTGTCGATGTCTCGCATGCGTTCCAGTACCTCATAAAGCCCTATTTTTAGGGCTTTTTCTTTTGTAAGGGTGAGTTCGCCACAAGTTATATCAATTAGTTTCACTATTTCAGGAAAATTCTTTGTAAAATCCTTTTCAGTAAAGGGTTTTGCTGTGAGTTCGCCAATTTTTCTAATTATGGTTGGCATTCTCTCTATATATTTTTCTATATCCGAAGAATGTTCTAAATTATCAATCTTTTTTTGCAGTTCAATAATCTGCTGATTGAGTGTATCTTTTTTCTCATTAGCACGAGGAATAAGGTCTTTAGAAATTGTACCTACGATTATTCTATCATCTATACCATCTATTTCTCTCTTTACCCCATCGATTTCATCTTTTAAGTGCCCTACATACGCTTTTGAGTTCTCTATAAGTGTTTTATCTTCTGAAGAGATATTTTTTAGAAAATACCCCTTCAAAATGTCTTCACCATATACCGCCCTACTCCAATCAAAGAATAAATTTTCAACTTCACCCAACTCCTCCATCTCTCTTTTAACTACTTTATTTTTTGTCTCTCTAAATACATTTTTGAGACATTCCTGATAGTTTATAATCTCCCTCATAGTGTCAGCAATTGGCACACTATAAAGTTTTTCTAGTGACCAATGCTTCCCAAAGTTCGTACTACTAAATATTTCCTTTAACTTTTCCTTAAATAATTTCTCAGTATCTTCTTTATTTCAGAACGATTCTTTTGAGATATAACCTAACTCATAAATACTTGTATCTTTAAAACAATCCTCGAATGCCTTCCGAGAAATGTTATAGAATATATCGAATAATACTTCTCCTTGTTGTTTTATAAATTCCCTCAGTATTTCGAGTAATGATATTTCTACATGTGTTTTATGGCCTTTTCTATATCTGATATACCAATACTGCCCTTTTCATTTAGTCTTACTGTAAAATCTAAAATTTCAGCCAATTTCATCACCGCCTACCAGTCTCATAATATGAATTACGGGGCGTAAAAATGCTCCGTCTAATTGCTTTGTCTTATATGGCACTCTGTGTTTCATTGTTTTTCGCAATGCCTCCCATTTTTCAAGAGATATAGGCGTTACACAGTCCAGAAATTGTAACTCGATTATTTCTCCCTTATTTTTTCATTTTTTAGGACAAAATATACCTATAAGGACTTCATTAGAAAAAATTGTTGTGTTAAGGTTTCATATACCGTAGTCAACACCATTTTTCAATAAATAATCGTGTATCTCTTGCATGGTATTGCCTCCTATTCTCATATCAATAGCATTCTCTATATGTTTGAAATTTGGTCACTTCTTCACTCATTCAATGCCATTTTCTATTACCCACTCAAAAACTTTTCTACTTGATAACTTACTCGCTACCATTTTGGGAAGAATCTTCTTATTTGTCCATATAGTGATATTTGTATTAGATTTTCTCCTCTTTCCTTCGCTCTCTTTCATTTTTGCCCCTATATCTGCTGTGATTTTAGATCACGGAGTATCAATCGTGTAAATTTCTTCTGTTTCAGCGATATGGAACTTTTCAATCTTTTGATGCTCTTTTCCCTCAATTCACAGGGCGATAGAGAGTTCTGTGACTCATATTTGGTCATGTCGAGAATATCGAGATATATCATACACAAAAACCTCACACGGTACTTTACATGCGTCTATATATTCCCACAATTTCGCAAATTCTTTTCTCCTTGTTCATACTGCTTTTCCATTTATCACTTTCACCTTAAATCCTGATTCTCAAGGGTCTTTAAACTCTATCACTTCTTTATCATAATCAATTCATATCTTCTTTGTATAGAGCTTCAGGTAGTCTCTCTGTCTTTCAGGGCTGTGCTCTTGTGTCTGCTTCCCTGTACTCATACGAATATACGAGAAATAGAGTTTCTTATTGAAGTTCGGCATATCTACAAAAACAGTCTTTCAATTTCTTGTTTTTGACTGCAAAGGTATACGCAAAAGCTTATTTTTTCATCCTTCTCATTCGTGTGATATGTGTGGCGTCATAATGTGGCGATTATGT
>CAZRUI010000052.1:0-5346 GCA_964603225.1 uncultured Candidatus Peribacteria bacterium | reverse complement strand
CTCCAATTTGGCCAGATGTGGCTCTCTCAGAAAAAAATCAAAGCCAATCAACCAGAAAAAGAAGAAAAGCCAAAGGATCCAAATATGCCTGATATGCAACAAATGCAGAAGATGATGATCTATATCTTCCCTGCTATGGCGGCTATTTTCGCATTTCAATTTCCAGCCGGTGTCGGTCTCTACTGGCTCGTTGGTACACTCTTTATGATCGTACAACAAGCTGTCGCAAACCGACAAGCAGAAGACAAAAAAATGATTATCCGGGACAAAGCTGGGAACATCATTGGATAATTTGACAAAAATATTTTACTACGAGAAAAATACCTGGTAACATGAAACTAGGTATTTTTTATATCTCCTCATTATGTACAAGAAAATAGCTCAATTTGGAGCTCTCGCACTCCTCATCGGTTCTGGCG
The DNA here is from genome assembly GCA_964603225.1 of uncultured Candidatus Peribacteria bacterium. Taxonomy (GTDB): domain Bacteria; phylum Patescibacteriota; class Gracilibacteria; order BD1-5; family JAGOOR01; genus JAGOOR01. Next base: position 4,927 of record CAZRUI010000052.1, on the reverse strand, counting down.
GCGGACTCTGGGGTATCGAACAATATATCGACTACGCTCCTGGTCTTCGACCTTCTCCTTTTGCGGCTCAAAAACAAAACCAACTCGCCTCAAGCGCGCTTGGCGAGGTAAATACAACCGAATCGAATCTCCGTGGAGAGGAGTATTATCTCAAAAACTCAGAACAAATTGATGCTGACCTGGCTACGATGCAGGCAAAAATCCAAGAAATCGCTCGTACTCGCTATCCTCTTATTGCCAATAACTGTGATACAAAACGTGTTCAGGAAAATTTCGATGGCAATGAAAAAATCGATCGCACTATCTGTAAGCCAAATCGTGTTGCAGGCGTCATTGCAAACCGTTTTCTCGATAGCCTCTTTGCCTATCCTGATAATCGTCCGGTCATGGAAGAGATGATTGCAGTAAAATGGGCACTTATCAGCGCTGATAATGCAAACGATCCTGAAGTACAAAATGCAAAAGCAGACCTCCGAGACTATCAGATATTTTTGAATGATTTTGTAACAACACAATACGCTAATCTTCAGAAGAAAAAGGAAACAGCTAATCTCAATAACAGTCTCACAAAAGGGGAATATATGGGCCTCGAAATCGCATTCCTCTTTGCAGAGCAAGAAAAACTCGTCGTAGATTATATTTTAGGAGAATAATCCGCTAACAACAATTGAAAAAACACTCATTAAATTGAGTGTTTTTCAAAATTCTTTTGACTTTCTCTTCATTGTGTATATCATCGTAGTAATACATTAGTATACTATATGTCTTACCAAGCCACTCTCAGAAATAATATCATAGCCGAGCTCAAGCGTCACAAAGATGATCTCGATGGCTTTCTCGAAGATATGATGACGCCACAAGAAATCGAAGCACTCGATGAACGCATCAAGATCATGCATGCTCTCGCTGCTGGCAAAACCCAACGCGAAATAGCGGAAGAGCTCGAACTCTCTATCACGACGGTCAGTCGTGGATCTCGTATTCTCCAGTACGGTCGCCTCAAGGAGAGTTGGCGTCAATAAATATCTGAGTACTTCGGTGCTCCTGAGACTTTTTTGAAGTCTCTTTTTTGTGACGCTTTTGTCACACCGTAGTAATACATTATTATTTTAATTTACATTTATGAAACCAAACAATTCGCTTCCTGCCTCACTCAGAGGCGAAAACTACGCTATAATTGCCAAAGGCAATCATGCACATATCTATCCAGGAGAGCTGATACGAGCTGCGACACTGGAAGAGATGAAAGCGCTACAAACTCCTGGAAAGGTCATCACATTTCTCGCTCCTTCCCGACTCATGCAAGAAGCATGACGGACAGCTATCGGTGATGAGCCCATACTCGCTCTCGTCTCTGATGTACCATCAGTTCAATATATAACAAGAGAAAAATTAGCTCGTCTCCTCCGGCAAAATGGTGATAATCATTTTTCTCTTGGAGAATCAAACCCGAGCATGAGTGACGATGTCTATGGTAAGAAAGTCCGAGAAATCCAAAATCATATCCGTAACGGTGATATATGTCAGGCTGTTTTAGCACGTCATTTTATCTCTCCTGTTACTGGTATGAATCCTGAAAAAACCTCTCTCGGGATGCTCCAACGACTCCTCATGATACGGGGGACCTATATGACAGCTCTTTTTCGCACTTCTGAAGCGTCTTATCTCTATGCCAGTCCCGAGCGTCATCTCACCATACGAGATGGTAGAGCAACCACGAATCCCATTGCTGGAACTATGAAGATTGGTCGTCCTGAAACGTTTGAAGAACGACTCGAACAATTCGCTTTTCGCAATGAAAAAGAAGCAAAAGAACTCGCCATGCTCCTCGATGAAGGAACAAAAATTATTGCCGAATTTTGTCCTCATGGAGAGATAGAGTGACCATTTCTGCGAGAAACAGGAGCCGTGATACATACGGAATATAGAATCTCTGGGAGGATCGTTTCAGGCACTCATGTGATCGATGCGCTCAGAAAAACTCTGAACGCTCCGACACTCACAGGGAGTCCTATCAATCGAGCCTGTGAGATAATTGCGAAGCTTGAACAAATATCACGAGGATACTACGGTGGAGTCTTTGGTGTCTATAAAAATAGTGGAAATATAGACACCGCTATTGCTATACGGGGTGCTATTTTAGATCACAAAAATGCTACTCTCACACAATCAGCTGGAGCTGGCATCACCCTTGATTCTGATCCCTTTGCAGAAGCGGAAGAAACGAGGAATAAATCCGCAGGCGTCAGAAGAGTTTTGACGTCCAAAACGACAGAAGCAAACCCACTTCATCTCTCACCCACCTACGCTCGTGTACTCGAACGTCGTATGAGGATGTTCCGAAATGCCCATCTTAATTCTTTTCTCATAAGAAAACAAGAAACACTCGAACCTTCCCCAGAACTCATGGGTAAAAAAGTGATTGTAATCAATTTTGATGATAATTTTGCCCATATTCTTGGGGTTATGATTCAATCACTTGGAGCGAAAGCTTCTGTCGTGCCTTACAAAGAGTATGTGCCTAGAGAAGATATTCTCGTCTTTGGTGGTGGACCAGGTGATATCAATGATACGAGTGATCCAAAGATGAACCGCCTCAGGGAAATTCTGGCATGACGATGAGAAACTCCGCTCCTTGGAATATGTCTCGGATGTCAGGCTATTTGCCAACATCTTGGATTAGAAGTAAAGAAGCTCCGTGTGCCACTCCAGGGTGTTCAAAAAGAAGTCATCATCACACCTGATGGAAAGACTGAATTTGTCGGTCAATATAATTCCTTTGCCGGTTTTGGACTCAAAAAATGATGCGATATCGCGATGAAACCTGATGGAAGTATCGATATGATACATTGTCCGGAGAAAAAAATGCTCGGTGTCCAATTTCATCCAGAATCTGTCATGACAGAACACGGGCTGGAGATACTCAGAAACCTTCTCTTGAAGCTTATAAAATAAAGAAATTTTCTATTTTTATCCCTCGATCTCCCGAGGGATTTTTTTCGTAACTCTGCTTTGCAAAAATCATCTTTTTCTATATCCTACTCGCGGTGAGAGCCATACGGCTTCACATATGACAAGATATGGCTCCGTGGTGGAATGGTAGACACGATGGACTCAAAATCCATTGAGGCGACTCATGTCGGTTCGAGTCCGACCGGAGCTACCATATACTTGTTCGTTCGCAATTCACGTAACACTCCTCTTTTATGCACATAGAACTCGATTCGGATACCCTATTTACAGCCATCAAGACTGTTGCTCATGCTGTCATAAATAGTCCCACAACACCGATTCTCGAGAATGTGCTCCTCCGCGCTACCAATGAAAAACTCACGGTCGTAGCAAATAATCTCGAGATGGCTATCGAATATACTATCGATCGTGATATAGAGATAAAAGAACCGGGTGATATCACTGTTTCATTTCGATTTTTGGCTTCATATCTGAATCTCCTGGATCCTACTCGTCTCAAGATAAAAACCGATACCGGTCACACGCTCAACTTCACTGCCAATAAACAGAAAACCAGGTTCAAGGGTCTCGGAGCTGATGAATTTCCGATGATTCCTGCAACACGCCGAGATACGAAATTTCGCATGAGTTCTGATGTCCTGAAGAGAGCCTTTAGCAAGACACTTTTTTCTTGTGCCAGCGGAAATATCCGACCGACACTCGCTGGTGTCTATATTCAGCTCCATACTGACCATATCACCTTCGCATCGACAGATAGTTTTCGTCTCTCGGAATATCGTTATAACTGTGATACAGGTGTTGATAAAAAACTCGCCATCATCCTCCCTGCCCGCAGTGCCAATGAGATTATGAAGACCCTCCCTGATGGAGTCGATGTAGAGTTTTATTTTGCTGATAATCAGATTTTGCTCGAGTACGAAGGAGTGCTCCTCTACTCGCGTCTCCTCAATGGTCACTTTCCTGACTATGGAAATTTCTTCCCAAAAACAACCAGCATCAACGCTCTCACCAACCGCTCAAAACTCGTACAATCTCTCCGACAAGTGAGCCTCATTGCTCGAGAAAATAATTTCAACGTCAAAATGGCACTCGATAGCAGTGGCCTTATCCGTCTCGATTCCGGCGATACAGAGCTCGGTGCCAGTGAAACAGAACTCGCCGCAGAAGTCGAAGGTAATGACCAAGTAGGACTCAATGCGACCTATTTCATTGATGCACTACAGGTCGTCGAGGGTGACGATGTGCGTATAGGCTTTGAAACCAGTCTGTCACCTATTCTCATCCAAGGAACCAGTCTCGATACAGGAAAGGAAGATTTCCGACATATTATCATGCCTCTCAAGATCTAGTTGCCACTGATGAAGCTCTCACTCTATCAATTTAAGCACTATTCAAACACACGTCTTTCCCTCAAAGAAGCTCTTCAGGTTGTGGTGGGCAATAATGGTTCATGAAAATCAACCCTCTGCGAAGCACTCTCCATCCTCATCAATGCAAGCAATCCCCACCACACGAGTTGGGAACAAAAATCATCTTTTTGACAGTCAGAATGGGCTCTCCGTTTAGAACTCGGTGAAATACTTTTTCAATCCATTTTTGATGGGAAAAATCGCTCACCAAAGTGGTATATGGGCGAGCAATCATGCTCAAAGCCAAAATATGAAGACAAAATGCTGTATCGCGCTTTTTGGATACAGAGCGATCATCTCCGAGTCATCTCAGGAGAACCAAGTGAGCGACGAAATTTTCTCGATGAGATGCTCGTATTCGCAAGTCCTGTCTATGACAAAATCCAGAAAAATTATCGCACAGCGCTCACCTCTCGCAATCGTGTGATTCAATCCATTCTCGACAAAGAAGCAACCAAATCAGAGCTTTCTTCGTGGAACACACTTCTCGCAGAATACGCTGTGCAGGTGATTCATGAGCGAAGGAAATTTTTCACATGGTTTCA
>CAZRUI010000051.1:0-5361 GCA_964603225.1 uncultured Candidatus Peribacteria bacterium | reverse complement strand
GTCTAGCGGCGAGGCGATCAAACCTAAAAAGCGGACGCCAGCCCCTAAACCCCACTAACAGCTAACCGCCTTACCACTTACGAGTGGGCGTTAGTGCTTTGCAGCGGACGCCAGCCCCTAAACCCCACTAACGGCGAAACGCTTTACCATTTACGAGTGGGCGTTAGTGCTTTGCGTGTGAGGTTGCCTGCGGTGGCACCCGCTGATGCGTTGCACGTCCGGCACTCGGGGCGCAGTTCACCGCCGACGAGGCCGTCGACGACGTGGCCGGCCTGCCAGGGTTGGCCGTGCTCGGCCTTGGTGCGACCGCATCGCCAGCACCGGGTTGTCGGGTCGACGTTGGCCCTGGCGCGGACAGCGGCGGCCCGTCTGGCATAGCCGCCTCGGTAGTGGGCTCGCACATGTCCCGGCATGAGGCATCACCTCGCTCGGGCGCGCAGCGCCAACCTGAGTTCGCGCATCATGGCCGTGGGCACGGCGTCATGTCAACACCATCGAGACCCAGCCTCTCGGCGAGCCACGCAGCCAGACGCTGCGGCATGTCGGCGACTGGTGAGGACTCACGGCGTGTTAGGTGTGTTCTCCGGACAGGTTGGTGTCACGGATCGAGATCGAGCGACATCTGGCCCGGATGGTCGGGCGGAAGCTCGATGGGCTCATGAGTGAGCCGCGGGCCGGGCTCGGGTGCCCGGGAGATCGGTGGCCGGTTCCCGATCGCGCTGTGCGGTCGGTCGTGGTTGTAGGTGTTGAGGAACGGGACCAGGTGGTTCCGTCGGTCCTCTTCGGAGGTGTAGGCGGAGTTGGTCGAGCGTGAGGTTGGTGCGGCCGATGGCCTTGGCCTCGATGATCGCGAGTGGGTTGCCGTCGTCGTCGAGGATCACGTAGTCCGGCTGGACCCTGTCGATCAGCTTCTTCACCCCGACGTGAGTCAGGCCGGTCACGTCGGCGATGTCGCGCAGGCTCGCCCCGCGTGCGTAGGCCAGCAGGATCAGCCGGTCCCGCTCCTCGATGTCCCGCTCCACCTTCGACGTGGCGCGTTCGAGGCGCTTGGCAAGGTCGACATCGAGCGGCACGTCGGCGAGCGTAGGAGTAACACTCAGGTTGAGCATAAGTCCGTCAGACCTCCCATCGGCTGGTCATCGCCGTGCCTTCCGTCGAGCGGTCCGCGCCGCCGTGGCCTTGGCCGCCTTCTCGTTCAAGCAGGTCGAGCAGTGGAGCGGGTTGTCGCAGGTGTGACGACGCTCCGCGGCCTTGCACTCGGGGCAGCGAACCTTGGACGGCACGTAGGTCGTCAAGGTGACGGCGACGGAACGTCCACACATCACCTCAACGACCATCTGGTCGTACCCGTCGGGGCCAGGCAGGCGCTCCACGGTCGACCGGGGCGCTCGCAGATGCGGGATGTTCTCGATCACATCGCCACCTCCGCCACAGCGACGTTGCCGTCGACGGTCGCCTGGGCGACGCTGCGGAGGTCCGCTGGCGCCTCGCGAAGGAGGTCCCAGTGACCGTTACGCAACACGTACGTCCGGACCGTGTAGGTGCTGTCCGGGTAGGCGACCACCACCTGGGACCGGTGAAGGCGCTCGAAGTTGTAGTGGCCAGCACCGAGGGCATAGCCGTGGCAGGCGACGTCGTAGTGCTCGGTGCTCTCGAAGGCGCAGCCTTCGGCGCGGCACACGTTGGTCACCGTCATGCCGCCACCTCCGCCGAGTACTGGACCTCGGCGTCCCAGTCGTCACGGACGGCCAGCCACTCGGCCTCGCTCAGGACGGTGAACCGGTGATCGGCCTTGACCATGTCGTCGGGGAGCAGGCAGTCCAGCTCGAGGTCGATGGCCGGGCCCTCGGGGAACCGCTCGATCACGAGGTGGGTGGTGCCTGTCTCGTGAGCGAACTCGTCGGCGTCGGCCTCGGCCTGTCGGAAGTCGGTGTAGATCGTCAGGTTCATGTAAACCAAGTTACCACCACTGCGGTAACTCAGTCAACACTCAGATGGGAACGGAGTTACCGTGTCACCAACCTCCCGAGGGGGAGATGGAACCAACCTCACGAGAGAGAACAGTTAGGCGGTGCGCTCGATGTGACGGCGGCGCATGTCGCACCACACCCAGATGTCCGCGGTGCCATCCGCGGCCACGGCTCGTTGCCACGACATGCGGCAGGCGGGGCACAGCCGCAGCTCGACGTCGGTGCGCAGCGATCCCGCGGCTCGCACGGTGCGCAGCCGGTCGTCGCCCTGGCCTTCGCAGCAGCGGTCGCACGCCGAGCATGTGCCGCGGCCGACGTTGGCGTCGTGGAGCTCGTCGTCGATGCGTCGGGCTTCGCTGCCATCGCCGGCGTTCAGCCGTGCCGTGATCGAACGCGCCACGTCGTGGGCCGAGTAGCCGGCGTCGCGGAAGGCGACGAGACGGCGGCCGAGCTCGTCGAGGCGGTCGGCGATGCGTTCGTCGCCTGCTGCGGCTCGACCGGTGGGGTCGCTGTGGTCGCCAACGGATCGCGTCGACCCGCCGCCCCAGCTCGAGCCGGGCGAGTCGCCGGTGGTGAGCGTGGCCGCGGCGTGGTGGGCGGCGACGATCGCCTCGGTCATGGCGACGATGACGTCCGCCGCGTCGAGGATGAGCTGGCGGTGACGGTCGAGCGCCTGGCGTTGACGGCGGGTGAGGGCGGTGGTCATGGCGGGTCCTTTCGGCTGGGTCACAGCCACCTCGGTTGGGGGTTGTCGGCGGAGTTCGGAGGAGGTCCGATCGGGTCATCTTCGAGACGATCGGAGCCGTCGGGGCGCGACTGCCCCTGATCCGCGCCCCCTTCGGGGTCGCGGGAATCGGGGCGCGGTGTCGACGGGGTACCGCGCCCCGCGCGCCCCGAGCGCGCCCGGCGCGGTTTTATTGGGTTTTCGCGAGCGCGCCCCGAGCGCGCCCCGATGTCGGATTCGGGCGCGTTCGTCGAAGCGCGCCCCGAATTGGCGGGGCGCGGTCCATCGGCACCTATCAGGTCATTCTCTGCCATTTCACGTCTATACCGAACGGCCGCACGAATGGTGTTGTTACTCATCGAAATTCCGCTGGATCTGAGCACCGTGGTAGCCGTCCGCGTACTCACATCGGAGGGCAGTCCGAGGCGGTCCATCTCCGCCGCGCAGTCCTTCGTCCCCGCCGGCCAGGTGGTGCCGGTTGTGGCGAACGTGCTTACGCCGGACTCGTTCGCGGCAACCACGATGGGCACCGATTCGGGCACCCACGACATCCGTCGGTGCGTCGCCTTCCACACCTGGCCGTCATCAGTGCGGGTGATCTGCCACACGACGTCCACGTCATCGTTCTTCGCCGAACTCCCCCGCTGGCCGCGTTCGGGGTCCTTGCCGGCGTGGTCCAGCCGCACGGCCGTGATGCCCGCCTGCTTCAACCTGGACCCGGTGTGGCGGTAGTAGTCCCTGATGGCGTCGGCGTCGTTCTCGTCGCCCTTCAACGCCCGTCCGGTGGTGTCGATGACGACGAGGTCGACCTCGAGCGCCATCGCGGAGGACAACAGCGCACCCCCGCCCTCGGGCGTGTCGAGCGGCGGCAACGACGGCAGCAGCGCATAGGAGAGCCCGGAGAGGTCATCGTCGGGCCCGTAGCCGAACTCTGTCAGCCGATCCCTGATGTCGTCCGCTGTCATCTCGTAGTCGACGTAAAGCACCTTGAGCGGGCGTGGTGGTTTGTGTCCGAGGAATAGTGCGCCTGTGGCTGCTGCGGCGCAGGCGGCTAAGACGGTATAGCTCTTACCCGTCTTGGCACCCGCGTAGATGGCATGGGCGCGCCCAGCGGCGAACAGCGGCTCGATGAGCCATTCGCGCTCCTGGTCCTCGGCGGACCAGAACTCGTCCCAGTCGATGACGTAGTCGGCGAGGGGGTGGCGCCGTTCACCGTTGAGTAGGGCTGTCGTCTCGGGGTCCGCGGAGCGGGCGACGATGATCGCCTCGCCGTTGGGCATCGCCCGGAGGCGAGCCTCGTGGTCGTCGCTGCGACCGTTGGCGAGATGAGCGTCGATGGCGGCCGACAGGGCACCGATGTAGGCGATGTCGAGACGCGGGATGAGCGCCAGGTCCGCGGCATCCTCGCTCTTGCGGAACCGCTCACGCGCATCGTTGACCGCCTCGAGGGCGTCCGCGGCGGCATCGATGAGGGGGGATGGATCGGTCATGATGTCGTGCGCCCCGAGGAGTCGAACCCCGGCGTGGACCGTCGGCGCGGGTGGTGCCTAGAACGGTTCCTCGTCCTCGGCGCTCCACGTCGTCTCGGCATCCGCGAACGGGTCGCGGTAGTTGTCGGGGCCCGGCGCGATGATGACCACGCGGTACTGGTGCGGCGGCTTGAAGCCCTTCGTGGACGGCTCACCGTCCGCGAGTCGCTCGATGCCGATCGTGGCGCCCTGGTAGTTGTGTGGGTGGTCGAGGATCGCCTGACGGAGGACGAACTTCACCTGGTTCTGCGTCCACCACTTCAGGTCGCTTGATGCGTCGGTGGCGCCCTCGGGGCGCAGGCGTGCGATCCACTTCGTCTTCGGGGTGCCGCCCTTGGTGAGCTCGACCTCATCGGCGGTGCCGAACTTGAGGTGCGGCACCTCGTCGATGTCGACGAGGGTCCCCTTCCACTTGTCGCCGACCTCCAGGCGGAACGTCTCGAGGTCGTCGTGTCGGGTCAGTTCAACGGGCATGTTCCGTTCTCTTTCTGTTGGGTGTTGTGTTGGTTCGCTCAGGCCGTGGCGCGGCCGGAGTTGTCGAAGCGGACCGTGCCCGCATCGAGGATGGCGACGAGGCGCTTCGCCTCGTCGACGGTGAGTGCGCCGATCGCTGCACCGACGGTCACAGCCGGTTGGACGGCCTCGTCGAGGCCGATGCTCAGGAGGTTTCGGGCCAAGTCGTCGTCCATCTGGTCGTCGGCCCAGCACCATCCTGCGAGCCGGCAGGCGACGCGGTAGAGCTGGTAGCGACGCATGGAGTTGACGGCGAGGATCCGCCACGGGCGCGGGGAGTCGTCGCCCTCGGCGACCCACCGTGTGACCGCGGCCTCCTGTGCCGGTTCCATATCGAGCGCCCGGACGGCGGCCTTGACCTTGTCGACGAGGCTGGGGTCGATGACGCCCTCGTCGTCGGTTCGCACCGGCGGCGGCGGGGGGACGGGCTTGCCGTGGACGAGTTCGCTGACGGTCGCGTTGAAGGACCGGGCGATGCGCTCGGCGGCGGACGGCATGGCATCGAGGAGGTCCTTGCGCTTGCGCCAGTCGCGGGCCCACATGGCGTGTTCGAGCGCTTCGGCGCCCGCGGCGATGTCCAGCCAGTGCAGCGCCACGTCCCCGCCGGCCGCGGGCACGTGGATGA
>CAZRUI010000050.1:2059-5757 GCA_964603225.1 uncultured Candidatus Peribacteria bacterium | reverse complement strand
CATTTTGAACCATTTTTGATAGAACCAACGAGTTCTGACGACCGCCAAACAGTACAGGATTATTTCTCTGCCACATTTGGACTTGAAGTTTCTATCCGCCCAAGTTTTTGATCTGGTGTATTTGAATGAATACCAGTGAAATTATTCCATGCACAAATACAGACTGGAATGCTCAAACAAAAAACCTTCTCCAAAAAAGAGAAGGAAGAGTGGATAGTAGGAAATATAGTTTAATCTTGTGGAAAGAATCATTTACTCTTGTCCCCATACATCAAAAAATCTTTTGGGCCTGTGAGCACTCCATCGAGTCGAGATTTGGTCTTGAGTCCGTAAACATAATTCCGTATTGCTCATCCAGGCGTACTCGTATCAAAACCTGCGTGATAAGACCCTATAACTGCCCCTATGCAGTTCTATCGCCTCCAAACTGTTCTGGGTTCTCTAAAAACTGGCGGAGAAGCAGGGGTGCGACATTCGCTGTTCCAGAGGTAACTTCGTTGACCAATTTTCTTCTGTCTACTGCCATATTACCATAGTGAGGCTCACTTCCATGGGAAATGATTCTTCATGGAAAACTCCCTCTCATCGTGAGAAGTTGTTCAAAATAATCAGCATCCCCAGAAGAATCTTTGATGCCAATAATCCTCTTATCATCGCGGAAACATTGAGCCACAAAATTAATTGGTAAAGGCTTAAATCAGCCTGGCATATTGTAGAGCACAATTTTTCCTGTCGGGAGCGTCGCTTCACGTGCAGTAACTACTCTCACTTCATGATCACCGGTATGACCACAACCAATCATTGTTTCAGTAATTCACAGTTCTTGTGCTATTTGTATCTGCGTCCCTACCTGATCATCTCTCCCCAATACTCATGCACGTACATGAAGGTCTCATCGACATGAAACAACTGCCTCTAAGAGCGATCTATATTGTTTCATATTGAGCAAATGACCTTCCCCAGTCGTGCCACCAGGCACAACCGTGTTGGCTGATTGCCTGACATGGTCCATAAGCCTTCGCACGGATTCAAAAAATTCCTCAGGCGTATCTGAACCTGAATAATCGACGAGTGATCCCGGGGTAAGCAGAGGCACAGCAAGATGAACCATAAATATTTTTTAGTATTTATAGATTATTGTTTATATTATTTTGTCAAACAATAGTGGGCTCTGTGTATTACTTCTTTTGGAGAAAATTCACACCTATCTTGAGAGCATCAGAAATATCAAAATCTCCATCTCCGTCTTGATCAAAGATTCCCCCAACTGTCTTCATGATATTTCATGACTCTCCCGAAAGAATCTTCGAGATATTATTTGCTGAGAATCATTCTGCTTTTTTTGCTTTTCAGAGAGCCCCCATCACGACCGGCCCGAGTCCTTCAAGGAGTGACTGTGCTTTTGTGCTATCAATACCGGCTTTTGTTGACATAGCCTGAACGAGATTGTTTGTTGAATCTCACAGAATATGTGAAGCAATTTTATCACCTTTTTTTGCACGACCGTTTGTGACGACCTCGACGATATCGTCCGAATCATCACCATGTTCTTCGAGCGCTGCATTCAGAGAATCAGCCCCTTCAGGAGTCTCTGAATTTTTTTTCAGGCCGTTAATGAGTGCAGGGAGAGCGACTCAGAGAGCTTTTTTGGCCTGAGCATTATCGACACCCATACGGGAGGCAATAGTTGCTATGGTGTCTGGAGTAAAAGAACCAGAGAGAAGGTCTACAAAAGACATATAAATACAAAGTTATAAATATAGACAGGTAAAAAACGCACAATAGAATTATTGCTTTGGGAGGGATTCACACACGACTCCATCCTTGTCTTTATCAAGTCCATACACATCAATTGATCGAATATTTTCTTTCGTGGTTTTATTGTCAGCAGCGATTTTTTCTCCACAGAAATCATATTTCTGTTGTGCCTCACTCTGTGCTTTGAAATCGTCACAATTGAGATTATTGCTCGCACAGTCCTCACCAAATATCTTGACGCCGTTCTTGTGCTCGACGCGTGACTCAGAAACAGAACCTGTTTCCCAGAGTTTCCCGAGATCGACATCATAGTCGAAATACTCTACTCCAAATGCTGACACCAAGAGAATTAAGATAATCCAGAGGGCTACTTTTGCTTTTCACCAGAAAACGAGCAAGGCAATGACTATGAGTATCAGCAAGCCGATAATCGTGAGACGACAGTTTTTGTTCTGGCGACAATTTTGGAGTGCTTGAAGAAGAGTCATAAATTATTTCTTGGTAACTTCAGGGAGTTTTGTAAGGTCAAAATTCTTCATAGTTGTAGCAGCCCGTTGACCAAATTTTGAATACTCTGATGCAGGGAGGGCAGGGTATTTTTTGAGGTATTCATCAGCAAGATCCAACAAATCATTATGGACTTTATCCCAATTTACGTTTTGCAAATCTGAAGGGGCATTTTTTGCCCCTATAATATCCTGAAAAATTCGTACATATCAAAATTCTGTCATCCAAAGAACCGCCGTCGTCGGCCGAGAAGTAAAATTACTAAAAATACCGTTTTGGATAATAACATGCGCTCCTTGGTAGACAGAGAGTGTCTCACTTCATGTAAATGTATTAGGAGTTCAAACCATTTTTACAACATATGCTTCTCTTACACTGTCCAAAACTCATCTACTAGACGCCTTGACTTGTACTCCATATTTTTCTCATCCGATTCAAGAAGTATAATATCCTTGATAAGTGGCAAAAGGATTCATGAGGCTCCTATTGAGTGTAAAACCAGGAATAGTGGCGATAATCGCATTCTCAGTATTAATCGGGGTACCAACAGGAAATGCATTTGAACTTCCTTCGAGATACACGGAGGGGCCAAAATACTGTGATGTGAGGTTTCCATTCTGATTTTGAGCAAAATAAAGTATACCGCCCAAAAGAGCCAGGAAGGAAACGAAGAGAAGAGCTTTTTTCATGCCAAAGAATATATACTGAATAACTGATGTGTCAATGATTTTCCCTTGACGACTGAAAGAGAGTCTGGTATGCTAAAATGGTAAATCAAATATGGTCCATATCGATACCAATGAACTTCCGGACAAAAAGAGAACGCCTGGCGATAGTCTCTCAGAAAATAGTGGTGCAGAAGACAGACTCAGAGGTGCTGTAGAAAAACCAGAAACGCGTGTTGCTTTTGGTGGAGAATCATGGCTTCCACCTGTACCTACTGCACCTCGTACAAATCCTCCACCGGTACCATCTGCTGATAGTCCAAGAGCATGAAATATGGAGTGAAATTCTGGTCAACCTGCGACACCATCAGAAGAAGTGCGTAGGCCAGAAGTGTCTCTAGCGAAAGAAACAGGAAAACCATCAACAGAGCCCAATACAAAACCAAGCAATCCTGATCCTCATAAAAATACACCAAAAGAACAAACAGCCGCTCCAACAGAAACTCAACCTGAAGGCAAAGATGCTTCTCATAAAAAACCGACACCTTCTCCAAACCCAGGAGAACGAGTATCACGAGACGGGACATGACAATCCGAAACTCAGCCAACTACTACATGACAGGAATCATCACCCGAATGATCACCACTCTGAGAACGACTCAGAGAAATAAGGGAGAAATGAGAAGCAAAAATAAAATGAGAAGCTGCTGAAGCGGCACAGCCTGTTATCGACGAAAATAATCGTGGTATGGAAGCATGGCATGATGC
>CAZRUI010000050.1:0-1959 GCA_964603225.1 uncultured Candidatus Peribacteria bacterium | reverse complement strand
AATATATCGAGAAATGTGGCTCCCTTTTTGCGTCATTTTGGAAGTATGTTTTTGAAAAAATCATTTTCATACTGATCTCAAACAGTCGAATATGCTTTTTGCCCATATTCAGCAGAAGTATAGGCAAGAGGCATCGGACTATTTCCGAGCGCTGTATAAAAATTTCGTATAAAATCATGACCAAAACATGTATTAAAGAAATACCGATCTTGATCCTGTAAAGCAGTATCGCGAAGTTGTGGATACTTCTCAAGTCTCTTTTGGTATATTTGTGCCAGTTCTTGTGGAGTAACAGAGAGTGTTGGTGTGTTTTTCTGTCTCTTATGTTCATCTCCGACCAGATAAAATCGATCTCAGGTACCATGACCAGAAAAAATAAAAACCATGGGGGGTGGGGTATTTTCTAGAGCATCAAATACATCTTGTTTTGTCTGCTCCATATGTGCTTCTTCATTTGGTCGAATTTCGGTATACTCTGCCGCTAATTTCTTGAGGGCACCAGTAACAGCTTCTTTTCAGAAAATATTTTGCTTATTTTGATCTTGCTCCCCGTGAGCAACAAAAAGTATATTTTTTTGGTAAAAAAGTGGCTCATTTTGCAGCAATTTTCTCATCTCCACCATACGATTTAATTCAGACTTAACCGTCTCTTTATTGACTGGTTTTTTTTGAAAAAAGAGATTTCGAGCAACCATAGCTTGCCATCTCGCCAGAAGTCTCTGACCAGAGGTATAGCGTATATCAAAATAAGGATTATACGCTTTGAGTTCTGAGATAATCCAATCAGATTGAATATCAAATACATGTATCAATGCGGGATCAGTTAGAAGCCCTTCCCAGTTATCACGAGTCTCATCGCCCACGATTTTTTGTGCCAGGTTATACCTTGCTACCCTTCATCACTCATTTTTGAAACCATCAGGACTATTGGGAAGGGCAACATTTTCTTTGTTCTTTCTTTCTCAGGGCATAAAATATCTACTTATATAGGTCATTTTACACTATCTACTACCTCGGGGCAAGTTCTTTTTACATAATAAATAAGAGAAACATTAAAGCTCTCCATATAAAACAAAGCGTTACAGTGTTTTCATTACGATAAAATATTTATGAATCCCTACGGCTGACGAACTTCAGCTCTTTTGCAACCAATACACACATACCCTTCTCCTGCATCTTCATCTGTCTCACATTCTTCACCGGCTTCTATTTTTCCATTACCACACACGGCTTCCTCCTCTTTCATACAGGTAGCACTACAGCCATCACCATTGAATGAGTTCCCATCATCGCATTCCTCTCCCGCTTCTAGAACATTGTTTCAACATATGGTATAATTTTCATAATGACAAAAACTATCACAGCCATCACCATCAACTGTATTTCCATCATCACACTCTTCAGGGGACTCAATTTTCCCATTACCACAATCATTATCTGTCTTCGCCATAATACAACTGTTTGGCAATGTCAAAGCATAATTATAGGGGTCAACTCCAGCTGGTGGATTGATAAACACAAACTCTGTGTCTGCTAGAGATTTTGGATGGTAAATTTTTAATTGCTTATAACTATCTGGCAAAGAACCATTAACATAGTGAACAATTGAATTGCAATGTAACTCACATTCCAAAGTACAACTACCTGATCTATCAGTATTTCACTCTCCAAGATCACACTCCTCTTGTCACTCTTGTATACCATTCCCACATACCCCCCCATTTTGACACTCATCTAGTGCTTTCTGAGCATCGTCTACCGCTTGTTGCAAACCTGGTTGTGCTGTCTCTAATGCATTCCGATCGCTGATTTGTTTCTGCACAGCAGTGATATCAGATTGTACACGAGCATGCGTAGCTTGAAGAGTAGTGATTTGTGTGAGATTTGCTTTGATTTTTTGTATTTTTGGGAGGAGCTCTTCCATCGTTTGCATATCCTTTTTGAGATTGGCAATAGTAG
>CAZRUI010000049.1:4701-5853 GCA_964603225.1 uncultured Candidatus Peribacteria bacterium | reverse complement strand
GTCCTCTCTGGTTTCAAAACTATTAAAGAAGGTGAAACAGTGAAGGCGACTGGTCGTGTGATGGAAGTCCCAGTAGGGGAAGCCCTCATCGGTCGAGTAGTGGATGCTCTCGGTAATCCACTCGATGGTCGTGGCCCTATTAAAGCAAAAGAAAAATATCCAACAGAACGTGTCGCAACTGGTGTCATGAGCCGTAAATCAGTTCACGAACCACTTCAAACGGGTATCAAGGCGATTGATGCCCTCGTCCCAGTTGGTCGAGGCCAGCGTGAGCTCATCATCGGCGATCGTCAGACTGGTAAATCTCAGATTGCTATAGATACGATTCTCAATCAAAAAGGTCAGAACATGATCTGTGTCTATGTTGCTATCGGTCAGAAAGATGCAAAAGTCGTCCGTATCACAGAAGAACTCCGTAAAGCTGGCGCGATGGACTATACCATCGTCGTCAATGCTGGTGCTTCTGCGCCTGCAGCAATGCAATGGCTCGCTCCGTATACAGGATGTGCCATGGCGGAATACTTCATGTTCAATGGTAAACACGCTCTCATCATCTACGATGATCTCTCAAAACATGCGAATGCGTACCGTGAAATGTCTCTCCTCCTCCGACGCCCACCAGGACGTGAAGCGTATCCGGGTGATGTCTTCTACCTCCACTCAAAACTCCTCGAACGTGCTGCGAAGCTCAACGACGAAATGGGTGCTGGTTCTATGACAGCTCTCCCAGTAATTGAGACTCTTGCGGGTGATATCTCTGCGTATGTCCCAACGAACGTTATCTCTATTACTGATGGTCAGATCATGCTCGCGACCAACCTCTTTAACTCTGGTGTCCGTCCAGCGATCAACGTCGGTCTCTCAGTCTCTCGTGTCGGTGGTTCTGCTCAGACAAAAGCGATGAAAAGTGTTGCAGGAACATTGAAACTTGACCTCGCTCAATTCCGTGAACTCGAAGCGTTCTCACAATTTGCTTCAGACCTCGATCCAGAAACTCGTGCCCAGCTCGAACGTGGTCAACGTATGGTAGAACTCCTCAAGCAGGATGTCTACTCACCAGTCGTTATGGAAAAACAAGTCTGTATTCTCTATGCTGGTACAAAATGATTCCTCGATTCTGTCCCAGTCAAAGATATCAGAAAATTTGAAACA
>CAZRUI010000049.1:0-4601 GCA_964603225.1 uncultured Candidatus Peribacteria bacterium | reverse complement strand
CTCGAAGCGAGTGGCATTTTCTCCCGTGTTGCTGAGGAGATTAGTATGAGTCCTTACGTCGAAGGAAAAGAGAAAAAAGGCAAGAAAAAGGGCAAGAGTCTTGTCATTGTGATTACTTCTAATAAGGGTCTCTGTGGTGCCTACAATATCAATGTCTTTCGAGAAGTTTTGAAAAAGATAAAAGGCACAAAATCAGAATGTATCACCATCGGTAAAAAAGCACGTGAATTCGTCGTTCGTACTGGTCATAAGTTGGTGGCTGATTATTCTGAAACATTTAAGGACGACCCAACACCGGCACAAGTAAAATCTATCTCAGCAAGTATACGTGAGCTCTATCTCACGGGTGAATATGCGGATGTAAAAGTTATCTATAGCTTCTATATTTCTGCCATCTCTCAAAAGGCTGTGACGCGACCATTTCTCCCTGTTTCCCAGGAGACACTTTCAGCATTTCTCGAAGAAATCACCGGATCAGTTATCTCTCCTCTGACCTATTCAGGTGAATATAAAATCGAACCATCAAAACAAGCTGTCGCAGATCGTATCGTGCCTCTTATTCTCGATCTCATGTTCCACGAGATGATGCTCGAAGCAAAAGCGAGTGAACATGCAGCACGTATGGTTGCCATGAAAAACGCTCGTGAATCATCAGGCACAAAAGTAAAAGAACTCACGCTCGTCTACAACAAAGCTCGTCAGGCTGGTATCACCAAAGAAATCTCAGAAATCGTTTCCGGTGTCGAGAGCATGAAAGATCTCTAAATTTGACAAAATAATATAAATCATAGTCTATAAATACCAAAAATATTTAGAACACTATGAACCACGACACGACAGCACAACAACTCATTGTGCCAATTGCTTTATCCGGTGTAGATACAACTCATACGAACATCGGTCCAGAGACACCATTTTTTAGAGATATGATGAGTTTGATAGGGCATTTAGAGCCACATGCAAGTCAGTTCTTACTCGGGACCAATACGCAATTTCATCTTCTGAATAAGAGACAGAGGGAGTGAGTATATCATGCAATGACTACCAAATTTCAGGATTCCCCAGGGCAGCACATCCCGGTTATTGCAGGCATCCTCTGATCAGATGAGACAATAGCAGAACAGGTGAGACAGGCACAGAGCTTTGGCATTCGCCGATTTGCTCTTGGGCTCAACCACACAGGAGATAATGAAACACGTGTGCAGAAAACACTGGCAGCACTCGGTCCAAATGACACGCTCATGCTCTACAATATGCCAGGATTTGGGGCGGCCAAAATGGATGATGTAGCACGATGGGTTATGTCGGACCCGCGTATTATTGGCTTCAAAGACCCTTCAGGGAAAGAAGATATATTTATGAGACTTTTGTTGTTGGCTCGGAGTATACCAGGATTTCAGTTATATCATGGCAGTGAGGCAGGCTGGAGAAAATTAACTCCCGAACAAAGAAAACAATCAGCAGGGCTTATCTCATGAACAGCGAATGTGAGACCAGCATTACTCAGGAAATTCATGGCTGACCCAGTATCTGTCACAGGAGAATATGATGCTCTCGTCGCTCAGTTGTCTCGAGTTGTTCCACCATTCAATACTCATATACCAGGCGGAGCGATACAATCCTATGTGTATAATATGCTCAAAGTCCTACTTCAAGAACGTGTATTTCTGAGTCCTAGTTCTGCTACGATGTATTCGGAGCCAGGGGTAAAATTCTCCCTGTAATTTATTTATCCTGTACGAGTGCCATGCCAGAGATGTAATAGCTCTGGTCTGTGTTTTTATCACCAGTGTATTGAGGATTTTTGACAGATAGGAATTGGAAGAAAAGTTTCATCCTGATTTGTTTGTTGCCAATAGTGAAAACAAGAGCGTCTTCGGAAATATTTGCTGGTGGTACAAAAGGGATCGATACGATATCTTGTGTGCTGCGATGGTAGAGGGCGACGTTGCTATCAGGATTGATAGTGATATGTGGATATCGTTCTGTGGAAGGAGGAGTATCGGTATTACTGTAAATAGTTACTATTTTATTGTACCCAGTTTCGAGCTCCAGTGGGAGAATCGAAGTCCGGTTTTGATATCGGAGGTATTTTGCTGCCGGATCGCGCAAGATATCGTGGTATTGCTGGACCTTGATAGTTGCAGCTATACTACTCGATATGTTCCAACTGTCGGTATATTTGATATTTTTTATTTGCTCTGGGAATAAATCTCGAATCAGCTGACAATCAGAATAACCACAGACGTACTCAATACCAGAAGCTATATCTCGAGATAGATTTGCATCAATATCAGTGGTATTTTTGAGTGGCGTTATAACACCATTTTTTAGTATGTTGGCTTTTTCGAGATTGAGCACCAATCGATCGTATTGACGATTGAGTGGGAGATGAAAGACCGACCAAGGACCAACTGAAATCACAAATGATATAAGTGCGAGTGATGCAGGTACCAGAGACATCGATTTCTTGTTACTCATGAGGAGATAGAGTGAGACAATCACGAGCCACACCCCGAAAATGACAACGAAATAACGATTCATAGTGATGTCATATTGATTGATTCGTAGATAAATCGCATAAAACAACATGACCGTCTGAGGCAATACAGCGAGAGGGAAATATTTCCGGAAAAGTGAGACGTGTTTGCTATCAGTCTGATATGCTTTTGAGAAAATATAATTTAGATATCCAAAGGCAGAAAAGCCTATGACCATCCAACTAATCATACCATTTGGCCAGTCTGAGAAATCAGCCAAAACACGTATACTATAGGCATAAAGTATTATAAAATAGAGATAAATGAACGGAACACCTACAAAGCGAATCAAAAATCAGAAGAATTTGTGTACCTGATAGCTCCGAGTCTCTAACTCAGTTATTCTAGGCATATGTATGAGTGCGTAGAGAGGCGCTACAAATGCGAGAGACAGAACGGCCCAATTCGCAATAATTTTATCTTCTTTTATGAGATTATTGAGGTCAAACAGCTCAATAACAGAGGTAATACCTATAATTCATAAAACCAAGAGTGCTACACCCACAATATCAGCCATAAACAATGCCCATGATGTCATGGAAAAATAATTCGTATACGTGATCTCATTTTCCTTGTTTTGAAACCAGGAAACGATATATGGAGCTATAAATATGAATCAAATAAAACCAGCGAGATGGAGTATCAGATAGACTGTGGATTCAAAATCCCATTTTACACCGGCATCAGTGAAATACATGATAGCCCCATACACTAGAGGGACGAGAGGGAGATAAGAGGTGTATTTATTTTTCTGTATGGTCTCTGTGAAAAGACTCACGCCGAGTGAGAAAAAAAATACTGTTCCACAAATCAAGATAGCGCGACCGATTTCATCTCATGATATTTCGGCATTGATGAGGTAGAGGAGCCATACTGTACAGATGATTACAATAGATCCAGCAAGAGGGAAGCGTGTATAAATAATATTCAACGGTGACACTGGTGTCTCTTTCTTAAAAAAAGAAAATATTTTCATACGAAATGTTGTTAAAAATATAACGCCAAATTACAGTGTACGTGGAATCAAATTTTTGCCAATCCAGTGGTCTTTATCTTTCTTTGAAAAGGTTTTTTGTGTGAGAGTACCAGTTTGAATTTGGGCATGAAACAACTTCACAGACATTCACTCAAATATACTATCTCAAAAGCTTGGGCGAACAGAGACCTCGAGACCAAAAGTAGCAGAGAAATAATCCTGCACTGTTCGACGATCGTCTCTGCTTGTTGGTTCAATCAGAAATGGTTCAAAATGAGACGATAAACTGCTCCAGTATACTTTGTGTCCTTCATGTACGAAGACCACTAATTTCGCTCATTTTTTACTGCGACGAATGACCTTCTTTTTGACAGGTTCATGTATCCCTTCTGTGGTAAACCAGACACAGTCTCTAAGGGGATAATTTTCTTTGTCTACTTCGTCGTAGGTTGTCGACATGAGAGCACCGAAGTCCATGAGTGCGTTATTGATGGCTCTGCCAGAGATTTTCTTATCTCGTAATTCATGTTCTAGTTCTTGGACGATGTCACTCTCGATCGACATATGTCTACTTCCAAGATAATATCGTGCAAAGATTTTTACGAGATTTGCATCCATGGCGAGAACGGGTTTGTCATATCCGAAGGCGAGAAGAGCTTGAGCAGTATACTGTCCGATGCCAGGAAGTTTTCGAAGTTTTTCGAAGTCATCTGGGAAAACCCCATTGTATTTCTCAACAACCACTTTTGCCAACTCTATCATTCTCCGTGCGCGTCCATAGTATCCGAGACCTTGATAGTAGGGGAAGAGCTCTTCATAGGTTGTTGAGGCGAGAGATTCAATGGATGGATACTTCACAAGAAAACGAGTGTAATATCCTACGACTCTGTCAACCTGCGTTTGCTGGAGCATTACTTCTGCTATCCAGACTTTATAGAGCCGCTCTTTAAGAGGTGTGTCATAGATTTGTCTCCATGGCAAATCATGGCGACCATTTTTTTGGTACCAGGTAAGAATATCTCAAAAAGGAAAAGTTTTAATGTCCATGATGTCCGTGACCGTGAGATTTTTTTTCTTCCACTTTT
>CAZRUI010000048.1:4300-5868 GCA_964603225.1 uncultured Candidatus Peribacteria bacterium | reverse complement strand
GCCGCGCGCCCCGAGCGCCCAGCCGAGGAGGGTGCGAAGACCGTCCAGTCCGTCGCCAGCGGCGGCGATCCAGCCCTCATCGTCGCGCTCTGGAGCCTGTGCTCGGCGCCACGCGGGGATCTGGCGGGCGAGGGAGAGCAGGTCGTCGCGGGAGACGGGGAGGCGGATGGCGGCCAGTTCGTCGGGGGTCAGCGGCGGGTAGTGGAAGGGGTCAGACATGAGGGACCCCATCCCAAGTGCGGCCGTCGAGGAGGCGGCCGGCGGCGTGCTTGCCTACGCGCTGCATGTGCCGATAGGGGACACCTTCCTCCAGATCGTCGAGAGAGCGCACGACCCGACCAGCCGCCGAGATCGCGATGGACAGACCGGGGACGAAACGCGCGGCGTCCTCGGGGTCGCTCGGATCGCGCTCGATGTGGCCACCCGTCTCAGGATCGCGAGCCTCGGAGTTGACCTCGCAGAACTCGCCCCACTGCTTGAAGAAGAAGGGGACGCCAGCCTCGACGCACTGGTCTCTGAGCGCCCTGAACCAGTCCGGGTGAGAGGGCCGCGCCTTCGGGCCGCTCTCGCCGCCAGTGATCACCCAGCCGATGGCCGGCGTAGGCGTCCCGCCCAGCGGCCACCCGCAGGCACGGCACCGCTCCGCGCCGTCGTGCGAGAGGTACAGGTCCGACCCCAGGCAGCCGCCTTTGCAGCCGCCGTCCCAGCGCTCGCGAAGGTCCAGATTCACCGGCCCCGTCATCGGCTCGACGCTGACGACGCGCGGCCCCTCGGCACGCACCTGAAGCAGCAGGGGCACGCGCTCGTTCGCCGCCTCCTGACAGCCCGCGGTCACGCCGGGCCAGACGTAGGACGGTAGGCCCTCGGGGAAGTGCTCGCGCTGAAAGATGAGCAGCCGGTCCGCGCGCTTCGTCAGCGTGATCAGGATCGGGCGCTTCTCGGGCGGGCGCTTGCCCAGTCCGCGGATCTCCTCGGCCAGCGCGACGGGCATCGTCGGGTCGTGGCCCTCATGCCACAGGTCGGTCATGGAGCCGGGGAAGACCCGGCGGCCACCCTTCATCGCCTGGAACCGGCGGCGCATCAACTCGCGGTCCCAGGTCAGGCGCCCCGTCCAGGTCGCGGTGTTGCCGCTTCGGTCGGCGACGCCCGTGTAGATGGAGACTCGGCCAGCGGCGCTCGCGATGGCCTCGTTGCGGGCGCTCTGGAGGCGGGCGTAGCAGTTGACGCACGCGGGGTCCATCTTGCCGCTCTTGAGGCGGGCTTCTGAGCAGCCGCCTGCAAAGTTATCGGTGTCGTCGGCCCACTCGATTTTGGTGTTCTTCATGTGGTCTCCGAAAGCGTGACCAGCCGCACGCCATTGAGAAAGGACCAGCCCCCGCTGGCGAGCCGGAAATGCACCTCTGGCGGCGTCGGGTCGTCGCCCGCCTCCATCCACCATGCGCCCGTGTCGTCGCGGCGGACCTCGTCGAAGCAGCCGTCTTGCCACTCGACGTAGCCGTCCCTGTCAGCAGTGGGCGTGAGGATCCCGATATCGGTCGGGGTGTCGGGGTAGTGGACACGGATCATGG
>CAZRUI010000048.1:2323-4200 GCA_964603225.1 uncultured Candidatus Peribacteria bacterium | reverse complement strand
AGGTCGCGGACGCGCTTCAGCGCCTCGTCGCGCTCGCCCTCCGCCTGAAGGCGTGCGAGGTCCGCCGCTTGCTTGCCGTAGCAGTCAGCGCGCTGTGAGACTGCGAGGTGGAGTTTGGAGGCGTAATCAATCGCCTCCTCCTCCGTCTGCGGGTCGCACGTCTGCACACCCATGATCTGGGCGGCGGCGTTGGTGATGATTGCGAGGTGGCGGAGACGCTCGCGCATCTCGTCGAGCGCGATCTTCGTGGCGGAGATCTGGTCCGCGAGCCGCTCGGGATCGTCGTGTCCATAGACGTGGATGGCGCGCCCGTAGACGTGGAAAGCGTTCATGGCTCGGATTTCGTCGGCAGTCATCTGGTTCCTCTCTTCAGGTTCTCGAAGTGATCTCTGCGAGGCGATCCCGCAGAGCGTCGGACAGGTCGAAGCCGGCGCCGCTCGCCACGCCACAAGCGGCGATCACGAGGTCGGCCACCTCTCGGGACAGGTCGGCGAGCGAGCCGCCAGAGCGGCCCTCGGCGGCTCTCGTGACGCAGCGCTGGACCTCGCCAGCCTCCTCGCCCACCTTGAGCGCGCGGTGCTCCAGAGATGTCCCCGGATACTTCGCCTCGCGCCACAGGTGGGTCATCATCTGAAGTTCGCGGAGGGTCACGAGGCGCTCCTCAGGCGCGCTACCGGCGCCTCACAGCGGGCCATCCCGCGCAGCAGGTCGAGGCGGTCGGTCGCGCTGAACAGGCGGTAGTGCCGCCCATAGGCGTCACGTGCCGTCTCCGGGCAGCCGGCGTCCAGCCACGCCTTGACCGCGCCGACCGCCGCCACCCGCTGGTCGCTGGGGTACGGCTCCAGACGGACCAGCGCCGTGTAGACCTCGGCGAGACGGATGTGGACGGCGGCTGACAGGGTCGGCATCTTCTTCCACCGCGCCACCTCGGCGCGGAGATCGGTGAGGGTCTCAGCGGGCTGGGCCGGCGTTGTGCGGCCGGACCCCGCGCACGCGGGGCAGACGGTGGACTCCGCAGAGATGCGGAGCCCCGAGCAAGCAGGGCAGAAGGCCGATGTGACGAACATGGTCACCTCCTGCCCCGAATGCTATCTCACGAGTGACGCGCCGTCAACCGAGCGTGCCACTTTTCACCAATCAGAGCCTTGCTCCTCATAGGCTGGCTCCCGGTCGCCCACGGCGTCAGGGTAGTCGTACCCCGGCGCACCCTCGGCGATCTGGAGCGGGGCGCCGCCGTACCTCCGCTGCGCGATGGACGCGAGCTGCTCGATCTCGGAGGCGCGCGTGATGTCGCCGTATACGTCCTCGCCGTCCGCGTCGGTCGCGAGCGCCGCCTGCGTCTTGCCGGACAGCGGGATCTTGCCGTGGGTGAAGAGGTCGCGGAGGACCGTCTTGCGGACCATGGCGAGGTAGTCGGACCCCCACGCCCCGCCGGTCACCGACGCCGAGAGGCCGCCGCTCGGCTCCCGCTTCACGCTCCCGCCGCCGCGGGTCGCCCGGGTGTGGATCTCCTCGATGTCCAGCCACGTCCACGCCGCCTGCTTCCGGCCGTTCGGGCCGTCCCAGCGCCCAACCGCGAACGCGCCCACAGGGTAGACCGTGTAGTAGCGCTGCCCCTTGTCCTCCCGCCAGCAGACGGCGGGCGGCTTCCACGTCACGGGCGGGGGCAGCGTGCGCAGCGGCGGGCGCTCGGCGTCGATGCTGGCGTACCAGTCCCACGCCAGCCAACCCCCGAAGCACTCGTCGATGAGCAGGGCGCGCACGATCCCGTCGTCGTCCGCCGTGTAGGCCGTCGGGGAAGTGTCCAGAGCCTTGCGCGCGCGATGCGCCAGCGTCACCCGCAGCGCCGCGGAGAGGTAGGCGTCCCGGCCCTCCGT
>CAZRUI010000048.1:0-2223 GCA_964603225.1 uncultured Candidatus Peribacteria bacterium | reverse complement strand
CGTGCAGCGCGGCGCGGTAGTCGCGCGCCAGCATCCCGAGGATCTGCTCGCAGCCCCAGACGACGTGCTCCGTGGCGGTCACACCGTCACCGTGCCCGAGCTGGTGGTACGCCTTGTAGCTGAGATCGTAGCAGACCCCCTTGCGGGGAACGAGGTAGGCGAGCGCGTCGGCGCCCTTGCCGGGGAGGAAGCCGGCGGCGCAGGCGCTGTCCCATGCCCCGAGCCATGAGAGTTCGCCGCACTCCGCCAGCTTCGGGGACTCCATGGCCAGCCGGTTCATGGCGGCGTGCAGCTTCGCGGCGCTTCCAAATGCAGCCGTCGCAGCGTCGAGGCGGCTGGTGTCGCCGTTCTGCGCGGCCGTCTGGATGATCGTCCACGCGCCCGTATACCCCCCTGCGCGGCTGCTCAGGGCGTTGCCGTCAGTCTGCTCGGCGGTGCCGACGTGGACGGCGAGGCGGCGCTTGTCGGCGGGGGAGAGGTCGGGGCAGGACTTGCACTTGATGATCTGCCACTTCCCGCCGTCGTTCGGACCCCACTTGCCGACCATGTCGCCCTTGGCCGTCGGGGTGCCGCAGTTCTCGCAGGGCTTGCCACCGTAGGTCTCCTCCTTCCACACAGGGTTCTTGCCGGCCCACGGCTTCGCGGCGGCGGGTCGCGGCGCGGGGGTGGGGGCGGGCGCGTTCATGAGCCGCGCGAGGTCGTCGAGGATCCGGGGGTCCTTGCAGTTCGCGCAGCCGACCTGCTGCGCGTCGCCAGCGAGGGCGGGGTCGAGGAGGAGCCAGGTGCCCTGTTCGCACGGGGCCTGACAGGTGTTGCAGGTGCGGTGCTTCGTGGCCTTCACGGCCTTCATGTTGCTCATGTCTACCTCAGTTTGACGGCACCACGTTTATCGATGAGGGCGAGCCGTCCGCCACCCTCGATCCCCGCGCAACCTCGGGCGCGGGTCCGAATCTCTGCCTTGAGGCGCTGCACGTCGGCCGCGGCGCGGAGGGCCGCCTCGTACTGCGCGAGGAGGATCACCTCGTCTGGCGTCGCCTCTCGGATGCGCGGGCGCTCGGGCGGCTGGGGCAGCGCGAGGTCCAGCGCCTCCTCCGCGCTCAGGCTCATGCGCCCCGCGATCTTCGCCTCACGCCACGCGCGCGCGACGTCTACCAGCGCCATCCGCTCGCGCAGGGTGTCGGCGTGCGGGAACTCCCAGATCCGCATCGCGCCACGGCTGACGGCGCGGGCGAGGTTGCTGAGCGCCACGCCGTAGTCGTCGAGGAAGACGGCGATGACCC
This sequence comes from uncultured Candidatus Peribacteria bacterium, assembly GCA_964603225.1. Lineage (GTDB taxonomy): Bacteria > Patescibacteriota > Gracilibacteria > BD1-5 > JAGOOR01 > JAGOOR01. Next base: position 943 of record CAZRUI010000048.1, on the reverse strand, counting down.
GCGCGTCCAGCCCCGTGATCTGGCTGTACCAGAGGGCCTGGATCTTCACCTTGCGCGCGCAACCGTCGCGCCAGTCCTTCACCGCCCACCCGCGGCCGACCAGCTTGATCTCCCAGATCTCACGGTCGGGGATCAGGGCGTCGAGGCTCCCGCGCATCCATGGCTCTTCCTCATCCTCTACGCACCAGCCCTGCTCGGGCAGCTCGCAGCCGAGGTCTTCGGCGGCACGGGCGAGGATCAGCGGCTCGGCGCCGTGGCCGGCGTCCGCCTGTGCGGGCCGGATCGGCGTCGTGAAGCTGTCGCCCAGGATGGACACGACCCGCGATCCGCCCACGGGGTACGGCACAGCCTCACGCCAGATGCGCCACTTTTCCTGGTCTTCCGCGCTAAAGCGCGTGTAGGTCGCCATGGGTGGGTATGTATCACGGCGAGGATTCGGCGTCCAGCGCTTGACGCACTGTCAGGTGCAGGATACACCCTCCACCATGGAGGTGTCCCCTGCCTAACAAGATGAGTCCTGCGGCCCTGTCCGTCGCCTACGGGTTTGACGGCAGTGCCATTCACAAGTCGGAGGAGCGCGGCGGGTTTCTCGCGGCGGCGCTTCGAGAGTTCGAGCGGGTCGGCCCCTGTGCTGAGGAGACCGGCGCGTATCCGCGTCTGTCGGCCATCTTCGGCGACCTGGGCCACCTGCTCACAGCCGCGAAGATGGACCGACCCTTCGCCGCCTGCGCGCAGCGGTGGCCCGTCGAGGTCACGCGCGAGCGGCTGGTGACGTGGCTCCCGGTCTGGGGGCTGGCGACGGAGGAGGAGGCGGCCGAGGTGGTCGCGGCCTTCCCGAAGTCCTTCATCGCCCAGCTCGTCGAGGCGCAGAAGACGCAGACCCTGCTCGGCGTCGCCTTCCTGTGCGCGCAGCGGCTCGGAAAGCCGCTCGCATGGTAGGGGG
>CAZRUI010000047.1:1353-5887 GCA_964603225.1 uncultured Candidatus Peribacteria bacterium | reverse complement strand
CTCCACCATTTTAATATGTAGAATTAATAGATAACAGAATATATGCAGCATAAGATATGTTTTGCTCGGCATTGGCATTTGGAATGAAAGTATAGTGATTATAACTGTCTCTCATTTGAAGATATGAGAGATCTGTGAATAAATAAATATCCTTATAATATTGATATTTCGGATATACCTCATGATATTGGTAGTTTTTGAAAATCAGATTTGTGTTATACATCCTTTCAAAATAGGGCAATTGAAACTGCAAATTCATTGTGATTTTCTTTGCCTCGAAAAGTAGTTTTTCTTGATGAGATTCATTTTGATCTCTTTACACTAATGACGTCAGAGGAATATAATAATAAATGATGATTGAGTTTTATTAGAACTGCTTTATGGCAGGCTTTTTTTGGTAGGAGAACTTGAATAGAATCGCCTGAATCAGTGATGGGAAGAATTCAATCTTTTATTACCGAAATTTCTCAGCTAAACGAACAAAATATTATAGCGATATCACATTGATTTTATCTCCAAATGGTAAAATGTTTCCTTGTAAAATGAGTAGATTTTACGAAGATTTCTTATGATGAATTTTTAAACTTAGATATAAAACCTATAGGTTATTTGGAGAATTTTGTGGTTTTAATTTAGTTTTGTGTATTTTTTTACAAAATATAAAATGCCCCAACTCGAATTTCCAAATCTCTCACATAAACAATCCTACTTGGAGATGATTTCTGAGTGGAGAGCTTTTGAAGTTCCGACGAGTCCTGGAAAACTTTTTGCAGGTGAAAATTTCGAGGATTTTCTCTCAATAGTTGAGAGAGATAAAACCAATAATCCTGACGGCGTCAATTCTCATCTCTTTTTCCTCGTGGAAAATGAGAGAATTTTGTGAGCTATTCAGATTCGTCATTCGATAGATCATCCCAGACTCATAGAGGTGGGTGGGCATATTGGCTATGGCATTCGCCCGAGCGAGAGAGGGAAATGATATGCGACGGAAATGCTTCGACTGTGACTTTTGGAAGCAAAAAAATTATGACTTGAGAAGGTCTTGATTACGTGTCATGATGATAATATTGCTTCTGCAAAAGTGATTGAAAATAATGGAGGAGTATTTGAGAGATACACCGAAAAAGAAGGGAAGAAACTCAGAAGGTATTGGATTACCCTTTAACTACATCACTTATTATTTGTTTCAGGATAGTTGTATCTATATCTGAGAGTTTTTTGATGTAGAGACAGCCTTTCCCTGTTTTATGTTTTCCGAGTTTTGCGAGAAGTGGGCAGGAATTAATATCGAATGAGAGGTAGAGCGAGAGGGTGTTTTTTCTTGGAGAAAAACCCATCACAAACCAGTCGAGTTCTCGACCACTTTCGTAGACGAGATGTCTATCTCCAAATCCTATAATTGCAGATCACCACATTTTTGGGGGGCTTTTTGTGGCTTTTTGCATGAGCTCGATAATGGTACGAGAATCTGCTTGTTGTTCTTTATCAGTGATTTTTTCGAGAAATTCCTCGACGCTGAGTTCAGTTTTTTTGGTTTTCAGTTCTGCCATAGAGTCATTAATAAGAAGCTATAATTCTCTCCAGCCTCTCACAAAACTCTTCTAAATCACGAAGATAGATATGCTCACGAGTGGTGTGCATATTGTGACAGGTTGCACCGATGGAGACCCACTGGGTTCCTGGGTATGTATCAGCGAGGATCCCGACTTCGACGGTTGCATGGGTCACAACAGTTGGTATTTTCGGTCATTTTTTACCAGCAATAGTATCAGCTATTTGACGGATAAAATCATTCTCTTGTTCAGCAAACCAGACGGGCGTCTCGTGATCAAATTCGTAGGATACAGCGTGGAGCTTGCTCTGTGGGAATTTCGCAAATGTATCGGTGATTTTTCGCTTCATGGGGGCGATACCACCTGGCGTGTTTGTACGGAGGAAGTAGGCCCATTTCATCTTACCTTCCTTGAGGCGGAGTTTGCCGAGATTCCATGAAGAGAGAGGGGATTTATTTTTGTCGTATACTTGGACTCCTGAACCGACCTTGTAGAGAGCGGTGAGGATGTCTTTTTGATAGTGAGCCTCGTAGTCCTCGTCGACGATTTTTGCAGAGAGATTGATGTCCTCATTGTTGTATTTTTTCTGGAGTGTTTTTTCACGCTTTTCGAGCCATGTATCCAGTTCATCCTCATCACCGGTGTAGAGCACGATCGCTCGAGCACTTCGAGGGATAGCATTATCAGCGTCACCTCATTTTATGTCAGTGATACCCACGATATCATCTCGTTCGTTGATGATTTTTATGAGTTCTATAATAGCATTTCCACGGGGCTCGTGAATCTCAATACCAGAGTGACCACCCATGAGACCTGAGACACGAATTTTGATTGTTTTACCTTTTCTCGTTGTTTTCTTTGGTTCATAACGAGAGGTGATGAGGAGCGTACCACCACAACCGATACCAATACTCTTTGAATTACACCAGTCCAGATTGAGTCCATAGTTGGCACTGATCGAGAGATCGAGCTCGTGTGCTCCGACGAGACCGATTTCTTCCCCCATAGTAAAGAGGAGCTCGAGTGAAGGGCGTTTTTCCATCTCAGCAATTGCCATCATGGCTGCAACTCCGATACCGTTATCAGCTCAGAGTGTTGTTTTATCACCCCAGAGTACACCATCTTTTTCGACGACTTTTACCCCTTCTTCTGACCAATCGTGTGAATCCTGAGCCACACAGACCATATCCATGTGTCCCTGGAGACAGAGAGTTTCTGATGTTGTGCCTGGTGCTTTTATAAGGAGATTTCCCGCTTCATCATCTTCATGCTCCCAATCATTGTCTTTTGCCCATGAAATGAGCCATTTTTTGACTCGTTTTTCTTCATAAGAGCGTCGAGGTATTTCAGAGAGCTCCAGAAAGTACCGAAGTGTTTTCTTATACAGAGACATTACCTTGATTGTAGTGAGTATTTCTGAGATACAAGAGTCGGTACTTGCGACTTTTTGAACTTCTGTATAATCTGGGGACTATGATACGACGCATTTTTCTCTTCATCTTGACCAACATCGCGATTATCGTGATGGGGACGATTGTCCTGGCACTTATTCAGAGGATTTTTGGTATCGATATTACCGGTTCTCTCCATAGTTCGTGGTCTTCTCTTGCTTTCTTTGCTCTTTTTTACGGATTTTTTGGTTCGTTTGTGTCTCTCTTTCTCTCCAAATGGATGGCAAAGAGATTTCATCATATGGAGATGATTACACTCGAGAATCTGGTATCAGCCTCTTCTTCAGAGAAGCTCGTGTATAAAACTGTTGAAACAATTGCTCAGAAAAATGGCATTACTATGCCAGAAGTGGGCATTTATGAATCCCCTGAGGTGAATGCCTTTGCCACAGGTGCTACTCGGAACTCATCTCTCGTTGCTGTGTCACGAGGTCTCCTTGATCAGATGCAACCAGATGAAATTGAAGGAGTAGTGGCTCACGAAATGGCTCATATTCTCAATGGTGATATGGTGACGATGACGCTCCTTCAGGGTGTTATCAATGCTTTTGTGATTTTCCTCTCTCGTACAATTGCACATATCATTTCTATGGCCCTCAAACGTGGTGAAGACAATGCCAGTGGTTTTGTGTATTTTGGCGTTACCATAGTTCTTGAAATCTTACTTGGTATACTGGGTTCCCTGATTGTAATGGCATATTCTCGTCGTCGAGAATTTGCTGCTGATGCTGGGAGTGCTACCTTTGTCGGCAAGAACAAGATGATCAATGCTCTCCGTGCGCTCCAGAGAATTCATGAGACAAATATAGTAGTACCAAGTGATCCAAAAATAGCTGCCCTCAAAATCGATGGGAAAACATCTGGTTTTCTTCATCTCTTCGCAAGTCATCCTCCACTCGAGGAACGTATTCAAGCACTTCAAACAGCAAGTATTCTCTAATTTTGTTTTAAATTTTTCTTTATGAGTTTTCTTCTTTTTTATAATCTGATTTGGTGAGAATTATTTCTGATCCTCTGTGGTATAGTGTATATCTTTTTTCATACCGGTCATGGACTCTGGTCAAAGATAGGGAATTGGAGAGAATTTCAGATGTTCCGTCAGAAAGAGCGTACTCGTATCCGACGTCGCCATACTATTGAACAAAAGAAAATCGATTCTCAGACACGTCGCGAAGAGGTCTCACTCAATGGCGTCAAGAAAAAACTCTCAGCAAAGGATAAATTAGCACTCCAAAATATCTACAAATCTGTCCAAGCAAAACTCGTTGTCCGTGAATATGAAGAGGCTCGTTCGCAGATTATTGAGGGTCTCATGATCGATCGTCATAACCAAGACCTCAATATACTCCTCGCTCAACTCTACGAGATGGAAGAGGACTACGAAAAAGCAGAAATACTCTTCCGTGATATCATCCTCCACCATGATCCAAAAAAGGCTGATGCTTATATCTACCTCGGAAATAATCTTATCCACCAGGGAAAACAGACACTTGCCTATGATATCTTCAAAAAAGGTCTCGAAAAAGAACC
>CAZRUI010000047.1:0-1253 GCA_964603225.1 uncultured Candidatus Peribacteria bacterium | reverse complement strand
CTCTCTGATCGATAATACCCAATTATGTCTGCCAAAATACCTCCTTCATCGCTCGAATCAGAACGCAGTCTCCTGGGTTCTCTTCTGATAGATAAAGAAGGTGTCACACGTGTCGCAGATATCATCGCTGCTGATGATTTCTACGATGATAATCATGGCACTATCTATAGTGTTATTCTCGAATTATTCCGAAAAAATCGCCCTATTGATATCGTCACTGTTTCTGAGGCTCTGACATCACTTGGGCAACTCGATAATATCGGAGGAAATGTCTACCTCGCTGATCTGACTATCGCTGTTCCGACGAGCGCTCACGTCTTTGAATACGCGCAGATAGTGAAGGCAAAATCTGTTCTCCGGAAGCTGATCAATACTGGTAATCTCATCGCTTCACTCGGATTTGATGAAGGTACTGAGATTAATACGCTTCTCGAGAAATCTGAACAGTCACTCTTCAAAATCACACAGACATTTATCAAAAATAAACTCACGCATATCCGAGATATTCTTGATTTGCGCTATGAGGAATATGCTGGTATTCACGAAGATCCGAAACAGATAGAGCATTCACGTATTATGACAGGATTTCGAAATCTCGATAACAAGCTCCAGGGACTACGAGGAGGGGATTTGGTTATCCTCGCGGCGCGTCCGTCGATGGGTAAGACCGCTATGGCACTGAATATCTCTCAAAATATTGCTAAAAAGAAAAATGTCGCCATTTTCTCTCTCGAGATGAGCAAAGAACAACTCACAGATCGTATGGTCTGTGCGGCTATGGGTATTGATTCATGGAAACTTCAAAAATGAGAACTCACGGATGATGAATTTGCTCGTATCGGTGATGCGCTCTCTCAGCTCTCTACTTCTCACATCTACATAGATGATTCAGCGAGCATGACACTCCTCGAAATCAAATCAAAATGCCGTCGCCTCAAGATAGAATCAGGTCTTGATGCTATCATGATCGATTACCTTCAATTAATTCAAGGAACCAATCCGATGAATCGTGTACAGGAAATCTCTGATATCTCTCGTGGTCTCAAATCGCTCGCTCGTGAACTCAATGTCCCAATTATTGCTCTCTCTCAGCTTTCTCGTGCTGTCGAGAGCCGATCGAGTAAAGAACCTATCCTCTCTGATCTCCGAGAATCTGGTTCGATTGAACAAGATGCCGATATCGTCCTCATGATCTACCGTGAAGAATATTATAACAATGCAGAGATGCAGGAAAATGATATGAACAAAGGGAA
>CAZRUI010000046.1:1987-6137 GCA_964603225.1 uncultured Candidatus Peribacteria bacterium | reverse complement strand
GGTTTCATAAATAATTTGTTATATACAATATTTTACTTTGTTTATAATTTTGTCAAAATACTCTTTTTGTTTTTTGCCTTTGTTTTCTCTTCTTTGTCTTATAATTCAGTTCTATGTCTCAACCAAATCTCCTGACGGACAAGATTCCGTCCCTTCTCTGGAAAATCGGTCTCCCTGCGGGAATCGGGTTTTTCTTTAATACACTTTTCAATATCACAGATGCGTATTGGGCAGGGAAGCTCGGCGTCGAAGCGGCGACTGCTATGAGCCAGACGTTTCCTATTTTTCTCCTCCTTATCGTCTTTAGTAATGGTCTCTCAAGTGCTGCATCGACCCTCATCGGTAATGCCATAGGCGCAAAGGATGAGAAACAAATTGCGACACTTGTTCAGCATATTTTCTTTTTGAGTATTGTTTTGGTAGTCGTTCTGACCCCAGCATTGCTCGCGTTGACACCGACACTTCTCCAGCTCACTGGCGACCCAACACCTTCGGTTCAGGCCTTGTCTCTGAGTTATATTGTTCCTGTTTTATCATTTGCTCTGGTATTCCTCTTCTCATACACCATAAATGGTATCCTCAATGCGTATGGTGATACCAAGACGTATAGTCGTGCTTTGGTTGTCGGTGCTATCGTCAATCTCGGACTTGACCCACTCCTGATGCTGGGTATTCCAGGTATATTTCCAGGTATGGGTATAGCAGGTGTAGCATGGGCAACTATTTTGATTCAGCTCGTGACGCTCCTCTATATGGTTGCTGTTCTGCGTCGTCGCGGTACGTTTGCTCTGTGTCATTGGTCTGGATGGCGACCAAAGTGGGGCATTGTTCGTGATATTTTGCATATTGCTGTTCCAGCGTCTCTCGCGATGATTTTTGTTGCTATTGGTATTTTTGTGATCAATGCGTTTCTCAAGGATTTTGGCACGACAGTTATGGCTATTTATGGTGTCGGGACACGTATCGAGCAACTTGTTCTCCTCCCAACTATTGGCCTCTCTATCGCAGCATCAGCGATTATTGCACAGAATAATGGAGCAAAAAACTTCGCACGAGTTCGTGAGACATACAAACTGTCTCTTTTTTATGGATCTCTCGTGATCGTCCCACTGGCTGTGGCCATCTGGTTTCTCCAAGACTATCTCTACCCACTCTTTGTCACTGCCAAAGATGCGACTGACGCAGCAGAGATTCTTCGATTGGGACGAGAATATACAACCGTTGTGATAGGGCTTTTCTGGGGATATATATTTCTCTTTATTACTGTTGGTGCTTTGCAGTCCGTGAAACGACCGATGTTTGGTCTCTGGATTGGCCTTTTCCGTCAGGTGTTGATGCCTCTTCTTGTTTTCACGCTTGTTATCCGTGCTGGTGGCAATTACCTCTCTGTTTGGTGGAGTATATTTGGGATTGTATGGCTCTCGGCCATCATAGCTCTCGTGTATGGGCAGATGGTGTTTCGTAAGCTCGGGAAACAGTAGTTTTATTTTTTCTATTTTGCCTATAATCGAAAACCTATGACAAAACTTGCTATTACTTCTGTCTATGCGAATCCGATTCATCCCGGGCATATTGACTCATTTGAGCTCTCAAAATCTGTTGCTGGTGCTGATGAACTCTGGGTAATTGTAAATAATGACAAACAGGCTGAGCTCAAGCGTGGTGTGCCGAGCTTCCAGGACGAGACCTATCGTTGTCGTGTTGTGAGTGCTCTCCGCGCTGTTGATAGAGTTTTTCTCAGTATCGATACTGACCGTACTGTCTGCGCGAGTCTCCGTGCCCTCATAGAGGAAGCACAAAAAACAGGAAAGTATGATGAAATTATCTTTACAAAAGGTGGTGATCGATTTGCTGGTGAAATCCCAGAATCAGTTGTCTGCAATGAGTTTGGTGTCAAAATCGTCGATGGTCTCGGTGCAAAGACGCACAATAGTTCAGACTACGCTATAAAAAAAGTCGACTAGGCTAGAAAATTTTATATTTTTCGTAGAATACCTGTATGGTCAAAGACGGAAAAGATAATCATGATATCCCACCTTCATCGGAGCATCTCGGAGATACTCCTGAGCACAATGAACTCAGACAAAAACTTCAGAAAGAAAAAGAAGAGGTTCTTCGACTGTCTCGACTCTCAAAAGCTGAGCTATTGCATGAGCTAGAAAAACACGAAATCCATACTGAAAAAGAAAAAGTTCAGGATTTTATGCGACAGACAGATTTTCCAGAGATAAATCCAGAAGGGAATAATACGCCCGAGTATCGGAATCTCCAAAAAATGTTTGAAGAAATCAAAACTGATCATATTGAGTACCCATTTTTTCGCCGCTTATTTCCGAACTTTATTCGTGTTTGTGAATCGTCTCGTCTGGGCGAGAGCTTCTCTCGAGATGTTTTGGGACTTGCTCTTGGCATAGGAGAATCACTTGTTTCTGTCATGAAGCTCGCGGGTCATATGACCGTTGATACTGCAAAATTTGTCTGGAGTCCTCTCAAAACCTATCGTGAGACCCGAGATATCTTCTCATAATCATCGCATGCTCTGTTCCATTATCCCATATTCTCGGTCGTTTGATGATACGCTCCTGACCTATAGTTTGCCAGAGGAGTTTCATCCATTTGTAAAAATAGGCAGTAGTGTCCATATTCCCTGGGGGAATGATACTATTTTGGGTATCGTTGCTGATATCGCGAATGAAATTCCTTATGACTGAGAAATAAAGCCTATTACTGGTCCATACTGTACCACTCCGTGGCTTTCTCCTTCTGAGATTTCTCTCCTGATACACCTCTCTCGCACGCTTTTTGTGCGTTTGCATACTGTGGCACAGCTTTTTTTACCACTTGGTGTTTTTGGTCTCTTTGAAAAAGAAAATTTCCTCTCTCTGGTTCCTCCAGTCAATTCCAAAAAAACAGGGGAGTCAGAATATATCATCGCTCCTGATGAAGAGGCACTTAAACAGTATCTCAGAACAACACTGATGCAGCAACCAGGTGCCGTCATACTCCCAGAATGAGTCTCTGTGAAGGCGTGGAGTCAGGATATCTGAACTGGTATTGCTGACCATCATCCGAAGTCCCTCAGTACCCAGAAAAAACTCTATCTCGATATATTGATCGGTACTCAGCCAACTGTGTTTGGCACTCGTCGTACACTGACGAAACGTCTCGGACACTACTCAGATATCTATATTGTGTATGATGCACTCTCTCCTGGGATTCTCTTCGGGCAACGCTCGATACCTCTCTGGATGATGGCGCAGATGCTCGAGGCTCATGGACATGTGATTCATTATATTACCACAATTCCGTCTGTACGCACGTTTTGCGACTTTCTTCAAAACAAAAAAACGATACACTACCTCTAGTTTTCTATGCGTGAACTTTTTGAAAAAATTGCTCGTCTTTTCGACATCCTCTCGACTCAGTCTCGTATGACGATGGTATTGTCGTGTTTTCTTGGTTTGATACTTTTTATCATCTTTACACTCGCCAGATATACACTCGCTGATCATGAATTTTATAAAACCCTCGCTGACCGACAACAGCTCCGAGAGGTCGAGCTCTCAGTCAACCGAGGTACTATTTATGGTACAATTGATCCAAATCGTTCTGAATCTCCCAATCCATTTCAGACCACTATCTTGGCAACTACTTCGATTGCCAAAGACCTCAAGATAGATCCTTCCGGTATGTGTAATATTGATATGATGGAGCCATTTTTAGCGGAGGTGGTCTACGAACATCTCTGTGTGAATCGTTCACAGGTAAGTTGTTTTGATAATGTTCTCAAATACACGAATACCTTTATTGTTCCAGAAAACTTTAATTTCTCACGTGAACAGATCATTGGTTTCCTGACTCCGACTGTCCGTGAACAGGCTCGTCGACTCTATAAGACTCGTATTTTTCTCGCCGAAGGTGTCAATTCTAACACTATCAACACACTTTTGAGTCTCGGAAATCCAGGACTCTCTGTGATAGGTGATGTTGTCTACGTCGATCCGACGAAGTTTGACCGTTCACGTGGCGTAAATGATATTATTCAGCTCCTTGGGATCACTCCAGCATTCCTCGATGATGCTCTCGAACTCCGCAAAAATAGAAATGTCGATATTGTGGAAAAACTCGATCCCGAAGTAGCTCTCAAGGT
>CAZRUI010000046.1:0-1887 GCA_964603225.1 uncultured Candidatus Peribacteria bacterium | reverse complement strand
GTTCAGCGAGTTGGTCGACCTTTGTTTTATGAATATCTCAAAAAATTTGGTCTCTGAGAGATTACTGGCCTTACACTGGACGGTGAACATACTGGCGCTCTTGAGGCGTATGAGAAATGGCCAAAAGCAAAACTCTTCACTATTTCATTCTGACAAGGTATTCAGGTCAACCTCATTCAGATGGCTGCTGCATATTCTGTGCTGGCGAATGGCGGTATATATATGCAACCCTATGTTGTTCAGAAGAGAGAATATCCTGATGGTGATACAGTCACAACGAAACCTGTACCAGTTCGTCGAGTGATTAGCACGACTGCTTCTCAGAAAATTACAGCGATGCTCACCGAATCAACACAGCGATGATTTGCGAAGGCAGGTTGAGTCCCATGATATCAGCTGGCTGGCAAGACGGGTACATCAGAAATTGCGAGTAGCAAGTGAGGATATGAAAAAGGTGAGAATGGTCGCACAAATACGTCCTATGCTGGTTATGGTCCATCGAATGATCCAAAATTTGTTATCGTCGTTCGTTTTGATCGACCTCGGAGTACCCAGTATGCTGAGTTTTCTTCTGCCAAGGCATTTCGAGAAATAGCTACTTTCCTGCTGAAGTATTACGGTGTTCCTCCGTATCAGCCTTAGATGTTTCTAGTTTTTTTGGTTTCGGTGTGTAGGGGAGTTCTATACTAAAGGTACTTCATTTTCCTACTACACTTGTGACATTGATAGTCCCACCCATTCATACGACGATTTTTTTCACTATAGAAAGACCGAGACCAGTACTCTGAATTGTAGAAGTTATATTATTGTGTGTTGATATACTTGCGAATCTATCAAACACATGGGGGAGTTCTGCTTCTGGTATGCCTACTCCTGTATCTGTAACTGAAAAATGTAACCAAGGTTCATTTCACCGTATCTCAGTTCCAATATTCCATTCTACATTTCATTTTTCTGGTGTGTATTTGTAGGCGTTGCTGATGAGGTTATTGAAGAGCAATGTTAACTTCGCACGATCGGTTGTGAAGTTATATTGTGCATCAAGTGTTTCTTTCAGAGAGAAGTTCATACTCTTTTTTGTCATAAGAGTTCCGAAGCTCTCAAATGTGCCTCTTACGAGTTCCTTTATATCACATATTTCGTATTTCAACTCCATCTTTCCGGCATCAATACGAGAGAGATCGAGGAGATCATTGACGAGAGCAATGAGAGATTCACTACTCTTGTACATATTTTCAACTAATTTTTTCTGCGCTTCGTTGATAGCACCGCTGCCTCCATCCAAGAGGATATCTGCATATCATCGTATGATGGTCATTGGCGTTCTCAGCTCGTGTGCTGCCATATTCATGAACACATCTTTTTCATGATCGAGTGCTTCGAGTTTTTTGTATGATTCCTCGAGTTTTATCTTCTGTTCATTGATTTGGAGTGTTTGTCTCTCTACTTCTTCTCGGAGTGTTTGATTGTATTCCAGGATTTGCATTGAGAGTGCAATCTTTGGCCTCATTGTATTGATGAGTCTTTTTTCATTTGAAGTGTAGTTTGCTTGGCTATTTTTTTCTGGTAAAACGAGTATATAAGCGAGTTCTTTTTCTATATAGATAGGTACAAATAATTCTCAGAGATCTTCTATTTCAGCCAGGTACTCATTACTTCCGCCATTATCTTGTTCATTTTGAGATTCTTTTTTGCTTATAAGAGGGATATTTTTTTGTTTCTCGGATATGAGCTCACGACAGAGGAGAGGGTATTTCTTTATAATAGCTCTATCGAGCAATTCTACCTTCTCTATACTCAATCCTTTATTAATGGATTCATAGATATTCCTTTTCACTTCTTCTGGTGACTCATAGACAGCATTGGAAGCCAGAAAATCGTATATTC
>CAZRUI010000045.1:0-6184 GCA_964603225.1 uncultured Candidatus Peribacteria bacterium | reverse complement strand
TCCTCGATGGTAAGGTTTATGAGGTAACAGACTTTATCCCTTCTCATCCAGGTGGGAAAGCTATCCTCAAGGGTTGTGGAAAAGACGCAACACAGATGTTCTCTGGTCATCCAGAGAGTGCAAAAGCTATGAAAGAAAAATTCTATATAGGTGATCTCAAACAATAATTTTCGCTCTCTAAAAACTCCCCATTGATTGGGGAGTTTTTTATATCTACGATTTATTTACTTATCTTTTCAGCGATTTTTGGAAGCAGGTTATTGAGACCATCAATGGCTCGAAGAGTCTCGACTGGAACCATCCATACTGTTGTATTTGATTGATCAGAAGAAATATCATTGATTGATTGGAGTGTACGGAGATGGAGAGCCCCAGGTGTAGATCCGAGCATGGCAGCAGCTTGAGCGAGTTTCTCAGAGGCGAGCAGCTCACCTTCTGCATCGATGATTTTTGCACGTTTCTCACGTTCAGCCTCAGCCTGTTTACTCATGGTACGCTTGAGAGATTCTGGGAGATTGAGATCTTTGAGTTCTACAGAGTGAATATTCACACCCCAGGCCTCAGATTTTTCATCAACAATAGTTTTGATTTTTTTACTCGCTTCCTCTTTGTTTGCGAGGAGTTCATCGAGCTCAAATTGCCCAACGATATTTCTCATCGTCGTCATAGCAAATTGCATGATAGCATACTCGAGCGCACGAACATTCACGACTGATTTCATCGCGTCATCGATGGCATAGTAGAGAACAGCATTGATAGTAAGTGAGACATTATCCTTGCTCATCGCTTCTTGAGATGGAACATCCACAGCACGTTCACGCATATCGACTTTCGTACAGGTTTGGATAAAAGGGATGATAAAGCGAAGTCCTGGCTCAGCCGTACGAGAATATTTACCGAGGGTAAAGATAACCCCCTTTTCGTACTGATCGATAATACGGATTGCAAGTGGTCATAGTACTACACAGACGATGACAATAAATGGCAGAAGAGAACCTGCAAGCACAAAGAGTTCCATAGTGAAATAATAAGAATAAACATCTCCATTATAGACTCTGGCTGACTTTGTCCAATTTATACCCTCTCCATTCTCACAACTGCTTCAATATGGTGTGTATGTGGGAACATATCGACGGGTGTAATATCGGTTACTCTATATTCACCATTTGGTGCTATGAGAGGAATATCTCTCGCAAGAGTAGCGGGGTTACAACTGACGTAGATGATTTCCCGTGGATTAAAATCTCGGAGGATACCAGGAGCATCTGGGTGCATACCAGCACGTGGTGGATCGATGACGATAACATCGGGAGTTTTGCCTTCTTTTTTCCATTCTTCGAGGAGTTTCTCTACAGGGGCATTGATGACTGTCACATTTTTGATGTTATTCTTTGCGAGATTTCGGATATTGTCTTCACTTGCTTCAGACACAATCTCTACAGAATAAACTTCTTTTGCGCGACTCGCGAGAACCATGCCAATTGTCCCTGTCCCAGCATAGAGATCAAAGACGACAGGATTTTTTGTCCGAATCATCTCCCCCGTCACTCGATAGAGCTCTTCTGCTCCGAGTGTATTGGTTTGAAAAAAGCTTTTCGGACTGATTTCGAATTCGAGGTCAAACAATTTTTCTGTAATCACTGGTGTTCCCGCTATATGTTCGAAGTTTCCCTGAACAATATCTGCTTTTCCTGTGTTATGGAGGAGATAGGCCGAGGTTATTTTTTTTATTCATGAGATAAATGAACGGAGAAACTTTTTAAACTCTTCTCGTTGAGATTCGCCGAGATAGAGGGTGTTCACCGATACTATTACCATGGTCTCCCCTGTTTTCTTACTTCGACGTATAACGAGATGCCTCCAAAAGCCCACATTCGTCTTCACATCGTATGTTGGAAGTCTATTTTCACGAGCAAAAGCATCAAACGCACGAAATATATCATTCACTACGTCGTCTCCGAGGACACAGTAGGTACAGTTCACTATCCTATCAAATTGACCAGATTCATGAAATCCAAATCGGTACTTATCATCCACTCCTTCTCGAGCCGAGATATATTTTCACCAGCTAAATTCCAGCTTATTTCTGTACCCATATACTTCTGGAGAAGCAACAATAGGATGCCAAGTAGCTCCTGCGACCATCTCTGGAGTATGAATAAATACTTCTCGGATTTGCTGTTCCTTCATCTCGAGTTGTTTCTCGTGTGGGATAGGCAGCCATCGGCACCCGCCATACACCTGAAAATGTTCAGGAAGTCTCGCTTCGAGAGGAGATCTTTTGACGACGCGGAGAATCTGCCCTTCTATACGATTTGATCTATTTTTGAGGACACGGATATCAACCACACTTTCTGGTATAGCACCTCATGAAATGAGTACTTTTTTCCCTGTTGTATCGCGACCAAGTCCTATACCTCAGAGAATCAATTTCTCAACGAGGATATTTTCGAGTGTTATTCATTTTTGTCCCATAGAATCGGAGTATATGAAAAAATACGCATTTGCGAAAATTTTTTGACACAATCCGCTCTCTCGTTACAATGCCCCTACTTTGTTATGCGGACGTAGCTCAATTGGCTAGAGCTCCTGCCTTCCAAGCAGGTTGTTGTGGGTTCGAGTCCCATCGTCCGCTCCATTCAAAGCATTTATAATCATCCATCTCGGGTGATTTTTTTGTATCTCGAACCCAATTGCCACTCGATATGCCGTTCAGGCATATCTCCGGGTTCGAGTCCCATCGTCCGCTCCAAAATAAAGTATAAAACTACCGAAAGGTAGTTTTTTTGTAATTAATCCCCCACGAGTTCCTCGAGCGCTTCGAGTTTACGAGAGACGGATTTCTTTATTTTCTTGGCATGAAGTTCGGTGATACCGGCATCTGATATATCCGATGTATCGATGTGAAATACCTTTTCTAGAACGGTATGAAGTTCTTCTTCAGAAGAGCACTCTATCTCGGCATACTCGAGCGTATCATGCGCTGATGAAAAAACATCTATAACAAGCTCTACATGTTTATATTTGGGAATATCATATATCTCACGAATACGTGCTATGGACTTCTCGAGGATAGCTCCAGAATCAAGGAGCATCTGCATCATGGTCGAGAGAGAGCCAATACGCGTTTCTATTTCTTCACGAGATTTGACTCCTTTTTTGGTTTGTTTCGGACCCTTGAGAGTGATATAGGGGACGCTATCGACGGTACGGAGACGAATCTTTGACCCCTTCCCTGTCCATCGATCACAAAAATCTCGTATCTGCATGAGGACATCGGTATCTGGAACCTCTACAGAAGTAACACCCAGACCAAGAAGGCCTGATTTTTTGCCAACAGGCAGTGTATAGCGCCAATTTTTGGGAGAAAAATGAGTGATGTCAAAGATGTAGTCCATCACATCACAGACTCTCTTTGGTTTGATTTCCTTTTTTCGAAGAACTTTTCTGACCTGTTTGATGTTAAATATCTTTGTTTCGATTTCCATAAGAAGATTATATAGAATATATTTATTTCTCTATTTTTTCAGTCGAGAACGAGGATATTTTTTCCCGAGGAGGAAATCTCGGCTGAGATGGCATCCCTTCCCCTGATTATCAATCAGACGGACCATCATCTCATAAAGGGGCTTTATTTCGATATCAGTCGCGAGGTATTTGAGACGATTAGTCGCTGATATGTATCTATGAGGTATAAACTCAGCAAAGACCTCTTCTCGGAGACTGGACGCGTTTTTCTTGAGCCAGCGCTCAATCAGGGCTGTATCATTGATATCTATCCCCGGACGAGTCGTCAGAGCCTCGAGAAGGGCATGTTCTGGTGCGGTGACCATGAGTTGTATCTCTTCTACCATGATTCTGGTCGCGTGCTTCTTTATGAGCGGGTAGAGAAACTTCTTCCCTGTTCGGATTGCCTGCGTCACGAGCTGATAGTCCCCCAGGAGTGCGAGCTTCGCTCCTTCCTTGGGAACAGCGACCGAGATAGTCTCAGGCAGAGAATAATCACGGAGTCCGAAAGCAAGTGCCTTATCTCCAATGATAACCCCTTGTCAGAGATAGTTTTCTGCGATGACTTTTTTCAAAATCGACCAATAAAAATCCTCTGAATCCAATTTTTCACCCATATTCCAGAGATACATACCCTTGCGAATCGAGACCAAAACACCTGTCGAAACGAGACGATGAATCAACTTATAGACAGAACTTTTTTTGACACTCCCCTCGCCCACCTCCGCATACTCTTCTATATCAGAAAGTGACCACAGTTTTTGTCATTTTTTCCGCATTTTGTTAACAATTTTATCAAAATCCATAATCGTATTTTTACTTATTAAATAAATAAATAACTGTTATAAACTTAGTATATTTTTATCTATAAATTTGCAATAGTTTTTTCTATAAATATATTATTTTTTTATCTACTATGAGTCAATTTTGTATGCAAGAAAATATCATGGTATAGCTCTTATTCCGCAGTTTTAGACATTACAAAAAACCGCCCGAAGAGGGCGGTTTTTTATTTTGTTTTTTTACCAACCACGGACATTATTGACACGACCATCGAGGATTGCTCTATTTCTCTCCGCTTCCTGCATTTTGAGACGTTCATACTCAACCATTTGTTCTGGAGTAATCTCAAGAGGTAAGAGATTAATTGCTCTGCCACTATAAATATTCATTTGCTTATCCACGTATGTACCGCCAGGAGCAACACACCCGGAAAGTGCTACTGCAGCACTGAGAGAAAGTAATATATTGTTTTTCATATGATTATTTTACTTTATTATTTTATTTGTCAATATTTATACAAAATCCTTTACCGCAAGAGCTTTTTACATTTTCTATTTTTGCCTATACTCAGGGGCATCAACTCGTATTTCGTCACTTCTATGAACCTCTCTACCGCCTCTCTCGTCGAAATCCTCGAAGCCATCAAATCCGGTGAAGTAACCCAAGCACAAGTCTGGGAACACTTCGACCATGTCGCGACAGAACTCGATCCAGAACTCCAGGCATACAATTATCGTACTCCGAGCCGTCCTGAACCGACAAACGGCCCTCTTGCTGGCCTCCCACTCGCGATAAAAGACGTCTACAGCGAAACTGGTGTCCCGACAACCGCTTCGAGTAAGATGCTCGAGAACTATATCGCTCCCTACGAATCTACTGCGACCAAGCGCCTCAAAACCGCTGGCATGATCAGTCTCGGAAAGGTCAACCACGATGAATTTGCCATGGGTGCAACGGGTGAACACTCTGCCCTCCGTATCTCACGAAATCCATGGGATCCAACTCGTGTCCCTGGTGGAAGTAGTTCAGGTTCCTCTGTAGCTGTTGCCTCTGGTATGGCTCCTGCGTCTATCGCTACTGATACAGGAGGAAGTATCCGCCAACCTGCCTCACTCACGGGTGTCGTAGGGTTCAAGGGAACGTATGGAACCATCTCTCGTTATGGTGTTATCCCGATGGCCTCAAGTCTCGATACTATGGGTGTCCTCTCTCGCACTGTCCGTGATGCTCATCTCGTCTGGGATGCGATGCAGGGTCACGACCCTCTCGATGCGACGACACTCGATGGACGAATCGAAGTCTCTCCTGATATCTGGAATAAAAAGGATTTAAAAGGTGTCAAAATCGGTCTCCCAAAAGAATACTTCGGTGACGGTATAGAAGCTGGAACTCATGAAGTCATCGAACAAGCCAAGAAAACACTCTCTGATCTCGGAGCAGAACTGATCGAAGTCTCTCTCCCCTCAACTGACTACGCGCTCGCTGCCTACTACGTCATCGTCCCAAGTGAAGTATCGTCAAACCTCGCACGATTCGATGGTGTACGATTCGGGCATATCACAGGTGAAGAATTCCGAGACTACGCAGACTGGATCAGTCATACTCGCTCAGAAGGATTCGGAGCAGAAGCAAAACGCCGTATCATGATCGGAGCTTTTGCGCTCTCGTCTGGTTTCTACGATGCCTACTACCACCGCGCATCGCTCGTCCGAGAACTCGTCCGTCGTGAATTCGCTGAAACATTTCAAAAAGTCGATGTCATCGCAACCCCTGTCTCCCCTATGGTCGCATGGAAAATCGGTAAGATGGACAATGACCCTCTCGCCAACTACATGGCAGATATCTTCACCGTCCCTGGTGCTCTCGCTGGTATCCCTGGACTCTCTGTCCCAGC
>CAZRUI010000044.1:4267-6699 GCA_964603225.1 uncultured Candidatus Peribacteria bacterium | reverse complement strand
ACTCCAGCAATAACAATGGTGGAGACGATGATGAGAACATCGAGAGAAGTAAGAGGAGTCATACTGACGAGTATAGACCCTTTGAAACCGAAATCAAAAATTGCCTCTTGAAAAAAGACTAAGTAGTAGTCAAAAATATAATAAATTTGCAAAAAATATCTACAACTATAGTATTTGCCAAATACTATGGGTAATCACGGCAACTTGGAGCAAATATTGGAATATTTAGAAAGAGATATAAATTTGCAGGAAAATATCTATTTGTATGCTGAAAAAAGATACAAAGGACGAAATCTATTAACAGATAAACAACAAAAGCGAAAAAAAGATTTTATAGATTTGATGAGAAACTACTCTTCTGAGAATTTTACTCCAGAAATGACAAATAAAATAGTATCTGGCTTAGAAGAAAACTTCTGTATATCAACTGCTGGACATCACTGACCTATAGGTCATCCCTTTTTTTTTCATGCGACAATATTGAGAAGCCTGCTAGGAAGTACCCCTGTTATAAATTTCAATATAAGTCAGGTAAGTTTATGAAATTCTTCCTATCCTCGTGGGCTATTATTTCATAGTGATGCGGTAGATAATACCCACTATCTTCATGTGCCATTATTGTGATCCAATAAGCGCATGTCACCAGTTTACGGAGCTCCCTGATTTACAACAGAAGACATAGAAAAAAATGCCATAAAACGATTAAAGGAGTATAGAAATAATGATGTTATTAGTGAGACAAATTATTATAACATCTATACCTTTTTAGAAAGGAATATACTTAATAACTCCCTTTTATTTGAAAAAAAATACTCTGAACAAATTACACTTTTAAATTATTCTTGGTGGAATGAAATTTTTGACGATTCCTCCCGATACGTTTTTGAGTTAGACGCAGAAGCAATAATTTCTTTTATTATCCAGAATTTCCTTTCTTCGCAATCAGGTCCTCTCTTTGAAATATTATGCAATACAAATATTCAAGGCCTAATTGAGAAAAAATTTAACAATATTGATTGTTGTTTTTCTCTAGAAAAAAACTCTGGCACATACCTCTTTTGGCATTTAGATGAAGATGGGAAAAGATGGAGTATGTGGAGGGATAGTGATGAATTAAAAAGTGAAGATAAATCCTTTACGATTCCCATGATACCAGATGTTTTGGGGCAAAACTTAAAAGATAAAAAAATCATACCTTCCGGGATGCTTATTTATACAATTTTAGTAGGTTATTTCTGAATTACTTGTTTCGGGTGAATTTTCCAATCAAAATACTTAGAGAAAATCATAAATGCCTATTGCGATTTATTCCCAGAAGAATCAGAAATATCACAAGGGTTAGATATTTCAACTATCTGTGCCGATATGTATTTCATATTTTCATCACAAAATCTACCAATGACTGCTCTAGATATGGTTATTAATAAAAATAATATACAATACAGACAAGAACAAACTGTCCTGGAATCAATCAAGAATAGTTTTGCTGATCTCTAAACAAACATGAATATACACTTTTTATACCCCTCTGGTAATCCAACTGCTATAGTTTGTCATAAGCCTAACAATCCTAATCAAAAGTATTTTATTGGGCGGAAAATTATTGAAAAATACCCTTCAATAGAGCAAGTCGGTTTTCTGTATAAAGAAAATAATAATTTTACACTTGAGATGACAGGAAATGAACTTTGTATAAATGCTTCTCTTTCGGCTTTTTTCCTGATTAACAAAATCTATACAAAAAAAGTTGATATTATTTATTTAAAAGGGCCAAACAGATTTATTGAAGGAACTTTTCTCGATAATGGAGCAACTCGTATTTGATTTAATATTCACAAAAATGGAATTAGTATCTGAGATAGTAAAATAGAACAATTATATCGAGTGGATTTTCCCTGAATAACCCATTTTTATCTAACAGAATTTACAGATAATTTTGATAACATTTCCCGTTCATTGCTCGATCTTTTTAGGTATACTCTAGATGTTGAGGCTATATGAATAAACCAATTCAACAACAGTAACGGGACTATACAGTTAGAAACCTATGTCATGGTGAAAGAGGCTGGAACGATAATTAAAGAAACCTCTTGTTGAAGCGGCTGCCTCTGACTCACAGCTATAAAACTTTTAGAAAAAAACAATGAAGTGAATCTGGATATACTCCAGGCGTCATGAATCAGTATTAAAACGTATGGAAAAATAGAAGACAATGATAATTTTTTCTTAGAAATCATAAATACTGTTCAATATGTAGGAAAAATCTCATATTTTGACACACAAGAGCAGTCTGAAGATTTAACAATGCCACATACGTATGTTCGTCAAGTACCTTTATAGCAAAAAGCATTGTATTTCTCACGTAAATCAGGTAATCTAGGGGGTAGAAAATGTCATATATGAATCGTCTTCTTTCGTCTCTTACACTTCTT
>CAZRUI010000044.1:0-4167 GCA_964603225.1 uncultured Candidatus Peribacteria bacterium | reverse complement strand
TTTCAAGAAGGCTTCACACTCAAAAAACCTGGAAAATATGAACTCGTCATATTCGAACTCGATGGTCCAAATGGCGGTATAGAAAAAGTAGTCGAAGTCACTGCTGTTCCAAAAGGTGATCCAACACCAACGAAGGCTGATATCGTTATCAAAGAACCAACAACAAATACAACCGTTTCTACAAAAACAATTCTCGTCAGTGGTACTTCTAAACCAACGAGCTCTATCAATATCAAGCTCAACGGAACAAAGGTAAAAACAACTCAAACTGATAAAGACGGTGCATTCTCGGCTGATATCGGTGATCTCAAGCCTGATGAGAATCTCATTGTTGCAGAAGTGCTCGATGGTACCGGTGCAGTTGTAGGCACATCTGCGCCTGTGACTATCAAATTCAATACAGAAGTTCCAAAACTCACCTCTCTCACCATCAAGGAGGGTGATGAATTCTTTGCCTGAAGCAGTATCACTTTCGTGGGTGTCGGAGACCCGAGTCTCAAGGTTGTCCAGGTAAAAGTCGGCGATAAAAGCGCGCAATTACTCGAAGATAAAACAAAACTCTGAACCTATACAGGTGTCCTCAAAACGTCTGATTTTGAAGGAGAATTCAAGGCTTCAGTCGCTCTTGAGTCACAGCTCGGGGTCAAGGCGGAACAAAAAGATATGGCAAAGTTTCGAACTATTAGTGCCAAATTCGAAAATGTAAAAGTCGAAACGACCAAAGAAAAGAAAGTAAAATTTACCTGGGATCTCAAACCTGACCTCGATCAAATCCGCTATTTCAAGATAAAATACGGTACTGAACCTGGTAAATACACAAAAGAAGTTGTGACCTACGAAAAGACAGAAATTAAGGAAGAAAATAAGTACACATGGTACATCCCAAATATTCCTGTTGGCGAATACTTCTCAACTATTATTGCACTCGATAAAGATAAGAAGGAAACATCTATCGACTCTGACGAAATAATTTTTACCATCGCTTTCGATGCAGCGCCAACCTGTTTTATTGAAAAAGTGAGTGGCATCCGCGTCGATAAAGCGAGTGAGACCTATTCTATCATACGTTGGGATAAGCTCAAGGATGCTACAAGCTACCAGGTCTTTAAACGTGATGCTTCTGGTGAGTTCGCTATGATTGATGAAATCACAACCAATCAATTCCGCATCAATATCGACATGTCGGCCCGAGAAGTAACCTACGAAGACTTCCGAGTCCGTGGTGTCTGTAAAAATGGCAGTTATGTCGGACAGGGTGATTTCTCTGAAAGCGTCGCCGTTCCAACTGGGCCTGAGATGATTATCTTCTTCGCTCTCTTTATCGCTTCTGGTATAGCTTTTATACTCGTGCGAAGAGGATATATCAATTAGTACATCTGCTCGAGTGCCTGAAAACACTCCGGGAGCATAAACCATCCTGCTGAACCGTTAAGATGCCCTCCATCTTTTATGAGCGTGAGCGAAACTTGGAGTTTATCGGCTAAAAATTGAGCCTGTGCAACAGGAACGAGTGGATCATTATCGCCATGAATGACTGCGAATCACTTTGATGATTGCTGTATCTTCTTGAAATCAAATTCATTTTCCAAAAAAGAATCTATTTTTCTGTTTGTGTTTTTTTCTGAAGGTGATGACACAAGAATAGTTCCGTGAATATTTGTATTGTTTGTTTTTTCGAGGCATCTCAGTATTGCTGGACCACCAAGTGAGTGACCAATGAGATATATCTCATCTTCTTTATTTTGAGTCAGTTGACGCTCTATTTCATACACCCACTCTGAGCAAACTGGATTCTCTGGTGTCGGCATAGGGAGAGCACAAGCATAGATATCCTTTTTCTCAAGTTCACTCATGAGCCAAGGTCTCCAACCTCAATTTGGACTCCCCTCAAAACCGTGAATGATAAAAACTTTTTTCATGATATTTGGTGCTCAAGGAGGGGGAAATTTGCCTTAAATGGCAAATTGAGTCAACCTGAACACAGTGAAGGTTCGAGGACCTCTCTCGGAAAATTATTGGTGCCCAAGGAGGGACTCGAACCCTCACACCTTGCGGAACAGGCTTCTGAAACCTGCGTGTCTACCATTTCACCACCTGGGCAGACTTTTTATATATATGGTGTCCGCGGATGGGATCGAACCATCGACCTTTAGCTTAGAAGGCTACTGCTCTTCCACTGAGCTACGCGGACACAGAATAAGACAAAGGTGATTATAAGAGTATTTGCATTCAATCAAGAAAAAACGCCCCTTTCGGGGCGTTTTTATGTAATTATTTTCTAGAGACCAAAGTCCTGGAGAAATGCTACGACACCTTTCTTTGCCATAGTACGTATAGCAGAAGCAGAGAGTCTCATGCGGTAGATCATACCGTCACGAGGATCTCGGATTTTCTTATAGTGGAGATTGACCATGAAATTTCTCTTTGTACGACGTACAGAGTGAGAGACTTTATTACCGGAACCGGTAGTTTTTCATGTATAAACACAAACGCGTGGCATAGTGAGAGAGGTAATATGAATTAGGCAGCAGCAACGATAGCGATATCAACACCAACACCTGAAGGGAGATTGAGTTTTTGAAGTGTCTCAAGCGTTTCTGGAGTAGGTTCATTGATGAGAAGAAGACGTCGGTGACGACGAATCTCGAACTGTTCACGAGCATTTTTATTAACAAATGTTGAACGGTTGAGTGTGAACTTTTCAATCTTTGTTGGGAGAGGGATAGGACCAACAGTTTGTGATCCAGTATCCTTCGCAGCACTGACGATTTTCTTCACAGCTTCGTCTACTACACGGTGTTCAAATGCTTTTACAGAAATTTTGAGTGTTTCTTTGCGAGCAGATGAGACCTTTGCTTCTTTAAGAGGAGCTTTCTTTGTTGTAGTCTTTTTAACAGCTTTTGTTGCAGTTTCTTTCTTAGCAGGTGTAGCTTTGGCTTTAGCGGTCATAATTAATCAAGGATTTTTGTAATAATACCAGAACCAACAGTCTTACCACCTTCACGGATAGCAAATCGGAGTTGATTTTCCATAGCGATACCACAACCGAGTTCTACGAGGAACTTGATATTGTCACCAGGCATAACCATTTCTACACCAGCTGGAAGCTCGATAGAACCAGTAACATCTGTTGTTCGGAAATAGAATTGAGGCTTGTAACCCTTAAAGAAAGGAGTGTGTCGTCCACCTTCTTCTTTCTTGAGGACGTATACTTCAGCTTCGAATTTCTTGTGTGGTTTGATAGAACCTGGCTTCGCCATAACTTGACCACGTTCGATTTGTTCACGTTCGATACCACGGAGGAGGATACCTGCATTGTCACCAGCTTGACCTTGGTTGAGAGATTTCTTGAACATTTCAACACCAGTAACAACTGATTTTTGAGTATCACGGATACCAACGATTTCTACTTCGTCATTGACCTTAACGATACCCTGTTCGATACGACCTGTAGCAACAGTACCACGACCCTTGATAGAGAAGACATCTTCGATAGACATGAGGAATGGTTTGTCGAGTTCACGAACTGGTTCTGGGATGTAGCTGTCGAGAGCGTCGAGAAGATCACGAACACCTTTTGAAGCAGCTGGATCAGTAGGATTTTGGAGTGCTGTGAAAGCAGAACCACGAACTACTGGAGCGTTATCACCATCGAAACCGTATTTAGAGAGAAGTTCACGAACTTCCATTTCAACGAGATCAACGAGCTCAGGATCAGCGATATCACATTTATTGAGGAATACAACGATACGAGCAACACCGACTTGAGAAGCGAGGAGAACGTGTTCACGTGTTTGAGGCATGACACCATCAACAGCAGAAACTACGAGGATAGCACCGTCCATCTGAGCAGCACCAGTAATCATGTTCTTGACGTAGTCAGCATGTCCTGGACAGTCAACGTGTGCGTAGTGACGCATAGGAGACTCGTATTCTACGTGAGAAGTTGAGATTGTAATAATCTTATCAGAACCAGCACGAGCTGTACCACCTTTAGCGATATCAGCGTATGAAACACCAGCACCACCTACAGCAGTGAGAGCGGCAGTAAGAGTTGTCTTACCGTGGTCGATGTGACCAATAGTACCAACGTTAACGTGTGGCTTTGTTCTTTGAAAATCAGCCATAAGAGAAAAATAAGAAAATTAAAAAGTAGGGGTATTATAG
>CAZRUI010000043.1:0-6825 GCA_964603225.1 uncultured Candidatus Peribacteria bacterium | reverse complement strand
CGGCCCTGGTCTAAGCTGTGGTTATTGGCCACGGTAAAGTAGCTGAAGCCGTAGCCCTTGAGCTGCGCAACCGTGGGTGGACTGAATGCAAAGTCGTTGTCAGCTTCCGGTGGGTAGTGGCTGCCGCCGTTCGTAACCGCGCCCTCCAGGTTGGCGCCGACCAGATCCATGCCGCGGAAGAACCTGCCCTCCTCCCCCGCCAGCGCGTCTAGCAAGAAGCCGAAGCCGCGGCTGGCGATAACCTTGCCCACGTTGCGGTCTAGCATTATGTCGCCGAACAGCAGCATACGTACGCTCCGCTCCACCGGAGCTGGAATGCTAGCAGGCTGCGAGCGAACGGTCGGCGACGGGCGGGACTTGGGGTGCTGCGGCGGCGCCAGCCACACGGCTGCCGCTGCGGCAGCTTCGACCAGCAAGAATGCGCCGGCAACCCCCGTCCAGTACTCACGCGTCATGGTAGGTAGTAAATGGTACCGTAGCTTACCCCAGCTCTTCCACTGCCAGGCGAGCCAGCAGGTAGGTTGTGGCTGCCTCCGCGCCCTGGTTGAGGTTGAGCGACGCCTCGCTCAGCCCGTCGAAGCAGCCGCCGTTCGCCGGGTTGTACACCATCTGCCCCAGAGTGTTGGCCCCCAGGTACCAGCCGAAGGCGCGGCGTGCCGCATCGCGGTAGCGCTCCTCGCCGGTGGTGCGGAAGGCGACGCACAGAGCCTGCACCGTCGCCGCCGCCTCCTCGGGCTGCTGGTCGTAAGTCTGGCGCGTGCCACCTCGCAGGTACCACCCACGCTCGCCAATGGGCACCAGAACGCCGTCGCGGAACGTCTGGGCGACCAAGAAGTCTAGCGTCTCCAGGGCCACCGCCTGGTACTCGTCGCGGCGCTCGGGCAGGCAGCGGGCGGCGGCCAGCAGTGCCTCGGGCAGCGTACCGTTGGAGTAGGTAAGGTACGGCTCGAACCAGTGCCACGTGTCCGTGCGGCTGTCGCGGTAGATGCTAGCTAGGTGCTCGGCGCCGCGGGCTAGCTCACGCATCAGGCTGCCGGTGGAATCGCCGCGGCTACCCAGCCAGGCAGCCAGCCCCAGCACTGTCGAGGCCACTGCCCGCGGCGAGCTCATGGCGACGTTGGTACGGAACTGGTGCTCGGCGAGGGCGGCGGCTCGCCCACGTAGCGCCGCCGGAACCGCGTCGCAGGCGGCGACCTCGGCGGCAGCCCACAGCACCCGGCCGCGGGCGTCGTCCAGGTTCTCGGCTTGGTTCGGCGCTGCGTCCGGCACGCGGCTGGCTGAGAAGTAGTTAGAGAACGTCGGGCCGCCGGCGGTCAGCTCGAGGAATGCCAGGTAAGTTTCCATCAGCTTGAGGGTCGCCGAATTGCGGGAGCGTGCGTATGCCCGCGCCGCCGCCTGCAGCGCCCGGGCGTTATCGTCGGCGGTGTAGCCAGAGCTACGGTCGGGGTCGCCGAGCGGCGCGAACTGCACCATGCCGAAGCGGTCGGTGAGCTGGGCAAGGTACGACAGGCGCACGGGCGGCAGGTCTGGCTGCGCCGCGGCTAGGGCGGGCGCCAGGCTGGCGTACCGCCGCTGGTACGCTAGGGCCACGTTCGGCCAGGTAGCTGCACGCGTTCGAAAGTAGGCGTTGGCGCCCAGGTTCATCCGCCGCCGCTGGTCTGCCAGCAGCTCCAGCAGCGCGGCGGCTATCTGGTCCGCGTTGCGGAAATCAACCAGGTAGCCAACGTCCGGCGTCACGCACTCCTGGGCGGCGGTGAAGCGCGTGGCCACCACCGGACGCCCCACGCTCTGGGCGTAGGCCAGGGTACCGGAAACCGCCTGGTTGGCATCCAGCGAGGTGCCCAGGTAGACGTCGCTGGCCTGCAGCAGCTGCAGCAGCTCGGGCGTCGCCAGGTACCGGTTGTAGAAGCGGACGTTGCCCTGCAGCCCCAGCCGGAACACCTGCCGCTCCAGGCTGTTGCGGTAGTCCTCGCCCTCGCGCCGCAGCACCTCGGGGTGGGTAGCCCCGATGATTAGGTACAGCACGTCGGGGAACTGGCGCACCACCTGCGGCAGCGCATCCAGTACGTACTCAATGCCCTTGCCCCGGTTGATGAGGCCAAAGCTGGATAGGATGGTACGCCGGGGTAGGCTGAGGCTAGCCTTAGCCGCGTCGGGGTCGCCGTGCCCAACCGCGTGCACGCCGTGCGGAATCACGCCGATGGTCTCCCCCGCCAGCCCGTAGTCCTCCACCAGAATGCCCCGGGCGCGGCTGGTCATTACCACGAACCCGGCGGCGACGTCGGCTAGGTTGCGCACGGCGCTGCGTAGCTCCGGGTTGGGATTGGGCAGCACGGTGTGGAAGGTAACCAGCACCGGCGCCGAAAGCTTACGCAGCAGCGGCAGCAGGTACGACCCGTACTCGCCGCCGAAGATGCCGAACTCGTGCTGCACGTGCACCAGCGCCAGCCCGGGCAGGCCGTTCAGGGCTTCGGCTGCAGCTAGGTAGCTACCCGGCTCGTCACGGTTGATGCGGCACAGCACCTCTGGCGGGTACGCCAGCTCGGCGAGCGGCTCGGGGTGCATGGCCACCACGCGCGTGGCGACGCTGCCCCGGTACAGGTCGCCGTAGGCTGCAGCCAAGTCGGCGGTGAACGTCGCCAAGCCGCACGCCCGCGGCGGGTAGGTGCTCACCGAGGCGACGACCGGACGCTGGGGAGCCAGCGTGCCGCGGCTACCCGGCACGGTAGTCCGGCACAGCCGGCGGGTTCGCCTTAAGCGCCGCGAGCAGCTCGGCTAGGCTGAGGGTCGCCAGCCCGACCACGGTGTCGGCCGCGCCGTAGTAGATGCTCAGCTGGTCGCCTTCCAGTACCGCGCCCGTGGGGAACACCACGTTGCGTACCGTACCCGTCATCTCCCACGGCTGGTCTGGCCCGAACAGCGGCTCGGGCAGCCGGCCCCTGACCACCGTGGGGTCATCCAGGTCGAGCAGCGCCGCGCCGGCGCGGTAGATGCGGCCGGTGGGGTGGTCCTCGGCGGCGTGGTAGATGAGCAGCCATCCATCCGGCGTCTCGATCGGCGGGCAGCCGCCGCCCAGCTTGCGCGTCTCGAACCACAGCTCTGGCTCCAGCACGCAGAACTCGCTAAACCGTGCCAGGTAGCTCTTCCAGTAGTCCACCGTCAGGTCATCGAACGAATCGAAGTAAATTACCTGCATGCCCGGCATTATGCGGTGGAGCATGGCGTAGCGGCCCCCGATCTTGCGCGGGAAGCAGAACACGTCCTTCTCCCACAGCAGCACGTCGGGGCCAATGACGTCGCGGTAGTGGCGCTCGTACCACTGGTACTTGCCCAGCACCCCGGTCGCCTTGAAGATATCTTCAGCCTCGTCGTACGTAATAGCCGGGGTAACCAGGCCGTGGCGGGTGAAGCTAACCAGGTCTGAGCTGGTGGCGTGGGCGGTCATGGCATTGCGGCCGTCGTAGGCGGTGTAGAACAGGTGGTACACCCCCTCCAGCAGCACCAGTCGCGGATCCTCCATGCCGTGCGCCTCGTAGCTCTGCTCCGGGACGAGCAGCGGGTGGTCCAGCCGCTCCACCACCTCGGTTCCCCGAATGCGGGCGTAGCCAATGGACGAGCGGTTGCCCGGCGCAACGGCGCGGTATAGCAGGTTGGTGAAGCCGTCCCCCGCCGCCGCAGCTGGATTCAGAACGCCGGCACGCTCAAATTCCAGCCCCCGGGGAGCCAGAACAATGCCGTGTTTAGTAACGTTAACCATGCGGACGGTATCTACCTACCCCCACTATACAGCAACCCCAAAGCCGCGGTACGCCTGCTACGCAGCTCCGTCGAACCCTACAGAATACGAAAAGGACTTCCCGGAGGAAGTCCTGTTCTTGTTGGGTTTGGAACGATGTCGTTAACCCAACTCTATCGCGCCCTCGGCGGTAGGTCAAGGCTACTTGTCCACAGCCAGTAGCTGCCCGAGCGGTAAAGGAATTAGTGGAACGAGAAGGTAGATACTACCTGCTCCGCCAGCTCTCGGTTGGCGGTAAAACCGGGGTCGGCGATGCTCAAGCTGTAGCAGGCTGCGCGGCGGTCGTCGCAGGCGAAGTAGACCATCTCGCTGTACCCCTCAGAATCTCGGACGGAGAGCGAGAGGCGAACTGCGGAGCCGAGCGTGACGTCAGCCAGAACCCCGAGGTCGGGGTAGGCGTTGATGGCAGACTGGATCTGGGCACGTAGCTGCTCGATCGACGTCGAGCTGGGAGCTTGCTGACTGCCGTCGCTCACCAGAATACGCAGCCGATCGGCGGTCCGCGGGGCGAGGTACTGCGCGTCGAAGTTCGCAATGGACGCCGTTCCTCCGCTGCCCGGCAGCCTATCCACCACCCGTGGTGCGTAGCCGTCGGGGAAGTCGATGGTGTAGCCAGCTGGTGCCGTGTACCGATTCCACCCCGTGTGCTGGTCGCTCACGGCGCTAATCATTGCGCCGAGGCCGAGCGGGTTGTAGCGACCGCGTATTTCCTGTCCGTCGGTGTGGCCGTCTCGGTCGGTATCCACGCGTAGCTCGTCGGTGCCGAACGTACGCTCGTCCGCGTCGCTCACCCCGTCCGCATCGGCATCGGGGCCATTGGCCGCCGGGGGAACCACCGGCTGCGCCGCTGCCTGAATCTTGCCGAGGTTTACATTCGACACGCCCAGGCCCAAGCCGCGCATTATATCCATGGCGCTCTCCGGCGCCAGGTAGTGCAGCTTGAAATCGACGGGGTTAACGTAGTAGGCCCTACCCCTATCCTCTACCTTCAGCAGAATGCGGCCGGCGAGCCGAGCTGGCGCCGTATTGTTCCTGAACTGGGCAAAGGTGGCATTGGATACGCCCAGGCCCAAGCTACGCATTACCGCGACCGCATCTAGCGGGGTACCCAGGTAGTAGCGCTTGGAGTCTACCGGGTTCACGTACCAAGCTTTGCCGCGGTCCTCAACCTGCAGCAGAATGCGTCCAGCCAAACGTTTGGCCAGGGCGTCTGGCGGGCCGGTACGTTGCGGCACGGCAGCCGCCGGCAGCTCAGCCTTAACAATCTTGGTGTACCGAATGTACTCGCCGTAGTAGTCGGGCGAGTAGAAGACCTGGCCGGGCACAATGGCCTCGGTGTTGGTGCTGAATAGAATAGGAGCCCACGCGTCCATGAAATCTCTGGTTGGCGGGAACATGCTCTCGCCCCGAAGGTCAACGCTCTCGAGGTAGAAGGTTCGACCATCTCCGCGCAGAATCCTATTCGCCTGAAAACCCTCGAAGCCATCCAGCTCGTAGTCGGTAGCTCTAGCGCCGTCGTGAAGGGTCAGGCCTAGGAAGTCTTCCATAGCCTCGGGGTGGACCCGCCGGTCACGCATCCACGCGCTAGACTCCTCCTGAGCATTGGGGTCATCGAGCGCCAGGTGCGACGAGAACTCAGACTCGGTCCAGTACGGCTTGGTGGACGTAGGTTTTTCCTCGAACGTAATTGCTCCGGTTTTGAAATTCAGAACCACGTCCTTGTTGGTGCCAACGCCTGTCTGAACATGGAATCGCCCTACGTCATCCTCCTGGCTAAAGGAGAAGCTGTCTCCGACAGGAAAGTTACGCGGATCAACGCCCCAGTGCAGCAGATTGAAAGGGTAGCGCCAGTCCAACTCCGACAGGTAGTGCCAGCTGGTGCCGTCGTACCTACCGATGAGCGCCACGTTCCAGGGCTGGCCGTTGACGCAACCCCGGCGCAGCATATCCGAGGTGCAACTATCGGTAGAAATTGTTCCGACGCCAATGACCCAGGGATTATTCTGGGAATCGAAGTAGAGATCTTCGATTTGCATGAACGGCAGATCCTCGGCGTTATCGCCATCGCGAATCACGCGGAAGCTTGTACCCTCGAAGGTGTACGAACCCTCAGCGGGGGTCCACGCCTGTCGGTTATCGGGACCGACTAGCCGCGCGTTACCGTGGTCGTTGTAGGTGAACAGCCACGGCTTGCCCGTACGGTCTACCCTGTAGGTAGCCCTGGCGGTCTCCATGATCGTCGCTGAGCCTACGTTGTTAGCTACCCGCGGCGCCACGAATGTGGCAACCCCCTCGACGGTCTTGCCGTTGAAGAAAGCATTCAGGTAGTAGGTGTCGGGGCTCTCCGCCCGGCGGGAGGTGAACCAGAGGTTGCCATCGTAGTCAAAGAAAGCGTCGGTAGTGTAGCCCTCGAAAACCGTGGTCCAGTTCGCCCGGGGAATGAGCTGCCTGGCCGCCCGGGCCGCTTGCGGCAGCAGCAGAGCTACCGACGCGAATGTCAGCACCAGAACTACGAGGACCTTTTTCATATAGATTCAGGAGTAACGACGTAGGGTTGTAGCTAAATTGTACACCCCTATCCTTGGGGGCTACGAAAATTCTGGGGATATACAGTTTACCGACAGGCAACCGAGGCAGAATCTTGCTACTTCTCCATTTGCCCTCATGGGCGTTCTTGTGCCCACGACGCTAAAGCTCGAACACGTCCTCGATGCGCTTCTTGCCGAGCGCCTTGGTGATGTCGTGCGCCAGCTGCAGCGAGGGGTTGTAGCGGCCCTGCTCCAGCGCGATTATAGTCTGCCGTACCACGCCGCAGGCCGAGGCCAGCTGCTCCTGCGTCAGCCTGGCCTCGGCTCGGAATCGTGCGATGTTGGTACGCATCTAGTCACGCCTATCTAGGTAAATATTGCTAATGGCCTTGGTCGCCAGGCCGGCGCCCAGGGCTATTAGTATCACCGGGTCTACGTAGGTCTCGCCCGCTGCGCTCGCCTGCGCCGTGCGGTAGGCGAAGCCCGCCGCCAGCGCCAGCA
>CAZRUI010000042.1:0-6905 GCA_964603225.1 uncultured Candidatus Peribacteria bacterium | reverse complement strand
CGGCCGCTACGGGCGCCGGGGCCTGAGCCTTGACCGGGGCCGGGGTCGCCAGAAGGACCACCCGATTGCGGGGGAGGAGCTGGGCGTCGGCGGACGAACCGCTGACGAGGATCGACGCCAGGACGCCGAAGAATGAGAGTCCGAGAAATTTCTTCATCGTAGGTCTCCCTGAGGGGGTAAGGGGTTAGCGGACGAACATCAGGCGGGGCCGGTTCTGGAAGGCGTTGAAGAACGACCGGAACATCGACCGGACCGGTTGGGCGTCTACCACGTCCCGGAGGGGGGTGAACGTCCGAGTCGCCAACGAGTAGGACCACCCCGGTCCGGCCATCGGCATCGGGAGGTTGGCGTTCGCACACGGACAGGAACCGTTCGCCGTCACGCACGGGCAGGCGGGGGCGGGCGCGACGGCCGGACCCCACGTCGAGGGAGCCGCGTTGACCGGTCCCCACGTCGAAGTCGTCACCGGAACGTAGTAGCACGTCCCGTTGTTGCAGACGGTCGTATATCCGGCCGGGGCGACGGATGCCACCGGGACGGCGTTGGAGGACTGGAGTTCTCCGTTGACGAGGTAGAACTTCGTCGGTTCGGCGGCGGACAGGACGCAGACGGTCATCAAGACGGCGAGAACAGTGAGGGCGTATCGCATGTCTTATCTCCTACGGGAAGGTCGGGATTGTCTCGCACTAAGCGGAAGAATGCGAGTTCGGCCAGTTGGGCCACGTTGTCGTTCGCCGGATCGCCCGGCAGGGACTGAATCGCGTCCCACAGTGTCCGGCGGTGTTCGGGAGTCGCCTTCTCCCACCACTCCTGAGCCTGCCGAACTTCATCCAGGTAGTCCAAGTCCGACAAGACCCACGGCCTGTCCTCATCCATCGTGTCCTCCCGTCAGGGGCGGGCGATGAGCCGGTCGTTCTGTTCCTTCACGGTCTTGATCTCCGCATTGTTGTTCATGGCCTGCCACGCGGCGATGATCGCGGCGAGGGCGACGAGCAGGTCTTTCAGCCCGGCCATGATCGTCTTGATCCGTTCGTTCCACACGTCGTTCATCGGGGTCGCTCCTAAGGCTTGAGGACGGGGGGAAGGTGGGAGAACGCCGCGAGTTCCCGCGACTTGTCGGCGAACGGGTCCACCCGGGCCGTGACCTTCGGCGTCACCGGGAAGTCGGTCCCCGTCTGTCGCATCGCCCGGACGGCCCAGAACCCGCCGATCTGCTGTCCGAACAGGCTCTCCGGGATGATACAGTTCCCCGCCTTGCCCCACGACGGAGACCAGCTATTCCGCGTCTTGATCCCCCACACCCCGCTCCGCTGGGCGAGGCCGAACCCACAGAGGGCGTGACCCCCGCCCCCGCCGGACCCGCGAGCGGGGAG
Source organism: uncultured Candidatus Peribacteria bacterium (assembly GCA_964603225.1). Classification (GTDB taxonomy): domain Bacteria; phylum Patescibacteriota; class Gracilibacteria; order BD1-5; family JAGOOR01; genus JAGOOR01. The sequence goes on along the minus strand of CAZRUI010000042.1, from coordinate 5,532 downwards.
CCATCCGTCCCGGTCCGGGTCGAAGTTGTTGAACCACATGAGTCCTTCGATGATGAAGAACCCCTGTTGGACCGCCGACGCCATCGCGTCGAAGTTCGGACACTCGTAAGCCTCCAAGACGACGTAGAGTTGTCGGTCGGCCTTGACCGCCGGGTCGTTCCCGTGGTTCCGTCCGTCCCACACGTAGGGGACGAGTTTGACCGACGCGACCCCGTTCGCCATCGCCGCGTACAGTCCGTCTTCCAGCAGCGACCCCTGATCCCTCCCGTCGTTGATCTGCGAGTAGAGGTCTCCGGCCGACAGGTAGACGCCGGTGAGTCCCGCCATCTTCCGGGACGCTTCCATCGCCGTACACGTCGCCGAGGCGTTACACTGACCTTTCCCGTCTTGGTCGTAAACGGGGGGCAGGAAGGCCGACAGGTCCGTCGTCTTCCACTCGGCCCGGGGAATCAGCGGAACTTTTGGTTCGGCCCCGAACTGCTTCCATGCGTAACGGCGGGCCGGGGGTGGTCGGTTCCCCATCGCCCGCTTGTGCGGAGCCTCACCCGTGACCTTCGCCATGAACTCTTCGACGGTCTTCGGACACGGACCGGCGAACGTCTGAACCGCCTTGTCGTCAAAGGTCCAGAGGTAGGGCAGTTCCTTCCCCTGAGCGGCGGCGAGGAATAGTTGGGCTTCCGGGTCGGCGTTCTCCGGGACGTTCTTGTCGATGATCCGCCGCTTGAGTCCGTCCCGCTGCATCAGACTAGCGAACGCCGGAGACCCGAGCAACTCTCCACGCCACGGCCCGGCCTTCAGCGTGTCCTCCACAATCACAAACTTCTTGACCGGCCCCGAGGGAGGCGGCTGAGGTTGGGGTTGAGGATTGGGGGGCGGTTCCGGTCCGGGGCCGGGCGGGAGTGCCCCGCTGAGGGTCACGGCGATGCGGGCGGGGGAGCCGACCAGACCGACGGCGAGGACGCGGTAGCGGCCCGGCAGCTTCCCACCGAACACGGCGGTCGGCGTCTTGCCGTCCTTGTCCGGATGGATCGGAGTCAGACTGGTGTCGGCGGACGAGTCGATCAGGAGCCAGTAGACCGGCTTGCCCGACTTGTTGGCGAGGGTGACCGGAAGGCCGGCGACGCCCTTCACCTCCTGCCAGCCGACTTCTTCGGCGGCGGGGACGACCACGATCTCCGGCGGTTGTTCCACCGGATCGACGGGGCGGGGGGATGGGGCAGGACTCTGGGCACCGGCAACGGGGGAAAGCAGAAGGGTCGCGGTCAGTAGGGGGATAAGCCGCATACATCCTCTCAGGGTTAGGGGGTGAAACGTCTAGGCGTGCTTCACGGCGGGTCTCCTCTCCGTAGTCACGGGGATCGACACCCCCCGGCTCGGACACTCGCTGACCCGCTCGGCGAGGGCGTCAACCCGGACTCCGAAGTCCGACAGCGAGGTGCGGAGAATCTCGTCCCGCTTCGCCATCTCCTCCCGGAGGAACGACCGGTCGGTGTTGATCTCGGCCATGAACCGGTCGAGCATCTTGTCGAACCGTTCGTCCGACCGCTCCTGGTTCCGGGGGATCGTGACCTTGAAGACGTAGGCGATGACACCGGCGAGGGCGGACACGGCGACGGCCAGCAGTCCCGTCGCCGTCGTCGTCTCCGTGATCTCCAAGGCGAACAGAGGGTCCACGAGAACCTCCTCGTCAGATGGTGGTGAGTCTCCGCCCGAACCGCTCGGGCGGGGGAATCCCCACCGTCTTACGAGGTCGTCCCGTGGAGGATGCCGCAGTTCCCGTAGTGGTCGGCCCGGAGCTGCGGGACCTGGATGCACATCACCTTGAAGTTCAGCCGCATCCCGCCGACGGTCTGCCACTGGACGGTCGTGATGTCCATCCCGTTGACGGCCCGGGCGACGTCCGGGGTCATCTGGACGAAGATCAGGGTGAACGGCTTGAGGGTCACGTCCACCGACCCGCCCGGACCCCGGTAGATCGCCTTCCCCGTGGTCCCGACCGTGCTGGCCGTCCAGTACGGGTTGGTCTGCGGGGCGGTCCCGAACAGCATGTCGAGGCGGCGGACGTCCTGGACCCCCTCGATGGACTTCAGGCGCTGGCGCAGGGTCTGGGTGGCGACGTTCCCCCCGGAGAGGATGTAGTCGTTGTCCATGTACTGATCCCAGTCGTTACTGTGATAGATCATGAACGGACCGAAGAACTTGTTCAGGGTCAGCTGGTCCTTCATCGCCAGCACCTGGGCGAGCGTGGTCGAGGCGTTCGACCCGGTCGGGGTGGTGATGGTCGTGTAGGTCAGCCGGCTGGAGAAGTTCGTGTACCCGTAGACCTGGCTGGTCCGGCCGTACCCGCCGACCTGGGTGGAGTTCCCGCCGAAGATGACCCCGGTCCTGGTCCCGATGGTCACCCCCTCGATCATCTCCCCGATGCGCCGGCCCGCCGCCTCCCCGCTCGTCACGTCCAGGGCGGTCCCCGAGTTCCGGCTCGCGGCCAGACGGCGGGAGTCGTACCAGAAGTCGGAGTGGGTGATGTTGAGCGGCAGACCTTCGAGCTGGAACCGGGGGCTGTCCGAGCTACCCTCGGTCAGGCCGTCCATGTCCATGAACGCCTCACCCGGGTCGCTCATGGTCTCGTGCTCAAGGATCAGCTTCGACATCCCGTTGATGCCGTAGCTGTTCGCCGACTTGAGGTCGTCCCAAGCCCGGAGCCGGTACCGGGCGGCCTTGAGGACCTGACGGTCGAGCTCCAGCCACTCCTCCTTCCGGAGGGACGTGGCGTTCTGGACCAGCTCGACCATCCCGTGGTTGTTGACCAGGTCGCGGATCAGCCGGTGCTCCTTGATCGGAACCCGGACCCCCTTCTCGACCGTGTACCGGCCGGTGTTGATCGTGACGGCCGGGTTCCCGTTCTTGTCGAAGTACGGGCGGCGGAGGCCGGTGTCGAACCGGATCTGGTTCGGGTTCCCGTTGACGGACATCTGGTTGAGGACGGCGCCCGGGGCGGTCCCCCGCTCGACGCCGGCCTCCGGGATGTAGAGTTCGGTAAACATCTCTGCGTTCTCCTGTGAAGCGCTCTGGGGTAAGGAAGTTCGCCCCACGAGGAGGCGGTGGTGGTGGGACGACTAGAACCCGGACACACGGCAGTAGACCAGCGACTCGGCCTGCTGGTCGCCCTGGCTCAGGGTCTCCAGGAGGACGAACGGCCGGACCGACTTGGAGTGCTCGACCCCGACCGCCGTGTTGGCGACCTTGCCGGTCCCGTCCACGATCAGCAGCCGGTCTCCAATCGCGTCCGCCTCAGTCGGCGAGCCGGTCCCGGAGATGTCGGCCTTCCGGACGTTGACCCGGTCCCCGGGCTGGAGGGCGTACAGCTTGCAGACCGTCCCGGACACGTAGGCGTCGGACGCGGTCTTGCCCTGGAGGCTGTCGATGTCGAGGATCAGCAGCTCCTTCGGGCTGCCGTCCCCCGTCCCCGGCTGGTAGGCGCGGTAGGTGTGGAGCCCGCCGACCGGCTCGGTGCTCGGCTTGATCTCCATCATCGTCCCGGGCTTGTCAGTCCCGGAGATGATCCCGTTGATGACCCGGTTGTTGTCCTTGACGCAGCAGACGATCTCAGCTCCTCGCATGGCTCAGCTCCTTGAAGTAGGGGCGGGGTCCGCCCGTGGGTGGGGTGGGGACCTACGCGGACTTCCGCGCCCGCTCCTCGGCGACGATGTCGTCCATGGTCAGGGTGTTGAGGACGTCGTCCCCGGCCTCGTCCCGGTTGAGGGTCGGGGCGTCGAACCCGCCGGCCGCGCCGAGGTAGGACGGGAACAGGTTCAGGGCCGGCTGGGCGTTCACGGTCGGGGCCGGCTGGACCAGGGTCAGCAGGTCGCGGAGCTCGGAGACCGGCGGCTTGGCCTTCAGGCGGTTGACGATCAGATTCTTCCGCTGGGGGTTCGTCTCCTTGGTGGCGACGGCGTTGAGGGCGGCGGTCAGTCGGGCCGTCTCCTCGGAGACGATGGTCTTGGCGTGGTTCCAGGTCTGCTGAGCCTCGGGGGGCATCGACGCCTCCCACTCGGCCAGCGTCGGCCTGCGGGAGTTCTTGACCGACTGGAAGGACGCATCGTTCCCGCCGTCGTTGTCCACGACCGAGGAGTCGTCCGCCTCGTCCTCCCCCTTCTTCGCCTCCATCTTCTTCTTGATGAAGTCGGGGATGGCGTTGGTCGTCACCAGGTTCAGGTCGGCGTCGAACGCCTCGCGGAGCTGGTTGACCACCAGGGCGTTGGTCGTCGCGTCCTCGGTCTGCTTCCGCAGCTTGACGAGGTTCTCGTCCGGCAGGGAGTTCAGAACCTTGCGGTTGTGCTCCCCCTTCCAGCACTCGCAGTTGGTCACGAGGAAGTCCACGTGGGCCTTCTTCGCTTCGGCAGTCAGGGCCATGATGGCCTCCTCTTGGTTAGTGGTCTGCTTGGACTTACAGTCGTCGCACGTCCCGCCACACCTGCAGGACGCCGCGTTCTTCGCCATACAGTTCATGCAGGTGTCGGACTCGTTCTCCAGGACGGCGCCGCACTTACACTTACCGGACGTGTTCTCGTTTCCCGTCGGCGCATCCGTGTCCGCCTCCTCGATCTCGTCGTCGTCCTCCATCGGGTCGAGCTCCGTCTCGACGACCCGGGTGTCCTCGAACCCGGCCTTCGCAGCGGGATGGACGTGCCCCTGATACCGACCATCCTTCGGGTGACGGGGCTGGTCGTTCGTCACCCCCAGCCACCCCGCCAGCTTTGAGAGGAAGGATCGCTTATCGGCCAGGTCGTTCGTCGTCATGTTGGTGACTCCGACCCCGCACCCGTCCTTGAGGGAGCAGGCGCCGGTCTGGTTCGGGAGGACGGCGATGTGGTCGGGGACGTAGTTCATGGCGATGAGGCCCTCGTACCGCTCGCCCCGGTGGTTGACGTACCCCGGGGGCGCCTGTACGTTGGTCGTCTGGAGTCCGGTGCTCAGCTCGATGGGACGGCCGTTGATGATCCGGTCATAGACGTCGGTTCCCCAGCGCCTGTCCGCGTTCCGGGTCTTCGCCTCGTTGAACCACGCCTCGTGCTTCAGCTTCCCGTCGAACACCGAGTTGCGGACCCGGCCGATCCGGTGTTTGTTGATCGTGTGGGCGTCGTGCTTCGCGGGGGCGGGGTTCCCGAACCGGTCGGTCGGGTGGTACATCGTGAGGGGCTGACCGTCCCACGCCCGGACGTTCCGGCTGACCTGGTCGGGCGGGTAGTAGAGCGGTCCCTTGGACCCGGGCAGGACGCCGGGGACGAGAGACGTCATGGGGACGACGAGGTACGAGCGCCCGTTGAGGGTCTCACGCCTGTACCGTCCGACCGCGTTGAACGTGACTTGTTCCACGCCGTAAAACTAACTTCGGCGTGGGCGAAAGTAAACGGAGGAGGGGGCCGGTGAGACGGGGTTTAATCGTATACCGAATTAACGATACCCGTTGCAGGCCGATCCGAGGAGCCGGACGAGGCGATAGTGGGGGTGCGCGCGGGGGTTCACCAGCTC
>CAZRUI010000041.1:5144-6988 GCA_964603225.1 uncultured Candidatus Peribacteria bacterium | reverse complement strand
CATGCCTCAGCACGAGCTCTCATATCTTCTGGGAAAGCACGTTCAACGATCTCCACACCCATATTACCCTTGAATTCCCAAGCCTTCATCGTCACGAGGTCGATAACACCACAGAATTCATTTTCACGACCAATAGGGAGTTGAGCACGAACAACCTTGTTACCAGCAAGACGCTTCTTGATAGATTCAAATGTCATTTCGAAGTCACCACCTGTTTTGTCCATCTTATTTGCAAATGCGATTCGAGGAACACCATATTTATCAGCTTGCTTCCATACTGTTTCTGATTGAGGTTCTACACCCTGTGAACCGTCGAATACGACGATACCGCCATCGAGAACACGCATAGAACGCTCTACTTCGATAGTAAAGTCTACGTGACCTGGAGTATCGATGATATTGATATCATGACCATTCCAGCCAGTTTTTGTCGCAGCCGCAGTAATAGTGATACCACGTTCTTGCTCTTGTTCCATCCAGTCCATCGTCGCAGCACCATCATGTACTTCACCGATTTTATGAGTTTTACCAGAATAGAAGAGAATACGCTCAGTAGTAGTAGTCTTACCAGCGTCGATATGCGCAATAATACCGATATTACGGATCTTGCGTTTCTTGTCGTCATTTACAGACATAGAGAGAGAAAAGAGTAAATAAATTTATCCCGATAGACGGGAGTAAAACATGAGCATTGTATAGAAAAAGGCCTGGAGTCAAGGATATAAATAAGACCATATATTTGACTTGTTGTGAAGACAATAATACAATGCCCGCATTACATTTATTTTTTATCATTTTCGTTATGAAAAAGGTGTTCTTTATTTTGGTCGTCATAGTACTGGCATGATGAGCCTGGTATATGAATAATAATTCGCAAAAGGAAGGATCTGATAGGTCAAGCTTTGATAAGGCTATGCAGATTATGCAAAACCTACAATCACGTGCAGTACCAGTAAGTCTAACAGCAAGTGAAGTAGAACTTCTTGAAGAGGTATACCAAGATTCTCTCGATCGAAAACCAAAGATCACTACTTTCAGGAACACTGATAAAGACGCACTACGTTCTAAGCTTATTGCAGCAGGACTCACTGGCACAGGCCCAAATGATGCTCAAACAAAAATACTCAATCGTGCTACTGGGAGAGTTGATGAGTTCAACAATGCAACTGATGGTATAGATGTACTTATCAACGCAAATCTTGCAAACGCGACTCAAACAGTGAAAAATGAAATAAGAGCACTTGCACTATCTGTAAATGAACTCACAAACGATATTCGTCTCACAACACTCTATGTGGATTGGTATGGAGGAAAGAGAAGTAATATCTGTGTAACAACTGATCCAACAAATGACCCACTTGTAGCAGGAAACATTACCTTCAAATTCAAAACAGCAGCTGCAGTAAGTGATAAATGTATTGCCAATAATACCCAAGTTGAACAATACAAGTGTATTGCTTTAGAGTATGTAGAAAATAGTGCTACACATAAGCAGGTCGACAATTGTACATACGGATGTATGAGCGGCGCATGTCTCAAATGAAATATGTCTCCTGTTATCGCATACTCATCAGATACGAGTACGACAGAAGAAGCTGATATAGATATGAATGAGGTTTTCTACTTGAGAACAACAGCAAATAAAATTACTGGTTCAAATCTCAGCGTGGAAGTTACTTCTCCATCTCTTACAAATAATCGTTGTACTCTTACAACAAAAACACTTGCCGTGAACACTTCTGGTGATGCTTTAAATTTCTGACCAGTACAATGTACTACATCTGGGGCACATACATTTACCTTTACGCTCAAAGATGGTACAAATACTGTAGGAACTCCAATAA
>CAZRUI010000041.1:0-5044 GCA_964603225.1 uncultured Candidatus Peribacteria bacterium | reverse complement strand
CATACATTTACCTTTACGCTCAAAGATGGTACAAATACTGTAGGAACTCCAATAACAAAAACTATCAATGCTGGTACTGTGAGCGTTAGTGGACTCCAGATAGTAGCACCAGCAAATGCAGTAGTAAACACGCCTATTAGTATTACCGTCAATACAATAGGCTCAAATAATCAGCCTGTCACAAACTACACTTCTAATTTCTTTATCATCATAAGTGGTGATGATCTTGCAGAAAAACCTGAAGGGGCACAAAAGATGAACGGCCAATCAACAAAAGTTATTTCTGGAATCAAATTTGGTACAGCTGGAACAGTAAAAATAACTATACGATGAGAGGACGGCAAAAAAGCAGAAACAACTGTTAATGTCACCAATTCATAGAAGTAAATTATAAAAACATATTTTACCCTCTTGGCAATATAGTTCCAAGAGGGTTTTTTGTACATCTCTCGCTATTTACAGAGGGCTATGGTACTCTGAGAGCATGAAAAAAGCACTCTCCCTCATCGTTTTAGCTCATATAGTAGCCGCTTCTATACCAGCAGCACTCGCTCAAACGACAACAGTAGAACCACTCACACCCGCTGAATGTAGCGCAGAGAAATATTTCTCTGATAATCAGTGTCAGGTGTGTTATACAGCCACAGAAGAAGCAAAATCAGATACAAAAGGCTTTCTCCTCCCTGCAGCAGATATGCCTTGGGAAAATGAACTCGATGGAATCAACCAGAACTTCTACAAATCCAGCCAATCAGTTCCAGAAATAAAGACAAATCTCGGTACCGCTCCAGCAACCTGGGATGAAAAAGGACTCACCTGGTCAACCGATGTCGTATGGAAAGATCTCGACGGACTCGAGATGTTTAGTCTCGATGCTGGCAAGACAATCAAGATTAAATCAATTGAAAAAGATACACTCCTCCCCGTGAACAGTATCAAGGATGCAACCAGTCCCTATCTCGTCTTAAAGCTTCCAATCTCATACTACGAACTCAAAATGGGTACGTTTAAGGAATCAGAAAAGAAAACAACCAACTACTGTATTTCGTACAAAACAAAAAAAGTTGCCAGCACGACAACAACGCAGAGCACTACAACAAATACAAATAATACAACAAACAACACAACAAATACCAATACAAATACAGCAACGACAAACAACACTACAACAACACAAAATACAGCAACAAATAACAATAACACAGCATCCAACAATACAACAACAGCTAATACTAATACCAATACAACAACTTCTACCACAAATAATACAACAACAGAGAGTACAACAACAGAAGAAGAAACAGATGCAGATACAACAAATATTACGGACGAAATTCCATCATATAATGCAAAAGTAGGTCTGAATTCGGCAGGGACAGATCCGACTGCATCAGAAGCATCAAAAATCCAGACAGGACCAGCAGAAAACATGCTTGTTCTGATGGCAGCAATACTCTTGAGCCTCGCACTATTCCCAAAGATTAATGCTCTTCTCAATAAATAATATGATACAGAAAATAGTTATTGTGGTCATTCTCGGTCTCATTATCTGGGGCGGATGGCGCGTAACACAACATACAGACTACCAAACCGACCATACCAATGTAAATCGCACAGTAAATCAAGTACGTAACTTACCAGGCCTGTAAAAACCTAGGAAACAACATATAAACTCCAGAAACTCTTGCGAAAATCTTCGTAAGAGTTCTTTTGTATCGCTTCACGAGCACGATCACAGAGTCGCATAAGAAATTCGGTATTATGCATCGAGAGAAGAATCTGACCAAGCATCTCATCCGCATGCATCAAATGGCGGAGGTATCCAAGAGTATAATTCTCAGACACAGAGGTCTCAAAACCAGGAGCAACAGGGATTTTTTCCATAGAACCAGCGAGACTACTTCTATCGACTTTCAGGTATCATGTCGATGTAAATACTTCTCCATGTCGTCCTAGACGAGTTGGGAGAACGCAGTCAAACATATCTACGCCACGTGCAATAGCCTCAATGAGGTCTTCTGGCGTACCAACACCCATGAGATAGTGCGGTTTCTGAGTTGGAAGCTCGGGAGCGAGTAGATCGAGCATAGCCAGCATCGATTCTTTCCCTTCACCGACGGATAACCCACCGATAGCAATACCAACCGTCGGAAGTTCTCTCAAAAAACGAACTGATTCTAGACGTAAATCCTCATAAGTGACCCCCTGAATAATAGGAAAGAGTGTCTGTGGGTGGAGTCATTTTTCTTTTCGAATGGTTTCATTTTGTTGCCACTGGGAAATACAACGCTCAGCCCATATATGGGTACGAGTGAGGGCTTCTCGGGCACGAGATTTCGAAGAACAACCAGCTGCGACATCATCAAATGCCATGATAATATCAGCCCCAAGCTGAGACTGTATATCCATAGCCTTCTCAGGTGTCATGTAGTATTTATCACCATTGAGGTGAGACTGAAATTCGACACCCTCATCATCAGTTTTGACGAGTGAAGGACCGCCATTGCGAGGATTACCAAGAGAAAACACCTGAAATCCTCCACTATCTGTTAGTATAGGAAGGTCGACATTCATAAATCTGTGCAATCCGCCCATTTTCTCCACCACATCAGCTCCAGGACGGAGCATGAGGTGATAGGTATTGCTGAGCATGATTTGTGTTTTCATCTGAGCTATGCCCTCTCGCGTGATTCATTTAATCGTCGCAGCAGTCCCAACCGGCATAAAAACAGGTGTCTGAATCATCCCATGCGGAGTTTCGAGAACTCCGGCACGAGCAAAGCCATCAGTCGAATCGATTGAGAAAGAAAACATGATACAGTAAGTATAACAAAAACTAGGCTGCTGCTAAATCTGATTTTCAAAAAAATGAACCTTTAAATTTATTTGCCCTGCATCGATTCAAAAAGGTACGATATACATCTGGTCGAGAAACACCTCCAGGAAATGGATATCGTTCCATCGGAAAGAGGCTATAATTGAGTTGCTTGTTGACGCTTCCAATCTGCTCAAAAATATCAGCTAATGAATGTGGTACTAATCATGTTTCAGGGATCATTTTTTCAGCCATAGACAGGAGAAGCATGGAAAAAGTAACTTGGAGGTACGATGGAAGCATATTACCAATTTCAAAGAGACTTTTTGCATCTGTTGAATCTATCATTAAACGCATGAATTCTTCCATTTCTTCATGAAAAATAACAGTATTTGCGAGTAAAAAATATTTTATAAGAGCTGCCCTTTCGTTATTATTTCTCATAGATCAAACCAGATTATCCATTCTGATAGAACCAGTTTGCCAATACTTCATTTGCTGTAAAGCATAAAGACACTCAGAATCTACTTTTTCTCATTGATCTAAAAGAAATTCGACCTGTCTATCAAACGTACGACCAAGTCACCGAGAACCATAGGTCTTTATACAAAGAAAACTTATGAAAATATTATATTATAAATATAATATTAGTCAATATTAGGCGTCTGGTTAAGTACTAGTACTCCCCTCCTTTTACGAAGGTATAGGCAGTTCCCTGCTTACCAGCACGTGCTGTACGACCGATACGGTGGACATAGTCCTCACGAGTCGCAGGTTCATCGTAGTTGATCACATGGGAAACATCTGGGATATCGAGACCACGAGCAGCCACATCAGTCGCAACGAGGATTTTTATACCCCCTGTGCGGAACTTGTTCGTGACCTTCATACGGAGATTTTGAGATTTATCACCATGAAGTGCATCAGCAGGAGCCCCCATATCTCGGAGATCATCTGAGACACGATCAGCCTCGCGTTTTGTACGAGTGAAGATGAGGTATTTTCCTTCTTTATCCTTTTGGAGGATGTCGTGCAGTTTTTGCTTCTTATCAACACCAGTCGTATAAAAGACGACTTCTTGAGCAATACGAGAACCAACTGGTTCAGATTTTATCGTAACTTGTTCTGGATTCTTGAGGAATGAGTGAACATGCTTCTCTATATCGCGAGACATCGTCGCAGAGAAAAGCACTGTTTGCTTATCTTCTGGGAGCATCGCCATGATTTCTTTGATATCATGGATGAAACCCATATCCAGCATACGATCGAATTCGTCGAGGACGACGTGACCATAGTCAGAGAAATCAATCACACCGCGATCATAGAGATCCTTGAGACGACCAGGCGTCGCGACGATACAGTGAACACCACGTTTGATATCCATAATCTGATTACGGGCACTCGCACCACCTACGACAACAGTCGAGCGGAGAAAAGTTCCCTGAGCAATCCATCGAAACTCTGTCTGTATCTGATCCGCGAGCTCACGAGTTGGCGTCATGACCAGGAGTCGTTTTTTGACACCAGACATCATACGATGAAGAATCGGTATAAGAAACGCTGCTGTTTTACCAGAACCAGTATTAGCAAGACCCAACATATCACGACCATCCATGATAGCCTGAAGAGTCTTTTCTTGAATCTCTGTTGGCTTTTCGTAGCCTTTTTTATCGATATTTTTGATGATATGCTCGTCGAGAGCAAAGTCATGAAATTTCTTTGTAACTTCATAGGGAGTGAATTTGAGCTCACCTGATTCATCCTTTGGGGTAAACATATACTGTTTGTAGCTTGGCTGAGGTGGGAGCTTATTACGACGACCGCCACCGAAACCACCACGACCACCAAATGATGAACCTCTGCCTCCAAAAGAAGGACGTCCACCACGACCACTCCCGCCATTATAGCTGGTACGGCCTGGAGCACCAGCTCCAAAAGACCGACGTTCACCGCCACCGAAACCGCCACGTGCCGGAGCACCGTAAGACTTTCTCTCACCACCAAATGCAGGACGATCAGTCGTCGCAGCACCGTCACGGCGTGGAGCATGACCAGGACCAAATCCTGGACGTTCTGGGCGACGACCAGAAAAACCTCCAAACTTTGGAGCTCGTTCATCACGATTATATTTACCACGAACACGACGACCACCAGTAGGTTTACCAGTTTCAAAATCCTCTAACCGTTTCGAAAAATCGAACATATAAAAAAAGAAAAAAATAGAACCGC
>CAZRUI010000040.1:0-7009 GCA_964603225.1 uncultured Candidatus Peribacteria bacterium | reverse complement strand
CTACGCGGTGAAACTACTAACCGAGGAGGAGTTCAAATCATGCTAGTCTCGACCGTATTTGGTCCGATGGGTCACTCGATCAGTCAGGTAGTGAAAGTACTACGCTTTAAGCACACTGTGCGATTTCACCCCAACCACGTAACAGCTAAACAATTGTCCGAGTGGTTCGGAGCGGTCCCGCCCGATACGAAGTGTGCAACCGTGGATCAACGGGACGACGGTTTTATGGTATTCACCTTCGAAGAGGAAACATGCTCTACGACCTGATCGCGTTCTACTTCCGCCGCACGTCGGACCTTGCGTTCGCTGTCATCGCCCATGCGACGAAGTATCTGAACGCGCAGCAACTCCGGGACGCGTGCGGCTACCTGAAGGCGTTGGCCGATAACCGTGAGTCGAAACTCGTCCAGATCATCCCACCGCAAGGTGGATCGGGAACCGCACCACCGAGTTGGAAACAATGATTCGGACTCGCCACGCAACTCGAATGGGGAACTGACGTGATTCGACTATTTTGGACGGTGTTCGTTAGCCGATTGAGCCTTTTCGCTCACTGTGTGCTGAATTTGCACAAATCCTACAGTCAGTATGACGAGCGTGGCCTCGTATCCTTCGGATGTTGGGCTTGTGGTGACTATTGGAATCGGGACGACCGTGGAGACGCGACGTGACCACCATCGAACTACTTTCCGACCCCGACTTCCTCACGCTCTGCCAGCACTGGCAGGACGAAGGCCGTGCCCCATTCTGGGCGGCGGACTGGTTCGAGGGACGCGGACTCGATGCGTACGCCGTCGCGTGGAGATGGGCGGCGGAGGAAAAAAGGCCGCAAGACAGAATCCGCGCCGGGAAAGGGTGGTTCATGCCGGACACCATAGAGCCTAGTAAGTGGTTTTGGTCTAGTAATAAAGGGTTGTCGCATTGGGTCAATTACCCACCATTCAATGATGCGAAGTATAGCCGACACCACACCTTCCACGAGGCCATCCTTGCTTTCCTCGTCCGCTGGTCCGAAGTGTTCGGAACCGGGACGCCCGAAACGAAACAGGAGGCCGTCGCGTGACCACCAAGCGAGCCAGGACGCGGACGGTGGCGATTTGGGTGTGCGGCAGATGCGGGGCCGGTCCCGAGTGGATTGCTCGCAACCGGTCGAAATGTCTGAGGTGTCGTGCCGAAAGGGCATGGCTGCTGAAGAAAATCACAAAGTCACCCACTCCGGGGCCGCGATGAACACCCTCGACCCACTGCTTCACGCCGTCCTCGCCAACCCGGAATATGACATCGTCCGCCTCGTCTACGCCGACGCTTTGGAGGAAGCGGGCGACGGGGAGTATGCCCGGTTCATTCGATTGCAGGTCGGTGGCCGACCGACCGCTTTCCCCGATACGCTTGCGGAACAGCTGCGCGGAAAGAAACCGGTCGTGGTCAACATCGGCCGCGACTACCGTGTCGTCGGCAACATGAACGGCATCGACGTAGAGTACGTCGTCCGACGCGGCTTCGTGTCGTCCGTCCGCTGCTCGCTCGCCGCGTGGAGCGGGAGAATATGTGAGCTGTGTCGGGGGCGAGGAATGAACGACTACTACAGCGACATCGACGGTCGCGGAATTATGTCTTTGCCGTGTACCGCATGTCACGGCACCCGTCGCACGCCCGGCCACGGAGCGGAGATCGTCGCACGGCATCCCGTTGAGAGGGTGGAGTTCACGGACGCGGTCATTCATCCGAGCGGCGGGAACGACACGTACTACGTCGGCGGGCTGGGAATGTGGCCGCGTGAAGAATGGTCGCGTCTCGAAAATCACCGGTCCCGTTCGTCCGCCCTCTCCGCCCTCTCCGCCGCCGCGATCCGCTGGGCGCGGGCCGAGGCCGTGCGGCGTGGGCTGGTGCCGGACGTGTGGAGCAAGACATGAGAGATTGGTCCACGTCGCCGAACATCCGCTGCCCCCTCAAGCTCCAGCGCACCATGTGGCCGGGCACGCGGTTCTACGACAAGCAGATCGAGATCGTCACGTCCGTGAGGGAGAGCAAGGAGACGTGGGTGCACGCCGGGAACATGCTCGGGAAGGACTACGTCGCCGGGTACGTCGCCCTCTCGTTCTTCCTCTGCCCCCAGGTCTACTTCGACCCGGAGTACGTCGCCGAGGTCGAGTCGTGGAGGAGCCCCGACAACCCCAACCCCCACACGCGCCGGGTCGTGACCAGCTCGGTGAAGGAGGAGCACCTGAACGTTCTCTGGGGGGAGATCGGCCGGTACGTCCAGACCTGCCGCGCCCCGCTCGTCTCTCCCGAGGGACCCATCGTCATCAATCACCAGGAGATCCGGTTCGCCAACGAGATGACGGCGAAGAACCCGTACAACTACCTGAAGGGGATGGTCAGCCAGTCGGTCGAGGGTCTGTCCGGTCACCACGCGGCGTACACCCTCGCCCTGTTCGACGAGGCGTCGGGGATGGAGGACGACCGGTACGAGGCCGTCCAGGGGTGGGCGAAGCGGGTGTTGGGGATCGGGAACCCGAACCCGACGACGAACTTCTACTACAAGGGGTGCAAGGCCGGCACCCTGGAGGCCGCGAGGTGAGGTACTATCGGCGGGTCATCCACATCCGGGCCGAGGACAGCCCTAACGTCCGACTCGCGCTGGAGCAGCGGGCGCGGGGAGAGGAGCCGACCGGCAAGACGATCCTCCCCGGCGTTCTGTCGTGGGCCGACTACCTCCACCGCCGGGCAACGTGGGACAAGATCCGTCAGTGCGTGGGGCTGGACGGCCAGTTCTACGAGGGGTCCGAGATCCTGATGTTCCCCCCAGAGTGGCTGAGCCGGGCGGAGGGGATCGCGGACAGACTGATCGGGAGGCCGAGGCGGGCGCTCGGGGGCGGGTGCGACCCGGCCGAGGGCGGGGACGAGACGGCGATGGCGGCGGTCGACCAGTTCGGCCTGATCGAGCTCGTGTCGTTCAGGACCCCGGACACCTCGGTCATCCCGAACAACTGCGTCGCGTTCATGAAGAAGTGGTCGATCCCCCCGGAGAAGTTCTGCTTCGACCGGGGTGGCGGCGGGTACCAGCACGTCTGCGAGCTGCGGAACCGAGGGTACAAGGTCCGGTCGGTCGGGTTCGGCGAGTCCCTGCTCCTCGACATCAAGAGCGGAAAGTACCAGGTCAACCCGAAGCGGGAGCACCGGGAGGAGCGGTACGTCTACCTCAACCGCCGGGCGGAGATGTTCGGCCTGATCCGGCAGCTCCTCGACCCGGTGAACGACGGGTGGGGAATCCCGGCCCAGTACCAGGAGCTTCGCCGCCAGCTCGCCCCGATCCCCCTGACCTACGACAAGGAGGGGCGCCTGTTCCTCCTCCCGAAGCACAACCCGAAGGACCCGGACGACCCCCGAACCCTGAAGGCGCTGATCGGGTGCAGCCCCGACCAGGCGGACTCGGTCGCGCTGGCCGTGTTCGGGATGGTCCACAAGTTCCACCAGGCCAAGGCAGGAGTGGCGTGATGACACGGTCCGGCGAGAAGATGCACGGGGTCCCCGTCATCGTCGGGACGGCGGACGGCGACCAGGTGTGGTGCTACGCCTGTTTCAACGACGACGACTCTGAGAAGAGGACGCTGCTCCGGTGGTGTCCGGACGACGTGGAGAACTATCCGTACACATGCGAGAGGTGCAGGGTGGGGCTGTACCATTCTTCTCAAGACATCCCGGGAGAATCCTGATGAAGACGAGAGACGATACCGCAGAGCATTTTCTGGTGAACGGCGCCGGAGAGCTACAGGTCGGTCGAACGGACCAGGACCGCTGCGGAGGGGAAAACGGGGTCTCCATCGGAGTGTCCTGGGGCGGTCACGGGTACGCAGGAGGCGTTCTACCGAATCATGAGGTGGATCGGCTGATCGCGCACCTGCAGTCACTACGGTGTCCTGACCCGGTAGAACTCGTGGAGGGAGTCTGATGCCGAACGAGAGACTGCTCGGACTCGAGCCTCCGGACGACGTTCCCTCGTCGTCGCCGCCGGAGGACGGGGTATTTACCCCGGACGGGGAACGGGGTATAGTTACCCCCGAATCGCCCGCCCTCACCCCCCGTCAGCGGGCGAAGCTCGACCGGATCATGAAGGCGTTCGACGCGCGGGTCCAGGAGCAGGAGCGCAAGGTCCGAGCCCTAGAAGCCGCCGGATACGACTACGAGGGGCGGGAAGCGATCACGACGCTGATGAAGAGGTTCGGTCGGACCTGATCCCATCACCTTCCCGGAGAGAACCCGTGGCTAATCGTCTTCCCCCGCTCAGGGGTGGTAAGGTCCCGATGACCCCCCCGCCGAACGGGACGCACCCCCACCAGGCGATGACCGAGAACGGGCCGGCCCCCAACCGGTACGAGTCGCCCCCGCCGACTCTTCCCCCTCGAATGACCCAGAACCAGTTCGACCAGTACCTCGGGGTCCTGAACGACCAGACGTCGATGACGCGGGACGCCCTTCAGCGGATGATGGACCCCCGGCGGGACCTGGAGCAGGAGTGCGGGTATCCGCTCCTCGGGTCGTACATCGGGGTGGACCTGTACAAGCAGCTCTACGACCGTGACCCCATCGCCGCCCGGGTGGTCGAGTGCGTCCCGATGGAGTCGTGGAAGGTCCCGTTCGAGGTCCTGGAGGACGACGACGAGGAGAACGTCACGGAGTTCGAGCAGGCGTGGGACGACCTGGCCAACAGTCTCGCGGGCGGGAGCGGGTGGTTCCAGGACGAGAAGGGGTCGAAGATCTGGTCGTACCTCCTCCGGGCGGACATCTGCTCCCGGATCGGTCACTTTGGGATCATCCTCCTGGGACTGGACGACGGGAAGGAGCTGCACGAGCCGGTAAACGGGATGATCGAGACGACGAACAACGTCGAGGTCGTCCGGAACGCCCGGGGGAAGGCGACCGGGGTGCGGATCACGAAGACCGACCGCCGGCCCGTCCGACCCGACAGCCCGATTCACCCGAGCGAGGAGAAGGCCCTGCTGGAGAGCGGGGTCCGGACGACGAGGACGAAGTACCGGATGGAGAAGGGGCGGGCGGTCGGGTACGAGGCGGAGACGGTGACGAACGCCCTGTCCACCTTCGAGCAGCGCCTGGTCAAGAACATGGCGGCCGACCGTGAGCGCCTCGTCGCCGACCTGACCAGCAACAAGATCAGCACGGTCGAGGAGCTGACGGCCTCGACCGGTCCCTCGCTCCTGGGGACGGACGCCCAGTACTTCGGCCCGCATCTCGGCCAGTCGGAGACCCCGGCGGGGGAGCCGTCGAGGAAGCGCCGGAAGCTCCTGTTCATGCGGCCCTATGACGAGTCGCTGGTCCAGGTCGTCCGGTGGGAGTGGAATGTCAACAACCCCCGGTTCGGCCACCCGGTGATGTACCGGGTCACCCTCAATGACCCCCGGGAGGCGACGAGCGGGGTCGGCCTCCCCCTCGCCACGGTCTTCGTCCACTGGACTCGGGTCGTTCACGTCGCGGACAACAAGCTCTCGTCCGACGTCCTCGGGAAGCCGGCCCTCCAGCAGGTGTTGAACAACGTCCTCGGTCTGCGGAAGATCTACCACGGCGACCCGGAGGCGTACTGGCGCGGGTGCTTCACGATCCTGACGATGGAGACCCACCCGCAGCTCGGCGGCGACGTGGACATGGACGTGTCGGCGATCAAGGACGACCTGGAGCAGATGCAGAACGGGAGCCAGCGGACCGGGGTCGGGCGCGGGCTGACCCTGAAGTCCACGGCCCCGACGGTGGTGGACCCGACCCCCCACGTCCAGGTCCAGCTGACCGCGATCTGCATCAAGATCGGGGTGCCGACCCGAGTGTTCATGGGCAGCGAGCAGGGGAAGCTCGCGGCGGACCAGGACACGGACAGCCACGACGACCGGATGGACGGGGTCCGGCAGCACCATTGCATCCCCGACCTGATCGTCCCCCTGGTCGACCGGCTGATCATGCTCGGGGTCCTGCCGGAGCCCGAGACGTACATGGTCCGCACCCCGGAGTACGACGACAGCACCGACAAGGAGAAGGCGGACATCGGGCTGGTCAACACTCAGATGGTCTCAGCCTACGTGGCCGGTGGGGTCGAGGCGATGATCCCGCCCGAGCAGTTCATGACGTCCGAGAAGTTCCTGGGGATGAGCTCAGAGGAGGCGGAGGCGGCCCTCGACGCGGCGGAGAAGGCCCAGCAGGAGAAGGAGGAGGAGCAGCAGGCCCTCGCCGAGGAACACGGTATGATACCTCAGGCGTCCCCTGGGTTCCAGCACCCCGAGCCTCCTCCGCCCGAGCCGGGAGAGCCCGCTCCCGTGACGGTCAAGCCCGGGGAGAAGCTCGTCCACCCGGTCACCGGGAAGGACGTGGCGCAGGGGAACCCGTTCCCGAAGAAGCCGACGACGAACCGTCGGTCCTGGCATCGTTGGCTGACCGGAGACAAGTCGTGAAGCGGAAGTATTGGAAGCTGCCCGCTCGCCGGTGTCAGGTCTGCGGGCACCCGATCCCCCCGGCCCGGCTCGCCGTCCTCCCGCACACGTACCACTGCGTGGCGTGCTCCGACGAGCCGGCCCATCGTCACGAGGTGGACGGACCCGACCCGTCCGACCTCGCCCGCCAGGTCAGTCACCCCGAGAGGGACCGGACATGAGAGCGAGCGCGAGATTCAAGCTGCGGCGGATGACGGTCAACCCCTTCGTCTCCGAGGCCCAGCGTCGGGCGTGCTACGCGAAGGACGACCCGGACTGGGACTGCGAGGAGTGGGACGAGAAGACCCCGAAGAAGTTGACCAGGAACGCCCGCCGCAACCCCCTCAAGTACGACCCGACCCGGACCGTGACCCTGCGCCGGGCGTTCCGGGCGAAGCTGCGCCGTCAGTTCAGCGCGCTCAAGGTCGCGGTGATGCGGCTGGTCGGGGACGAGGATGCCTTCGGTATCGAGACGACGAGGAACACCCGCTGGCAGTACGAGTCCGACCCCGACGCCGTCGCCAAGTTCCAGGAGT
>CAZRUI010000039.1:0-7147 GCA_964603225.1 uncultured Candidatus Peribacteria bacterium | reverse complement strand
TATGTCAAAAAAGACTTCCGAGAACGAGCCTACCTCACACGGGGCATCACACTCACTGCCATCGATGAACGAAGCGGAAAGCAAGACCGAATTCGTTACTACTTCGAAGGAGGTCTGAAGTCATACATCACGTATCTCAATCGTCACCACGAATCACTCGGAGATATCTTTTGTACTGACAATGTCGTAGACTTCGTTTCTGTTGAAGTTGCCATGCAATACCGAAAAGAAGACTATTCAGAACATCTCACGAGTTTCGTGAATAACGTCATCACACCAGGTGGTGGTACGCATATGACGGGTTTCCGAACAGCACTCACTCGTACCATCAATAAATACGCTCGTGAGAAAAATTTCCTCACAGAAAAAGACTCAAACCTCACGAACGAAGACGTCGCAGAAGGTCTCACAGCGATTATTTCGGTCAAGGTTCCAGAACCACAATTCGAAGGTCAGACCAAGGATAAACTCGGTAACTCAGAAGTTCGCGGTATCGTCGACAAATCTGTCGCTGAAACCCTCGGAGATTTCCTCGCTGAGCAACCAAAAACAGCCAAAGCTATTATCGATAAATGTCTCCTCGCGAGTCGTGCTCGTATAGCAGCACGATCTGCTCGTGAGACTATCATCCGCAAAGGCGCTCTCGAAGGTCTCACACTCCCTGGTAAACTCGCCGACTGTGCAAGCAAGGATCCATCAGTGTCTGAACTCTACATCGTCGAGGGAGACTCAGCGGGTGGTTCGGCAAAACAAGGCCGAAATCGTGAAATACAAGCCATCCTGCCACTCCGAGGTAAGATCCTCAATACCGAGCAGGCTCGTGTCGACAAAATTTTCTTAAACGAACAAATCAAAAATCTCATCACGGCGATTGGATGTGGTATCAGTGATACATTTGACCTGGCAAAAGCTCGTTATCACCGCATCGTCATCATGACGGATGCCGATGTCGACGGTGCTCATATTCGTACGCTCCTCCTCACATTCTTTTATCGATTTATGCGTCCGCTCATCGATGCGGGATATCTCTACATCGCTCAACCACCACTCTACAAGCTCGCAAAAGGAAAAGAAGTCTGGTATGCATATAGTGAAGAAGAAAAACTCGAAATCATCGAGAAAAATGATATCAAAACAGAAGGTATCCAGCGCTACAAAGGTCTCGGTGAGATGAACCCAGAACAACTCTGGGAAACCACGATGGACCCAGTTCGTCGCGTCATGGCGCTCGTCACTATCGATGATGCAGAGGCAGCTGATGAAGTCTTCCGTGTTCTCATGGGTTCGGAAGTTCCACCACGCCGACGATTTATCCAATCTCGCGCAAAGAGCGTAGCAAATTTGGATATTTAATTACCTTGCTGTTCCCGTAAACGACAGATATCAAGCTGCCTTTCGAGATAGAGTCTTTCTCCAAGGGTCTATGTTTTATCAAACTCCTCCTCGGTTGTACTGAGTCGTGAAACTATCCTCGATTTCTGCTCTTCAAAACCAGCAGAGTTTTTGTTTCGAGAAAAGTGTTGCCCTCCTATCACGCGAATATCAAGATTTCATTGACCGGGAACTCTATACAGTCGAATTACTTCTCATCAATCCTCCTGGTTCATCAGGATTCACATTTCTAGATTTTTTTGGCACAAGTTTGCGAGTAATTGATAATCATCTGGTGGTAAATCCGGAGTAGTTCCCTTATCCACATTATAGGTATACTCCAAGACCTGTTTGTATCAGGTTCATTTTTTGATGAATAATTTGACTTGTAAATTATGTGCATCGATCATTCTGACCTCAATTTTATTGTTCCCTATAGGGTAGGCATCTAAAACAAGCTTTTCTCCTTTTAAAGC
The DNA here is from genome assembly GCA_964603225.1 of uncultured Candidatus Peribacteria bacterium. Taxonomy (GTDB): domain Bacteria; phylum Patescibacteriota; class Gracilibacteria; order BD1-5; family JAGOOR01; genus JAGOOR01. The sequence goes on along the minus strand of CAZRUI010000039.1, from coordinate 5,300 downwards.
CCTACTAATATTAATAGGTTCGGGGCACAGCAAAAAAGGATCTATCATATACGTATCACCGTCTTGTACCATAACAACCCAATGAGGCTTTTCAGATGCTGTGGCGTAACGAATCTTTGTTTTGTCTAATACTGATCATATCAATTTTGTTGTAATTTGACGGCACTGAAAGACACAATTCCCACCATATGAAAGAGGATATTTCTCGCCACTACTGAGAATTATTTTCCCAAAAGAATTGTAAGGAACTTCAAATAATGATTGTTCTAATATTTCTTTCATTTTTATTGATCAATAATCCAAAATCACATCCTTTTTCATCCTACGGGCGGTTTGAGGTACTGTATAACAATATTTTTTCTATTGTAATCCATAAAAAGTTGTCTGAAATTTTCTCTTCTTTTCATGCATGCTCCTTGGAGAATGGTCATGGCTTCATCAATTTGCTGTTCCATCTCCTGTAACAATTCTTCTAAGTTTTCCTCTCCAAATTCTTCAGATACAGCTTTGTGAGCTCCGGGAAATCTCTCGGGCTCTTTTTTTGCTGCTCTTTTGAGATCTTCACCGGTAACTCCGTGATCTATTACTTCCATTAGTAAAAATTCTCTTGATTTCTTTGAGGTACTATCAGGAGGCATAATAAAGGCTCAAAAATGCACTGGTACATGAATCCAGCGAGGTATTTCACCGCTTTCCATGATTTCCTGAATTTTATCCATTCTTTTTAGTTTCTCGATTGTTGGGTCAGGAACATCTCCATTTGCTTTTAGCTCTCTTAATCCAATCTTAGTTCATTGAATTCTGAAGAAATCAGCATTTTGGCCACTTGCTATAAACTCTAATTCATCAATTTGGTCTTTACTTTTTCAATCACGAAGAAGTTTGGTGATTTTTCGTGTGGTCTTTAAAACATGTTTGGTAACAGGCTGTAAATTACCAGGCATAACCTCTGTAAACAAGCCTTTATTTTGTCGAAAAAAATTCCTTGCCGCACCTGTAAGAAATACTTCGACCTTATCAGTTTTCATATATCTCCACTTTGCCCCATCCGGCATTGTTACTTCTTTAAAGCTATTGAGATGATTCATGAGTATATTATAATATATAATATTATATAGTCAAAAAATAAATAATTATATTGCAATGATGATAAAAATAGGGCACAATATGCCTAGATGACCGTTATAAAATACATTTTTGCATACGTTCTCGGTGCTCTCGCGGCTATTTCGATTGGGAAGATAGTGGCTTTTAGTGGCGCTGTTACCACTATAGATGCCTGGATTCTCACGCTGACTATTGTCGGGCAAGATGTCGGAGATCGTATGGTTATGCTCGCGCGTGTCCTCCTCGAAGAGACCTCTTCAGAGGCTCTTGTTGGTATGAGCTATCTCGTCGGACATAGCATGCTCGAGGAAATCGTGAAATTTATCGCTTTCTTTATCGCCTTTCAAATTAGTAAACCAAATTCTATTCGTGAAATAGTCCTGAATGGTATTGCGGTGGGCATCGGTTTTGCGACGATGGAAACATTTGGATACTATTCATCGACAGCTCTGCACCTTCTCATGGGTTTTATCCTCCGTGCGATTGGTCACGGACTTTTCACTGGTGTGATTGCACTTCTCTTTGGTATGGGGTATTTTTCTCAACTCCGCTGGATAGATAGTGGTGCACGAAAAGGGGTTGTGTCATGGTTGGCACGGTATGAAGAGCGCGTCCTCCAGGTCGTATGGACGATAGTGGGCCTTATCTCTGGTTCGCTTCTCCATGCCACCGTGAATATCTATGCCGCTCTCGGTGGTCAAGCACTTGCGATTATTATCATGATGGCTGCATGGAGTATATTTGTTTTCTTTCTGATGCGCCCATCGACGAGTCGTCCCTATGGTGCTATCATCCGAGAAGTAGATCTTCTCAAGCAGATTGCCGAAGCAGAACAAGACCTCCATAGCCTCGAAAAAACAGGGAAAGCTCGTACTATTGCCCCGGTTCTCCCACCTCAATCCAAAGTAGTGAAATTTTTTAAACGATTTGCAAAAAGTTAAAAAACCCTACAATGCCCCCGTCTGAGGCTTCACTCGGATTTTAATTTCTCATTTTTTATTATGAAGCATGAACAAAAAAAGGAGATAATCAGCAAGTACGCTCGTGAAAAAGGCGACACTGGTTCTCCAGAAGTACAGATAGCACTTCTCTCTGTCCGTATTGATGCGCTCACAGCTCACCTCAACGAGCACAAGAAAGATAACCATTCTCGACGTGGACTTCTCGGTCTCGTTCAGAAGCGTCGTCGTCTCAAGAATTATCTTGCGAAGACAAATCCAGAAGCTTTCAAGAAGATCACAGAAGAACTCGAAGGTATCAAAACTGCTGATAAGGCTGCAAAAGCTGAAAAAGCTGCTGCCGCTGCTCCAAAGAAAGCGAAAGCTGAAAAAGCTGCTGCTCCAAAAGCAGAAAAAAAGGCTCCTGCAAAGAAAACAGCAAAAAAGAAATAATTTCTGACTCATAAAATACTCCCTCCGGGGAGTATTTTTTTGTGAAAAATTCATATACTCATCGTATGAATTGGGAATGATTACTCATCGGTCGACCAAAAATATTTGTTATCATGGTCTTGGTTATCATGCTTCTCCTCTCAGGAGTTGTATTTTTTCGATTGCCATACATGAGCTATACAGGAGACAAAATCGTCTTCACGCCACTCAATATCGATCTCACGCAAGTTGATTTTGCCGGGGAGAGAGTGCCGATGGATCCGCTTGTGAACCCTTTTGGTCGAGAAAAGCTTGAAAATGAACTCCTGGTCACTCATCTGACGCTCTATCAATTTCTCCTCTACCACAAATACGCTCGTACGTATTTCCCCTACATTGAATCATATTTTCATAAGATAGGGATACCAGAGGATTTTAAATATCTCGCTGTCGCGGAAAGTAGTCTAAGAAATGATGCAGAGAGTCATACTGGTGCTCGTGGTATCTGGCAGATGATGCCTGATACAGCGCGTCGATATGGTCTCCGTGTCGATAGTGAGATAGATGAGCGTCTCCACTTTGAAAAAGCGACATGAGCCGCATGAGCCTATCTCCGCAATCTCAATAGTATATTTGAGAACTGGACACTCGCTGCTGCGGCGTACAATCGTGGGGAAAGTGGTCTCCAGCGTGATCAAGCAGCCCAACCGCAAGCCAAGACCTATTATGATCTCGTGCTCAACAGCGAAACAGGAAACTATATTTATCGAATAGTCGCCATCAAATATCTCATGCAAAACAGATGGAAGCTCCTCTCTCCAGAGATGCTCGGACAAGTATTCGAGGCCCCTGAAACAAAAACAAAAATTATTGATGGCCCCGTCCTCGATCTGCGTATCTGGTGTCTCGAAAATGATATAGATTACCAAGAACTCCGAGAGCTGAACCCATGGATTCTCGGGTATACTCTGCCAGGCGGCGCATGGGAAGTGAAATTATTTGTGAGGTAATTATTTTTATGGTTCGACTACTCTCATCATTCCGGCCTGACCTCCCAGATCTTTCGGATTTTTCAATCGAGACATGAGTAAATCCAAATGATTGATTGGATTTTTCTAGACCAGACAGACTCAATATGCAGGATATAAATGAAACGGGGCTTCTCATATGGGAAGCAGCAGAAAGTATTACAGATATTCTCTGAAGCCATGACCTCTAATCAACCTCTCCCAGAAGAATACATCGACGGTTATGTGATATTTATGGGGCGACGATTTATCACCGATAAACGTGCCCTCATTCCTCGTCTTGAAACAGAAGAACTCGTGAAATATTGTCTGAAATTCCTTCGAGAAAATTCCTCCATCCAAGTGGTCGCGGACATAGGTACAGGAAGCGGAATAATTCCTATTTCGATTGCGGAAAAAATTGATAGACCTTTGAGGATCTATGCGACAGATATGAGCGAAGAGGCATTGAGCCTTGCTCAGGAAAACTACAAACTACAAACTTCTGACTACAAAAAAGGTAGTTTTGATTTTCTCCAATGAGACTTGCTTCAGCCAATTATTGCTCATTTATGAGGTGATATTTCTGATGAAATCCTGATTACAGCCAATCTTCCTTATGTGCGTGAAAAAGAAATCGACTCTTGACTCATTCATGAGCCACGTATGGCATTTCTCGGAGGAGTACAGACTGGATTTGAGCTCTATGAGCGATTTTTTGAGCAGCTTCTCGCCTGGAAAAATCGGCCGAAACAATGTCATGTGGTGATAGAATTTTGACTCTGGCAGAGAGATATCGCGGAAACGGTTTTTATATGAAAAAATTGTTCGTACACCTTTTTTGCTGATTTGCGAGGCATAGAGCGGTTTGCACACGTGCAAATATAAAATTATTGTCACTTCCTTTCTTCAAATATTTCTTGTATTCTTTTGCTATATAGACGAAGTCGGTAAGCCATCATTATTGATATAAATGCAGATCACGCAAGCATTCCTTTTATTAATAATGGTTCATTTTGCATATGGTCTGACAGGAGGGATGCTATCATATATGCACTCATTGTAGTTAACCCAGCCCCTGTCCATCGATTTCGTGCAGCTATTCCTGGCAATTCTTCTGTGTTTTCACGAGAGGCAGTCACCTCTGCATCTTGTATAATATCTGGATCCCTAAATGCATGCCTGAGAGCTTTTAAGGTTTCTCCTAAAGGTTCAGATTTTTCCGGAAAATATTCCATAAATTTGTATTTTATTATTCTTATAATCTATAATAATGTTTTTTTGGACCTGTCAAACTACCCTATTTGTTTTTCGAGATAAGAATGATACACTGTGTCCATGTCACATCTGTTTGAGCAAAGCGCCTGAGGCATAGTCTATCGCCGTCATGGGGGTAGTATTGAAGTGCTTTTGCTCAAATGGAAAAATTCTGGAGGGAAAATAGTGTATACGCTACCCAAAGGACACACGCAAGATAACGAAGCTCCTGCCGATGCAGCTATTCGTGAAATCGCAGAAGAAACAGGTCTCGAAGCATCGATGCTCCGCATCAAAAAATTTATCAAAACTATTTCATTTTCTTTTACGGCGCGCCACAAGACGGGACATCCAACGATCGATAAAGATGTTCATCTCTATCTCGTGGAATATCTCGGTACCAGAAAACCGCAAGTCCAGAAAGAAGAACGATTTGTCGGATTTGTCTGGCTCACACCAGAGCAATTGAAAAAAGTGAAAATGAAACCAGCGGTCCACGAGATTGTGGAGGAGAACAGGGGATTTATGTAAATTCTTTGGTACTTTTGACAACAAAAGT
>CAZRUI010000038.1:6150-7528 GCA_964603225.1 uncultured Candidatus Peribacteria bacterium | reverse complement strand
CCATCGAGGGCAGGAAATGGGAGGAGATTAAAGACTCAGAGACTGAGAGAAATCATAGCTGTAAGTACGATTACGCTTCTGAGCTGGACACCATAGTCAGCAAGTCCAACAAAGACTCGACCAATAGCGACCGGACCACCTATACCAGCTGTTGCCTCTTGTTTTTGTTCTCGCGAAGCTGTATCAGAAAAGCTGGTACGAATAATCGCTCCAAAAGTACGGAATGAAAAACCAATCTGATAGTAGACTTCTTTCATGCCGTAAAAAAGAGCCTGAGCAGAACTATACTGATAACGCTCGAGGAGAATATGTGGAGCAATATAAGCACCTATCTTACCGTTCACGGGAGTTACAGAAATACGGAGAGCGCTCTCACCTCGCACAATATCCATAAGAAGTGGACCAGGAAGAGCCAGTTGAGGCTGTACATCCTTTGTACTCTCAAGCGAAGTACCATTGATAGCCATGAGGATATCCCCTCTCTGCAAACCAGCCTGAGCTGCTATAGAATCAGGAAGCGGATCGAGAACAATACCTGGTGAACGAGTAATAACTCCTGATTTTTCTGCTGCCTCAAGGGTATCAAAAATAGGAATCAGTTTCGTGCCAGTCCCTACATGTGAGAGCAGGGAATTTGGAGCAAATTCTCGAATATGGACCGTGAGAGGTTCTGTACCACGATAAAAAAGAAGTCAGAGAAGAAGTCCCGCAAGGATAAAATTCATAGTCACACCTGCCAGTAAAATAGCCACCTGTTTCCACCATACTACCTGTGGAAGAGCGTCTTTTTCGCGACTTTCTGGATCGTCGAAATTTTCTCACTTGAGACGAACGAATCCCCCAAGAGGAAACCAATTCAATGTCCACTCTGTTCATTTTTTATCTCGGAAAATTCGGAGTAATCTCGGTGGGATACCGAGTCCAAATTCGTGTACTTTGACACCACTCCATCGAGCCACGAGAAAATGTCCAAGTTCGTGGAGAAAAACAACCACAAAAAAGACAAAAAGTGCAAGGAGTATACCAATAAAAATAGTCATAGTTTTTACAAAGAAGTAGGAATCGTGTGGAGCATATCTATATCTATCACTCTCGAATTTGGAACGAGATTAAACAAGTCCCTGTCATGCGTTGCAAAAACAATAGTCGTACCAGCCGCATGAATTTTTTTGAGAAAATCCACAATCATAATCACATTTTTTTGGTCGAGATTACCCGTTGGTTCATCAGCAAAAATCGTATCAGGTTCATGGATGAGAGCACGAGCAATAGCGACCCGCTGACTCTCGCCACCAGAGAGATGCTCTGGATATTCATTTTTTTTATGAAACATACCGACTTCTGTGAGAAGCTCTCGGGTACGGCGAGTAATCGTATT
>CAZRUI010000038.1:0-6050 GCA_964603225.1 uncultured Candidatus Peribacteria bacterium | reverse complement strand
TGCTTGATTTCGAAATTGAGACCACCAAGTATAGGACGTCGTTTATGTCAGATAAGAGCGTGAAAAAAACGCATAACTATTGGCACGCAAAGCTAGAAAATATAGGACGGTAGCGATCGTATCCTTCTGCTGGTGTATCATTCTCGAGACCCAAAGTCATAAGATAAACCGTCTTTCCGCAGATACGAGCTGTCTGCATAAAGAGATGTTCTTCTGTGATTTCATTATATTTTGCGCGGAAGATAACGAGTCGGCTTTTTTCTCCATCACTGAATGTGAATTGTTCATCAGTATCGATAGCGAGAGAGAGGTACTCTCGAGAAGCCCAGAGCATACTCTGAGAGACATATTCGCTCGCCGTTGCTTCAGTAACAATGGGTGCTGAGAGAATAATGAGATTATTCATAAAACCTCTCTTGTTTACCAGTGAGCGCATGGCCAATTCTATTTTTCCAGCCACAGGAACGATGATATTTGTATTCTCAACTTTCTCCCATAAAGCAGGAACACGGAGAGAGTAGCCAATACCAGAATGCTTAATCAGTCACGAACTATCAACTGTATCAACTGTTTCCGCAGTATTGTTTCCAAAACAACCAGTCAAAAAAAGTGGAAGAAGAAAACAAAGAAGAAAAAAAGAAAAGAAACGCATAAATTACCAGAGAGGAATATAGAGAGCGACTATCACAGCAACAAAGAAAACGAGAGCAATGGTACGGAGAAGCGCGATGAGAAAAATCTGACGCATCCAGGAAACACTTCCAAACCAGATAGTCAGAGAAAAAAGACCTGCCATAACAGCAAACAAGGCATCACGAATACGTGCCAGCCAAACAAATTCTGAAAAACCAAACATTATAACACGATTACTCACAATCCATGCAAACACGAGAAAAATAGCAAACATCAGAAGTGTATAACGTATAGCGAGTTGGAGACGAATTTTTTCTTGATTTTCTATACGAAGCATCTCTTGGTAGACATGATCGGCTCGCATGTAGAGATCGAGTTTAGGATTTTCTTCTTTTTTCACTGATTCAGATACTTTTTCTGCAACAGTTTCAGGTTGAGGTTGCTCTTTTGGAGCCACAGGAACAACAGGAACTGTCTCTGATACAGGGAGAGATTCGAGAGGAGGAAGTACCTTCTCTCATACAGGAGGTGCATCTGGAGAAATCGATATTTCAGGAAGAGTAGTACTTTCAGGAAGAGTCTGAGACTCCGATACTTCTGGAAGTACTGGAGGAACAATTGTTTCTACACTTTCAGAAACTGTCTGAACAGGGAGAACTATTTCTGGGAGAGAAACAGAATTATCCGGAGGAGTGGTTGTCTTTTCAGCAAGTGGCATATCTCAAAACAACCCGCCAGTATTGGAAACAGGAGGGGTGTTAGTAGTGTTTTCAGGGAGGGTTTGATCCCCAGAAAGTGTCTCCAGCGCTCACAATACATTCTCTTTTTTATCAGGAAGAGGTGCTGCGGGTGTCGATCATGATCCAGCAGCAGGCGTTGTCGCCTGCATATCTCAGAACAGGGATGATAGTTGATTCTCTCACGCCATAGCTTGATTTGCAATGAAAAATATATACGATGCGTCTGTATTTTCCCCTAGTATATCGACCTATGATACCAACGCAAGACCAAGTCAGACACGTCGCCAAACTCGCACGACTTCACCTCACGGATGAGGAGGTAAACATGTATCAGGGACAGCTTGCTGGTATCTTTGGATACATAGAAAAATTGCAAGAAGTCGATATTTCGAGTATCAAAGAAGCAAAACACGCTTCTCGTGACCAGATGATGATGAGAAAAGATGAGGTGAATATGCCTGACATTCCAGAACAACTCCTCGCCGTCACACAACAGGAAATCATCGGTGGACACATCGCCATCCCTGCTATTATGAAGAAAAAATAATATGAATATCGAACAACTCAAGCCTGAAATCCATGCTGGTATCGCTGCCCTCGCCAGTCTCCGTGACCTCATCGAATACAGAAATAGTCTCGTCGGGAAAAAGGGAACACTCACAGAGATGCTCAAAAATGTAGCAAGTCTCTCTCCTGAAGAGAAAAAAACATTTGGAAAATCACTCAATGAACTCCGTGCAGAAGTAGAAGCAGAGCTCGCACGAAAAGAAAAAGAAATCCGAGAAAATGAGCTCAAAACTGCAGAAAATCGTTTTATCGATATGACCGTGCCAGCAAAAACTCACGGACGCACACAACATCCCATCAAGATCATCCAATCAGATATCATCGACATAGTCACACGTATGGGTTTTTCGGTCTGGAGATCACCAACAGTCACGACAGAATTCAATAACTTTGACGCTCTCAATATCCCCTCTTGGCACCCTGCTCGAGATATGCAAGATACGTTTTGGCTCACGGACAAACGAGTTCTCGCAACACAAACATCATGCATGCAAAATCATCTCATGAAGACACAGCCAAAACCGCTCCGAGCTATGGTCCTCGGATCGGTCTATCGCAATGAAAAAATAGACGCAACTCACGATATCATGTTCGAACAAGTCGAGTGAATCGTCGTCGACAAAAATATCACTATTGCTCACCTCAAAGGGACTATCACGACTATCCTCACAGAATTATTTGGATACGAACCAAAATTTCGTATGCGTCCAGGATACTTCCCATTTGTCGAACCAGGCATGGAAGTCGATCTCTGGTGGGAACGTGATGGAAAAGGTCGTTGGCTCGAATTTATGGGTTGTGGCCTCGTCCATCCAAATGTCCTCAGACAAGCAGATATAAATCCTGATGAATACTCAGGATTTGCGTTTGGTTTTGGTCTCACTCGTCTGGCTATGATTCGCTACGGAATCAATGATATCCGCCTCTTTCACGAAAATAAAATCGAATTTTTAGAGCAGTTTACTGTTTAGTTATAGCCTGTTCTAAAGCGTCAAAATAGTCAGAAATATATCCGTCCACCCTCGCTACAAAAGCTCGTTTCAAGAAAAATCTAAATTATCATAATCTCGAAGTTCATGAGCTAAATTATTGAGAGGTGTATCTATTTGAATACCGAGAGTTCTATTAATAATATAAACCGCCGAACCAAGGTAACCCATATAATTTTTTCTTAATTTAGAAATTTTAGAACAATATACCGAAACTTCATCATTTTTATCATAAAAATCACGTCTTTCTGAATGGTTCAAAAAGCCATCATCAATAGACCACATTTGCGTTACAAAATCTCCTAATGTATCAACATCTTCTATGATATTTGGATGTGTAGCAAAAAAGGGTAAATTTTTAATTTGTTGAAGTTTTTTTTCTAAGTGAGAAGCAATACTAGAAGGATAAAATTTCCATACTTTTCCTGCTTCAGATCACGCTGCTTCATTGAGTATAACCTCTCGACACATGCCATCTTCAGAAATACGCACCGAAGAAAAACACGAAGGCCACCGAACTCAATCTGGATTCATGGGTAAAGACGGTGCAATATTTTTTGGTAATTCAATATGTTGTTCAGGGCCATTATTAGGTGTTTTATCCATAAAAAAATATTAATTTTGGTAATCTATCAAATTTTGAACTAATTTTTAGTATTTGTCAAATATATACATTCACACATATAAAGCATTGTCAGTACTATAAAACAAGGCGAGACTTGAGAAATAAAGTGAAAATGACTAGACTAAACTCATGTTCAAAAAACACAAATGTCCCTACTGTGGCAATAATCCTGTTCCTCATTACCTCAATTGGTATTTTGACAGCCTCAATATCCTCTTTGAGAAAATACAAATCGGCATTCTCGCGAATCCTCTTTCTCGTTGGGCAAGTCAATGGGAAGATGATGTTTCCCTCTTTTTGATTGGTCTTGGAAGGCTCTTGGGCATGATACATCTCGGAAAGAAACCAGGAAAAACAACCCTCTCTCGAGCGAAAGTACTTTGGGAAGAAGCAGAAAAAAGGGGCCTCGAAATGCGAGAAGTACGCGTCATAGATCGAGCTGTCGATACATACATCGTCCGTAAGCCAATTCCCGGAACTCGTAAAAAAAAGATTATCATCTTCTCTGGACTTCCCCGTCCAGCACAATCAAACAATGAGGCCGCTCTCGCTACTATGGATGACAAAGGGATTTTTAAAAAAACATGTAAAAAGCATGGTATTCCTGTACCCGATGGAGGTGTTGCTCGGACATTTGAGGAAGCAAAGGCAATTTTTGATCGTATACAAAAGCCGGTTATCGTAAAACCACGTCTCGGAAGCCGAGGCCGACACGTCGTGACCTATGTGAGAAATTATGAAGATCTCGGTCATGCATTTAAAATCGCTCGTCAACTCTGCCTCTGGGTCATTGTCGAAGAACAAATCATCTGACCCGTGTATCGTGGTACCGTAATCAATTATGAAATATCAGGCATTCTCTCAGGAATGCAACCACAAGTGATAGGAAATGGCACCAGTACACTATCAGAACTGATAGAAGAAAAAAATAAAACTCGTATGACAGGTATAGCAGAGTTCATACCAGATGAAAAAATGAATTGGTTTCTTATGCGCCAACTCTCCTTTGATGGACGCATACATATCTCCGATGCAGAACTTACAAAACCATGGAAATTGACCTATAAAGACACGTGGGACAAAACTCTCATAAATACCTACGTGCCAAAAAAAGATGAGGTCGTCTATCTGAGTGAAAAAATCGGTGTGAGCTATGGTGGAGCATCAGCAGAAGAGTTTGATATCGCTCATCCGGATAATAAAGCTCTCTTTGAAAAAGCGGCAAAAGTCTTTGGCGATGTGATTATCGGTTTTGATTTTATGATTCCTGATATTACACGTTCATGGAAAGAACAACGTTGTGGCTTCCTCGAGGCGAATAGTGTCCCATTTATCAATCTCCATCACACTCCTCTGGTAGGAAAACCAAGGAATATCGCTGCCAAAGTATGGGATGTGATAGAATTTTAGAAAAATAAGAGGCCGCGGGGAGGAATAAGAAATATATTGACTCTCTCGGTCTTTTTTCTATACTCACACTGATTTTTTGTACCTAACTCTTCTTTTTTATGGCAAATTTTTTCAAAGAATCTCTCGCAGAACTCGAACACGTGGTATGGCCTACTCACATTGAAACAAAGAAATTTTTTCAAGCAGTTGTTGGTATCATAGCTGCTATGACTGTCTTTACGTATATCCTTACTCTCATCTTCAGTAATGGTCTCTTCTCTCTCCGAGAATGGGTTCATGCACCAAAATCAGCTGATCTCTCAGGTTCTCCTGTTATCCAGGCTCAGCCCCTCGAAGTCACGACTGAATCAGGTGAAAAAATCCAAGTACAGCCAGAAGTAGTCAAATAAGCTCTCATTTTCTAATTTTCTCCCATGTCAAAACTCTTCGCTCCAAAGCCAGAATGGTATGTCATCCGAGTTATCTCTGGTACAGAAGATAACGTACGTACATCACTGATGCAAAGACGCGAGATGTTTAATCTGGAGAAATATATCCTCGATTGTTTTGTTCCGCTTCACGATGTTGTGACTCTTAAGAAAGGTGGTGGCTCTGTAAAAAATAAGAAAAACGTCTTTCCTGGGTATATCCTCGTGAAAATGATTGTCACAAACGAGTCATGGTATGTCGTACGAAATACTCCAAACGTCACAGGATTCCTCGGTGCTGGTACAACACCTGTCCCTGTCACAGAAGCGGAACTCGCACGTATACAGGGAATGGTTGATGAGAAAAATGCTGAATACAAAACACCTGTGAAAATCGGTGATTATGCGACTATTCTCGCTGGTTCTTTTCAGGGAAGTGAAGGAAAGGTCATCGAACTCAATGAAAAGAAAGGCACTCTCAAACTCACGATCAATCTCCTCGGTCGTGATACACCAGTAGAACTCGAATTTGCACAGATAAAGATCAAGCACTAATTTTGGATTTGCAATTTTGCAAGTATCAATACAGTAGTGACCAGTTGCCGGGGTAGCTCAGTGGTAGAGCAGAGGCCTGAAAAGCCTTGTGTCGGTAGTTCGATTCTACTCCTCGGCACCAAGA
>CAZRUI010000037.1:1319-7903 GCA_964603225.1 uncultured Candidatus Peribacteria bacterium | reverse complement strand
AAATATAGGGTACTATGTGACAGTAACTCCCTTTTCTCTATGGAAACAAGTACTCCTACATCTGGTCAGATCACCATCAATAGTCTCGTCGTAGACAAGAAAATCCAGGAATATCGTGACTCAAAAGAGCTTCACTACTTCTGGGATATTTTCAGCGACTGTGTCTCAGGCGAACGCATCGACAAAGAACTCTCAGACAACGCTGGAAAGTACTATGGCAACCGTATTGGGGCTCGCAATACGCTCATTCGTCATGATCTCGAAGAAGCAAAACTCTTCACTTCAGCTCGTGATACGTATGCAAAAGTCACCTGCGATAAAATCCTCCAATTCTTCCGTACATCAGTATTTTCTTGGTCTACGGGTGGCAAGGAATATGTCAGTGCTGGCTCTATTGAGTCATTTAAGCATATGCCAACAGCCCATCTCGAGGAACTCTACGTCCATGAGAATATCGCAGAGATGGAAGCTCTCAGTGAGCTCATCGACGACACAGTAGTAAAAATTATCGAAGAATTCAAGAGTTTTGAAGCAGTTCGTGCATGCTTCAATTTCTACAATCATCGCCCTGCATTTGGTAAAAATCCTCCGATTTTCCGAGACTGTCTCGAACACGTCATGACACTCGCCCGCTACACACGAGAAGCAGGAACCAATGAATCCTATTTCCAAAATGCTGGTGCTCATGTCCGACAATACCGCGACATGCTCGATCCACAAAAAGATGTACCAGAGGACTATCGCCTTTTCCTCAGCTCAAGCGACAAATCAGCGTCTCAAATCCGTCATGATATAGAGGAAACACTCTCTCAATACCTCCACACACTCGTTTCTTTTGGTCAGATGCAAAAAAAAGGAACAAAAGACGAACTCAAGCTCGATCTCAACGGTTTCCTCTCGGATACCGGCTATACACTCGACACACTCCACTTTGAAATCGCTCCGACCTACAAGAGTACGATGGACAAAATCATGTTCAAACGCTCTGGATGGGAGCTCCACGCTGTCGTCCCAAAGAAATAGAAACTTGCAATTATATATTTTCTATGTTAAAATAAGTTCGTAACCTGTCACTCTATGAAAAAGATACCACTCATACTCGTCCCAATTATCGCTCTTTCTGCCTTTGCCGAACCGCAATCCGCAGAGTGTAGCTCAAATCCGAGCTTTGGAGCCAATAGTTGTGAAGTATGTTATACAGATACATTTGATGCGACAGAATCAGCAGGCGGATGGACAAGTAATATCACAGATGTGAAAATCCCTTGGAAGCACGCTGGTGGTACAAAAGCAGAAATCATCTACGATAATGAACAAAAATTCCCTGAGATAAAGACCGCGCTCAAGTTCTCAACAAAACCAGAAAAACCAGAAGAACTCTGGGTCAATCACGAATCACTCGTCTGGACTCCGTTCTCTGACCACAAAGAAGTCTTTATTAAAAAAGATGAAGAAATCGGTCTCTACAAGCTCGCTGAAAAAGCTGGGATCACTGTCCAAGGCAAGAAAGCAGATGATACACTTCTCTTCCTCTCTCCTCTCGTTGTCCGAGATTTTGATATGGAAACCAATGAAGACTCTGACCAAAAAACACGCAATATCTGTGTTCTCGGTAAATTCACTGTCAAAAAAAATGTCGTAGTAGAACCTGTGACCACTCCAGCAACTCCGACACCTGCTACTCCAGCTGAGCCAACACAACCAGTCGAAGAAGTCAGCACTGAAACAGCACTCAATAGCGCCCCAGAAGAACCAACAACAACTGCTACTCCAGCAGAAGAAACACCAACACTCAATGCTGCTGAACCAGAAAAAGAAACAGTCATCACCGCTGATCAAACAAAGACACAAACAGGCCCAGTTCTCTGGATTACCCTCCTCCTTGCTTTCGTCTTCGCAAGCGCATGGAATGCATGGCAGAAACAGAAGGGATAGACTTTTTAATACAACCAGTATAATACAACCATGACACCTGGAACAACGACATGACCAGGAGAAAATAGAGAAAACCTCGACAGACGCGCTGGAGAGACGACTCATCATGGTGAACAAGTACGCTGGACTAGAAAAATTTGTGATGATATAAGAAAAGAAACAACATTTAAAGATCTCGTAGAACAATACCACCAAAAGGGTATTTCTCGAGACAAGCTCCTCGAAGAATTCAAAAAAAGACTCAAATGACTCTCTGCAGAGCAGAGAGCAAAAATGGGTATCACAAGTGCTGCTGCCGACGCAACTGACAGTGAAATAGAGAAATTTCTGTCAGATACGAAGTGTTTCGACAATCAGCTCATGTCACAGATAGAGAGCGATGTCCGTGCAAAAGACAAAGCTCGTGAAAATATGGTCAGCAACTGTCTCGAAGTCGCCCATGATGAATATGGCGATTTTAGCGAAGATGAGCTCCGAGCTGCTCTCAAAAAAGAAGAATATGGACGTCTGAGAACATTTCTCGAAGTACCAAAATATAGAAAAACATACATAAAAAAACTCCCTGGCAGTCAGGCACTCAAAGAAAAAAACTTCAACGATATCAATTTCGATGAGATTACACGAGCAATCAGCAAGATGGATCCCTCAAATCCAAAACGTCGCGAAATCCAAGAAGCCTGGCTCAAGATAGCACAAGTCGCTCATCCAGAGAAAAACCTGGCAAATGCATTTCATGAAATAACGCATGAATGAGCCCCAAAAGTCGATATCGCTGGTGCGTATGGGGCATTTTTCTGAAAAGATAACACCCTCATATCAGAAGAAAATCGTGAAAAAATCCTCAACTTTCTCTTACGCCAATATGTGCCACTCGTACCGTTTGGCGTTCTCGAATCACTCGATCCAAAATCAAGCAAAAACTTCATAGCAGGAAACTCAGAAAAAGCTGAGTTTTCGAAAAATCTCCCTGCCGATACAGAACTCGCTGAAGCCCTCAAAAAAGACAAAGAAGAGCAGTGGACAAAGACATATAAAAGTAAAATCGGTGGTAGCAAAAACCTCATCGGAACACGCAGTCTCCCCTTTGAAACAAAAGTCCGACTTCTCTCACAATTTGGCTCAGTAGGAAATGCAGAGAAAATGCTCGAATACTATCGTGGAAGACCTGGATCGCTCCGAGCAACGACAGATAACGAAGAAGATTTCCGAGAAAAGTTCAAAAATACCTACGATGGTCTCGACCCAGAAAAACTCGATACAAAAGCTGGGCTCGTCGAAGAGCTCACCGCACGACTCGGACATCGCGTCGAAGGTCTCGAAGACTTCGATGATGGATGTGTCATGCAGTGGAAAACAAAAAATAAAAATAATGAAGAAATAACTGGATACTATATCATAGACTCTGTGCCTGGTGATAGTGTCGATGAAGAAAATATTATCACAGCACGATTTCTCGGAGATAACACTGGCCCTCTCTCTGCGAGCGGTCTTGCACGACACTATACTGGAGCTGATTTCTATCATTATCTCGATGGTTGTGCAGAGGATGGTAAAATCACCTTCAGAACACGCGATGAATTCGAAAAAGATCTCGAGAAAAACGAGCAAGATAAAAAATATCCTCGTTATTTTACCGAACAAGAAACGCAAGCAGAACTCCGCAACCAATTTCCAAACTCGACAGAAGTCGTCGATATAGATGGTCTCAATTATGAAATAGATCAGCTTCTCAATCCAAAATGAGATAATGCAAAAGAATCATCTTCTCCTGAAGAACGAAAACTCCATGAAGGGATGATTTTCTGCAAAATCAGTGATAAAGGTGTCGATACATTTCAGATAAAATCGCTCGATGTCGATGCTGGAACGATTACACTTTGGGACGGTTGGGGAACTGGAAAAAAATCAGTCAAAGAAATGTCTCTAAATGATTTTCTCCTGACGCTCAAATCTCTCAAGAAATCATCAACCGATCTCTATAGGCTACCAACAGGTGGTAAAGCTATCACGATTAATCAATTTAACCTTCTTTGTGGAAATAAAAATCAATATGAAGACCATCTTTTCAAAAAGATGGGGAAAATTAATATTAGAGAAGAGGGAGGAAAAACTACATTTGGTGAAACAGACCCAAATACAGGCATATTTACAACAATGCCTATTATTGAAGTAGGCGACAAGAAAGATCTATATATTGAGAGCATAAATGGCCAAACAGTAACATATAGAAAAGGAACATTTAAACAATGACAGTACGATAAGGAGAAAGATAAATGGACTCAAGATCCAGAATTTTCTGGCAGTCCAGAACTGACCATGTCACTCGAAATGCTCTGGGCATACCTTCAAAATCATCAAAATTTCAAACTAGAAAAACCAATTGAAAAAGCAAAGAAAAAGGAAAAAAAAGAAAAAGACAAAGGCATGAGTTGGTGGAACATCCTCATGCATACGCATAGCCTTGGCGTTATAATGCATGGTGATCTCTGGAAGGCACCATTTAAAGCGTGGGAAGAACAACACCACAAAGATCATGCATTCGCCGGTAAAATCACAGCAGCTCTCGCTATGGAAAAGCTTGATTCTGGAGGTGGTATATTCGGCTGGGCGATGAATAAAATGGAGTGGCCATCACTGATGATTGCGGATGGTAACGGAAGTTTTCAATCCTACCTCGACGAACTCGTGAATAAAGTCGATGGGATGGGTAGCTATCATCGAGGTCGATTAATCAAAAAATGGTCAACAAAGGAACATTTCCCAAGTGTAAAATTCATGGCTGCCATGATGTCGACAATGAAGATTTTTTGACAACTATACCCATGAGATGGAGGAAAAAATGATTATAAGAATAGTGACGGAAGTCATGAATGGTTTTGGTATAATCGTATTTGTCATGCTCTCGATCCAAATCACAATAATCTTGAGAAATATCCTCATATGCCACCACACGGAAATCATCCATGGCCAAAAAAGTGGACAAAAGATGGCTATAAGATGACCGAAACTGATGCAATTTTTGATCTCCTCAATGAATTCAAACATCCTTTGTTAAAAAATCTAGGTCGACGATTCCAAAAATATATGATGGCTGGAAATAAAGATTTGGCCGATGGTGGCGTCTGAAACCTGAACCAGAGAACAACAAGAGCAGAAAAGCTCGACTGGATGATGAATACAGCTATATGGGGGAAGCTACCTGAGATGTTTTGATGAGCTACAGATATGTGGTTAGCTGAATGATACTCTACAGCAGACAGTACCATGCCTTATGGTGCCGTCCTATTTTGATGCAGAGAAGAACAGATGATGTCATTTACAAGAGAAGGTATAAAAACACAGTTTCAGAGTGGTTATCATATACCACAGTTTGTCTTCATGCAGAATAAAGATTTTGGCGATATTTTCCGAGAGACTGGTATAGCATTTGCTTATACAATCAGCGATTCCTGTGGTAAAGAGTTAGAAAGATTGACACGCATAGCTCAACATAATCGCTTATCGTGAGAGACGGCAAGTAAATGGAAAAATGATTTTACAAATTTCTGGAAATCACACGGAAGAGAACTCATGCATAAACTCTCAGGAATGAGAGATCCTATGTTGAATCTCATGATTAATGATCCTATACTTTTCAACGATTTATTAGAAAAACAACCACCTGAAAAAAAGAAACAGTATAAAAGATTGCAGGAAAAACAGTCGACAATCAAGGCTTATTATCAGAGATTGGCTGATACACACGGTGATGTGACAGGTCATGCTGTTATAGAACGTGGAAAATGATATTATAGTGGAGATCACTTTCGATTTAGAAAATGATTTGATAATTGATATCCAATAGCCTGGATAAATTGGGACAACTATCTCGATCCAAACCTAGAACCACAATTCTGAAATGGATCAGATTCTAAAAAGTGAGATGGAATATTTAACGAAATTCAAGGTTTTCTAGAAAACATACCAGAAATGGCAGAACAAATGGCAGAACAAATGGGCTTCAAATGAAATAAGAAGATAATTAACGATATTGCTGGATCTATTTATAAGAAAAATGTAGAGCAAATGAAAGATGGTATGGAGAAAAAAATAAAAGCACACGTGCCAGAAGCAGAATATTGTAGTATGCCTGCAGTTATGCTATGACTCGTGAAACCAAAACTCCTCAAATGACCTGGTGATGGGCCAAAAGAACAAAAAAGATATGAAAAATATTTTGAACAAATGAAGGCAACCCTCAAAAAAGCAGAAGAGATAGAAAATACTGAGGGCTTCTGAGCATCAATAAAATATAGAGCCAGAATGGCACGGATGTGGAGTAATATAATACTAAACCAAGTAATTACAGAAAAACTTTCTCTCGAACAAATATACCAGGGAAATTTTGACGGTGATGAAGTAGGAGATCTTAAAAAGAGTATGCAATCACGCTCTGGAAGTATTCTTGGGAAAAAACTCGACGACTTCGATAACATTGCACGTCGTGGAAAAACAGAAAATGCAACAGAAAAAACACCTGGAACGTCACATGAACCAGACGATATAGCTCTTGCGGCTTAGTTTTTAAACTCATAGGTCTCAGCTCCAAGAAGTTGAGTATCAATACGCTTTGTTCTCCAGTATTGTCTATCGAAGACGATACGTTTATC
>CAZRUI010000037.1:0-1219 GCA_964603225.1 uncultured Candidatus Peribacteria bacterium | reverse complement strand
CCCTGAGCATCGACATCGATGACGACACCGATACCCACGATATTCCCATCGAGACTATTACGAAAATCAGTCGATGCATCAGGTCTGAAAAATTTCGTATGTTGATCTCCGAGCTCATTTACGAGTCACTCAGCTGCTCAATAGATAAGCTCTGAATCCTTGAATTTGTCGCCTTTGAGATAATTTTCTTGGAGGATAGAATATATCTTTTCGAGGAGGTAGTAATTATTCGCATTCGAGAGTTTTGATGATTCTGGAATAGTATCAGCCTGTGCTGGTGTGTCCTCAGGATCATTCATGAGACGCAGAAGACGATATGCAAAAGAAGCTCGAATCGTGACCATCAATGCATCATAATCACTCTGTGTCAGCGGAGATTCATCGCTCGAGAGACGCACACCAAAATGTCGACGAAGGAGCTGAGCAAAAGCCCTGTCAGTCATCTCACGATCAGGAGTCATCTCTACTGCAGAATTTGGCAACATATCATAATAGATTGCCTTCTGTAGAGCCGTTCGGAGACCGGTTCGATTCCCTATACCGCTATACTTGAGGGTGACATTATTGATTTCAGGAAGAGTGTTTGGGAAAAGCTCAGAAAAATACATCGTGAGAGTCTCGCCCACAGTCATGCTCTTCTCAGCAAAAGTCAGAGAAGGAACCAAGAAACACAACAAAAATGGAACAATAAACAGCTTTTTCATACAGAAAGTATAGTCCGAACGAGTGAACTACCAAGTTTTCGTCATAATTTCTTTTGATACGAGAGCAAAAGAGAGTACTATAAGGACATGAATCTCCTCTTTTTATTTTTCGTAGGATATGGTGTTGGCTGGGTTATACGACAGATGGTGTCACATATCAGAAAACCAATGGGAAACTGTAATATAGGCAATAGATGAACATCCTGGAGATCATGGCTCGCTCTCGCACTCATCGCATTTGGATTTTATTTTGAAATCCCTCTTGCGGTGTTTTTTGCAGGTTTCACCTGGTATGAATCACGTGCGAAGTGGTGTATTGCTCAGAGTATAAGAAAATAGTATGAAGTATCGCGCTGTCCTCTTTGATTTTGATGGTGTTATCGCCAATAGTCTCGGGTTTTATCGACACACTTGGGAACAATTTATCGCCAAAAGTCACCTCCCACTCAGTGCATCCATCTTTGAAAAAGAAGGTTTTTTTACCAAATCTCTCGATCAAGTCTGTCAGACACTCA
>CAZRUI010000036.1:0-8107 GCA_964603225.1 uncultured Candidatus Peribacteria bacterium | reverse complement strand
GTCTCTTCTGACCACGAACTGCTCTATTGTATTCAGAGTAGAGAGTTTGCAAGCTGATATCGAGTTTTTTTGCAGTGAGCCCAAGAGTTTGATCTACTTCTATTGCACCTCTTCGTACAGTCATTAAGTGTTTTATTATGTCTGCAATGAGACCTTTTTTACCTTGAGTTGTATTTATATCATATTTTGTACTTGCCTCGTCTATCATAAATTCTACAGCTGGTCTTGCCAACTTTACTGCCTCTTCAAAATTTCACCCCGCTTTTATGAATTCATCAGGATCCTTAGCCGATCATATATCCACGACATAAAGATCAATTTCATCACTTTGAAGGCGCTCTATTCTGTCAAAGATGGATTTTTTTCCTGCCGAATCCCGATCAAAACACAAGTAAACTTGGTTGGTCAGTCGACGGAGCTGGTTGAGGGGGGTATACTCAAGAGAACCAACTCACATTTGTTCATCATTAAAGGCTGTCCCACTCGATCATATAACATATTCTATGCCCGCTTGATGTAAACTGATAACATCCATCTGTCATTCGACAATGACGACTTTTTTTTCTCGTGCTATAGCTTGTTTTGCAAAATTGAGTCAGAAAAGTGCATTGCTTTTATGAAAAATAATTGTTTCGGGGGAATTGACGTATTTTGCCTCATCGCTTCATGATTTGAGGGTACGACCTGAAAATGCTATGACCTCACCACGATAATTTCTAATAGGAAAATTCACTCTTCAAAAAAATCTATCTTTGTACTGCGAAACAAATATACCACTATCCATGAGTACTTTTTCAGAGAATCATTTTTTCTTCATTGTTTCATACATTTCTCGAGGATCGCTACTATATCATATTCACCATTTTTCAATGGTTTCTTTGGTGAGTCATCGTTTTGAGAGGTAATTTCTTGCTTCAAGTCATTCTGGTCCCTGAAGATCTTTTTGATACCAAAGAGATACCTCATCATATAGTTTCATGAGAGATCATTTTTCATCATTTCGCGCGTCTTGTAAGGTATCAGTCTTGAGTTCGACACCAGCACGTTTTGCGAGGATTTGTAGTGCTTCACGAAATTCTATTTTCTCAAGTAGCATGAGCATCTTCAGTGGTCATCCACCCTGATTCGTTGCAAAACAATATGCGATTTGTTTTGCTGGCGAAACGACAAAAGAAGGAGTTTTTTCGGGTTTGAAAGGGGAGAGTCATTTCCAGTTTGCTCCTGTTTTTTTGAGAGGAATATACTCCCGTATGAGTTCTACGATATCGATGCGTGATTCGATGTCAGCAACGAGTGTATTATTCATAAATAATTTGGAAAAAGAGAGCGCCCATTGTCGGGAGAGTCACGGTGATAACCAGTAGAAACCATATCATTGTATCCGTGTTAACTCCGTAACGAAAAAGTATCGACGCAGATAGTATAATCATCGTTATATTGATGACAACCAATACTGTAAAACCAGGATGCGCGCGAAGCCAAGAGAGTTTACTTGTACCTACATGTATGCCACCTTTATTGGTTTTTTTAAAACCTAAGTGGTTCCAAAACATTGCCAGAAAAACAGCCTTAAAAATAGTGACTGTGAGTGACGCTGAGGCGAGAATAGCGAGCCAGGCCTCTTTCATAGTTATGTGCATCCTATCTCTGTAGATGGAAACTGTACTCAACATCAAAAAAACTACATAAAACAATGTAAGTAATGCAAAATCATAAGGGGCTTCGAAGCTATATGATTCGTAGATAAACCAGCTCCCAAAGAGGAGTATCAATAAATAAAAGGGATACAGTATCATCTGTCACCAGCCTATCCATCAAAAGAGATACTCAAACCGTTGCATAAAGGTGAGATGTGACCAGAGAAATATTTTTTTCCAATGAGTTTTGAAAATCATCATAGCACCATACGCCCAACGAAATCTCTGCTTTTTATATTCTTCGAAATTTCTCGGTGGTAATCATTCTCCAAATGTATGATCGATATAGACAATAGTTTCCCCGCGACTTTGTATACGGAGACCCAACTCTGAGTCTTCACAGATAAAACCGTTACACCATTTTTCTGACTCGAGCGTGCTTCTGCGTATGAGACACATGGTGCCGTTCATGATGACAGCATTGGACTCATTTCTGATCACCATGCCCTGTTTGTAGAAGAGATCGAGTTCGTAGGACATGATTTTCTGAAATGTTGTTGTGTCTGCGATTCTGTTTGCTTGAGGACATTGTACTGCAGCGATACGTGTATCAGCAAAAAGTCCTACCGTCATCGTGAGCCAATCAGGACTGACACAGTAGTCTGCATCTAGGAGACCGATAATCTCCGCTTTTGGATTAGTGAGTTCGAGTGCTTTATTGAGCGCTCATGATTTGTACCCCTCGAGTGTATCAAAATGATAGAAACGTATATGGTCTTTACCAAGCTCTTTCACAAATTTTTCTACTGGTTTCCAGACATTTTCATCACGGGTATTATTTTCGATGATGATGAGTTCATAATTTCTATAGTTGAGCTGTGTGACATGCTCAATAGTTTTTATGAGCATATCAGGTTCCTCATTATAACTCGGTATATGGAGAGAAACAAAAGGTTCCCCTCCCGTATGAGGTGAGAGTTCTTTGAATGTCAGATGATATTTTATTTTTCCTCGTCCGACGATTTTGAGATAGTCACGGAGTTGGTAGAGGATGCCGGCTACAGGGAGCAACATCAGCGGTACATTGACCCAGAACTGGGGGAGATAGAGGTAGTGCCCAATCCATGCTTTATAACCAATCATGACGATGATATTGGTGAGGAGGATGAGTGTAATGGAACCCCAGAAAAAGGCCCTCAATCGGAGGTGTCCTCCAAACCAACCAAAACATATTCCCACAACGAAAAATATGATACTCGTTGCGAGACCGATGTCAGAATCGATACCGAGTTTTTTTGTTATGATGTAGACAACATCTTCTGAGAAATAAGGACGTATCTCATCGTGATATTGGACAGGTATTTTGTTATAGATTTTTCCTACTGTCTGCATGATCCCACGAACCATAAAAGAGCTCCCATAGAGCGAGAGTGGTCCAGAGAGTGAGAATTTTTCTCGTCCTTTATCATCAAAGATTCCAAACGATCCTCCAGCATGCTTTTCGCTTCCAAATATTTTCCATGGTTGGTCAAAAGCTTCGATGATATTGTAGCGTATTTTTCTTCACTCGAGATACTTACTGATAGTTCTGATATAGGTGGCTTGGGTGAGGAGATTAGCAGAAGCAGGTCCACGATCGACTCCATTTGATGGCCAACCAGTTTCTGCTACGAACACTTCTTTATCAGGAAACAAACTTTCCATGAAATTATAATCTCCTTCGAGGTACTGAACTGATCTCTCAAGAGGGATATTATTCCAATAAGGAAAAACGTGAATAGCAATGAAATCAGAGAGTTCTGCGAGTTTTTTGTGTTCATTCCAGGTAGAAACGATTTCTCCTGTTGAAAGAGGTTTTCTTGTTTTACTATTACCATATTCGAGATACAAATAGAGATACTTTGGAGAGATAGTATCGAAGAAAATTGCCTCATTCCCAATAAGAACATGAGTTACAGATTTGTACTTGTTAGCAATATCGAGAGCAATATCGAGATCATGCATGTTTTCCATGAGATTCGCACTAATCCAGACTCCGACGACGACGGTGAGCCCATATTTTTCGGCTACTTTTGGAACCACATCCATACCATGGAGCGTGGTATAGGTACGGACACAGCGAAATCTTTTTGCGATGATGGCCATGTCTGCATCGATAGTTTCTTCTGAGACATGTTTTTTGTTTTCATCGAGGCTATACTCATTTCGATATGGATTGTAGCTGACACAATCGAGTTTTTCTGAAGCAGGTTTCACTGAATGAGGCCGATCGACATAGCTCCACCAGCTCGTATTTGCTATGAGCAGGATGAGGAGCAGGATATATTTGATAATTCTTTTTTTAAACACGGAAAGGGGTAATAAGAGACGATTTGAGTTTTTGCTGGGAGTATGCGGATTATAGGAATTTTTATTTTTTTTCCAGAAAACTTCACTTCCACTCAAATTACCTATACTCATTCACGTATGAATAAAAAAACTCTTCAGCGATTTCTCAGCTATATTTTGAACACGCTCCATGTTATTTTGGTCACATTGATGATAGTTATTGGACTCCTATCTCTCTTTAGACCTGATCTCATGCGGGAGGGGATAGATTGGATGGGTGTGCAGATAAAATCATGGGGTGAGTGGAATTATATCATTTTGTTTGTGGTCGCGATGTCCGAATCATTCCCATTTGTAGGAGCGGTGGTGCCAGGGATGAATATGATGATTCTAGTGGGTGGTTTTTTTGTTGCAAAGCAATGGTCTATTTTTCCTCTTGCAGCAGGCGTAGCTATGATAGGCGCTTGTCTCGGAAATGCTCTTGGTTATTTCATGGGGCGTTATGGCAATCCAGATACTTTAAAAAAATATGGAGCTTTTTTTGGTGCTGGTCCGAGAGAGCTCTCTTGGCTCGAGAAGCAAATACATAAAAATGGTTTTTGGTTTATTGTAGGAGGCAAGTTTCACAATCTTCTTCGTTCTTTTATCCCGTATATAGCAGGATCACACAAGATGTCTGGTATGAGATTTTGGATCGCAAATATTTTTGGTTCTTCTCTCTGGGCTGTTTCCATTCTTCTTTTAGGTGTTTTTGCGGTCGAAAACTATGAAGTCATCCTCCAATATCTCAACTATGTTTTCTTAGCAGTTATTGCCGTAGGTGTTCTTATCTACTTTGTTAAACAGAGAAAATAATGCAATTATTTGTGCCAATACTCATAGTATTTCTTGCGGGGTGCACCATGTGGGCTATCACACTGATAGTTTTTTATATTTTTCGTAAATATGGTATTGTCGATAAACCCCATCTCTATCCACATGAACAGGGGAGAGATCCTCTCCCATATCCTGGTGGCGTGGTTATGGTCCTCAATATGTTGCTTTGGTCGCCATGGATTCTGCAGTCTGTCGCCGATGCTGACACAAAAAAATCCCTCTACGTCCTCCTCGCAGGAGTCGTTACAACAGCACTTATGGCTTGGGATGATCAGAAGCGAACGATTCCACCTCTTTTCCGTCTCGTCTTCCAGATAGCTCTCGGTGCTTTTTTTGGGCTGACGGCCATCAAAATCGGCTACGTAAGCAATATATTTGGCGGCATCATACCGCTTGATGCCTTTGAGTGACTGCAGTGGACTGTGTGAACGGAGACAGTCTATCTCGTGCCACTTCTCGCCACTATCATATGGTATATACTCGTCATGAATGCGATTAATTGGAGTGATAATGGTCGTGCTATGACATCGAGTGTTGGTCTCGTAACATGTGTGATATTGGCAGGGCTTTCCCTGAAGCTCTACTTCACTGATACCACACTCGCATCACAGAATAATTCTCGATTTGTGCTTTCTTGGCTTGTTATTTTTATTCCCACTTTGTTTGTTTTTTGGCGTTTTGATATCCGCCGTGCCTGTATTGTTGGTGATGCGGGGAGTATGTTTCTCGGATTTATGATAGCGACACTTTCTATCGTGGCAGGTGGTAAAATAGCAACAGCATCGATAGTTTTGGGTATTTATTTTATTGATGCATTTTATGTGATTATTGGTCGGATTCGTTCGTGAAAAAATCCTATGAAAGGCGATCTGACCCATCTGCATCACCGCATGGCCGAGCAAGGCATAGACTACACCGTACAGCGACATCTTGTCATGGTTTTATCGTTTATTTTTGGTTTGGGAGCTATATTTCTGGATACTTGGGGGAAGATCATTCTCTTTGTCAGCATCATAACTGTGGTTATCTATATTGCTCAAATCGCTCAAGCTCTCGAGAAAATCATGAATCAGAAGCGATAATTCATATTTGACATATATTTTATAGTATGTTAAATTATTACCGTAAAAGTTATCTTTTCGGTATTTATGCGCCTCAGAACCAAGATTATCACTCTCACCCTCATCGTCATAGGCACGATTTTTGTGTTGTGAACTCGTGGTGCACCTTTTCTCTCATCATCTATTGTACAAGCTTCTTTGTGAGTCCCAGAAACTTCAGGGGATGTGCTCGTAAATATACGTTTTGAGCGTGAACAACTCTCCCTCGATAAAAAAGAAAAAACAGAAGAAAAGAATGCTCTTGAGAAAACGATACACCAACTTCAAGAAAAAAAGCAGACCATAAAAAGTGAATTACAGCTCCTTCAAAAGAAGCTCGATGACACAAATGCATCGATCGTGGCATTTCCGTGACCAGACATGACTAATATAGAAAAAGTTTATGCTCAAAAAATCGCGGAAGAAAATGCTCGTTATGAGAAACAAAAGAGAGCAGATCAAAAACTCTATGCCGATACTATCAATCTCATCAATCAAACATACGAGGAAGCAATGCATCTCAATAAGGGGAAAGAGGATTTAGTAACACAAGATGCCGAGAGTCTCGCGGTAACGAATAGGAAAAACGCACTTCAGTCACTCACTAATGCTCAGATAGAACATCTCGAGAAGCACGAAGAAAAAATACAATCTCTCGAAGAGGGAAAACAACAAAATATTGAAAAGGCTCAGGCGGAGAACAATGCTCTTCTTTTGCCAATCATCCAAAAAAAAGAGAGCTTAGCTCAAGAAAAAATAGACAAACAAGCTGAGCTCGAGAGTGTGATGGCAGGAGAATCGCAAGCAATGGTGGAGCTCGAGAAGATAACACAATCTATCGAGGCACTCGAGCACGACTTGGCTGGTCTCAATTATAAAATCCTGATACTCGAAGAAGATATCCTCAGAACAATTATCCCCGAGGGACATAGCGTTCAATAAAGGCTCTCTCTGTTGCGTGTTTCATTTTTTTAGCAGCGTCTTCAAGATGTACCCACATGATGGCTTCATCATGAACAGGGGAGTGTGGTCATGAACTCTGTATAGCATAGAAGACTATCTTCTTTCTTCTATTTCTATCACGGATGGTACCGATTTTTTTTCAGAGTGTACAGTTATATATACCAGTTTCTTCTCTAAATTCTCTCAGAGCGGTTTGTTCTATCGTTTCTCATAGCTTCATTCTTCATTTTGGGAGCATGAGACGACCATCTTTGTGTGTCACGCAGAGAATTTCGATTTTTCATTTTCTCTCTCGTGTACAGATACCCCCAGCACAGGGATCAAGCCAGAAAAAAGAAGCAAGGAATTTTTTTCATTGTTCAAAAAGACTTCATTTTTTTGTTGATTTCATGGGATAAATTATAGGTAAAATCTGGAAAAATGAAAAAAATTTGCATAACCAAATATTTTATTTATACTCCCGTCACTTTGTTCATAGGTGAGGGGGCGTAGCTCAGCTGGTTAGAGCGCCTCCCTGTCACGGAGGAGGTCGCGGGTTCGAGTCCCGTCGCTCCCGCCAGATTTATCTGGTTGCTCTCTCTTTATGATACTTGGTATGGTGTGGGGTCTTAGCTCAGTTGGCTAGAGCGCCTGTTTTGCACACAGGAGGTCAAGGGTTCGACTCCCTTAGACTCCACCAATTTTCAAATGAAAAATGAAAAATGAAAAATGAAAAATTGAATACAAATTCTTTTTTTCAAAAACCTTCATTCTTAATTCTTCATTCTTAATTCTTCATTGTTTTGATATGGTAGGTGCTGGTAAAAGACCGCGAAATAAAATCTACATCGTTAGTAAACGACGTCAGATTACTGGTGATAAAATCACTAACGCGAAGAAGACATATGAGAAACTCGTACGTCGCGAAAAACATGAAGGTAAAACTGCATGGCTCGCTGATGCTATGACAAAAGCTGTAGCACGTCTCAAAAAAATGGGTCTCGCTCAATTTATCAAAAACTAATTATCCATTTACTCTATAATATGGTACGCCTCTCAGGATCACGACATCGAAAACTTCGCGCGGCACTCGTCCGTATCGAAAAAAAGGTTCGTAAAGCAAAAAAGAAGAAATAATCGAAAAATTATTTGAAATATACTTCTTTTCTCTATAATACCCCTACTTTTTAATTTTCTTATTTTTCTCTTATGGCTGATTTTCAA
>CAZRUI010000035.1:5137-8749 GCA_964603225.1 uncultured Candidatus Peribacteria bacterium | reverse complement strand
CACCAGTTCGGTGTGACGAGTGAGTTTGCAGCGGTGACAGTGTTTCTTCTCGGTGCCCTCGTGATGCTCGGAGAGGTACAGGTAGCGATTTTTCTCGGTATATTGGTTGCAGTGATGCTCAATTACAAGGCTCGTATTACCCCCCTCATCGATAAAATCGGCGAAGACGAGATATCAACGACACTCAAGTTCGCGGTTATCTCACTCATTATCCTCCCGCTTCTTCCAGATCATAAATATGCACTTCATGATATGATGGTCTTTCTTCCAGAAGGTCCACTCACGACTGCTCCATTTTTTAATCCGTATGGTATCTGGTTTTTCGTTGTCATCATGTCCGCTGTGAGCTATGTTGGTTATGTCCTCACAAAGGCATTTGGAGCTGGTCGTGGTATCATTCTCTCAGGCGCTCTCGGTGGTCTCGTATCATCGACAGCAGTAACCTCTGCAATGGCAGAAAAGAGTAAACAAGAAGAAAAGGCATTTCTCTACCCAACGGTTATTGCGACCATCGCAGCATGTTCTATTATGCTCTTCCGTGTACTGGGTATCGTCATGCTCTTTAACCCTCTTCTCTTGGGTACACTCTTGATTCCAATTCTTGCCATGATTGCGACCTCTGCAGCACTTCTGTGGTGGGCTTGGGGGAAATCAAAAACACACGAAACAGGTGTGCAAGTCGCAGAGCTTCATGAAAGCCCATTTCAGATTGGACCTGCTCTCAAATTCGCAGGGTTCGTCATCCTCATCAAATTCGCTTCGACTGTAGCTCTCGTGTATCAGTCATCATTTCAGGCTCTGACGAGTATCCTCACAGGATATCTCCCTATTCTTTCAGGACTCCTCGAACACCTCCCAATCTATCTCGTCTCTCTCTTCTCGGGTCTCGCTGATGTCGATGCTATCACTCAAGAAATGGCAGAAATATCAAATGCTTCTGGTGTTCAATCACTCACGACTCTCGCTGCCACAACAGCTATTATCATCGCTCTTGTGACGAATACAGCAGTCAAAATCTGACTCGCAAAGAAATTCTGAAGTAAACTCTTTGGTATCTATGTTATGCGGATGCTAGGGGCTGTGCTTGTTTCAGGGGTTCTTGTGCTTTGAGTAATTACTATCATGTAGTTTCTCATGAACTGAGAGGTAGTTCCATTTTGATGAATGTTTTAGAGTCTCTTTGCCAGGTTGGTTTAAATCATTTTTTTATATAAAAATCAGTAACCCAAGAGTCTTGTTTACAGTGGAGTTTGATAATTGTGTTTGCCTGTCTGCTTGCCTTTGTGATGAGTTGATTTAAAAGTCTTGATCAAATTCACTTGCCACGAAATGGCTCATGAACTCATAAGAAATCAAGAGAGATTACATTAAAGCCTGATTGATGATATGATAATCATCAGATTATCGAATCAGCTTGTTTAGCGACTAATACTATGAGTTTCCCTGTTGCTATTTCCGATCGAAAATTATCTGGTCATTCGTATATCTCTGTTTTTAGTCCAGTACAACCTCTTTGGACTTCATATAAAATATCATAAGCCTGCCAAACATGTCTAAGCCAACTTGATTCTGACAATTCCTCAAATTCGAATCATTCCATAAATATGGTTTTTATTACCGAATCTTGATATGTAGTTCTCGTAGACTCTCCTCATCGACTTCGCTTGGGGCGTTCATCATAGCATCTTGAGCTTTACCTGATTTTGGGAAAGCATACATATCACGGATATTGTCTTCATTCATGAGAATCATCATAAATCGGTCGATACCAAAGGCGAAGCCGCCATGTGGAGGAACACCGTATTGAAATGCTTCGTACATGCCACCAAATTTGTTTTTCACTTCTTCTTCGCTGCGCCCGACCATACGAAACGCCTCTGTGAGGAGTTCGAGGTCGTGATTTCGGATAGATCCTGAGAGGATTTCATAGCCATTGAGCGTGAGATCGTATTGGAAACCGTAGACTTCCTCTGGATTCATATTTCGGAGGTCTTCGAGCGTCGCATTGATGCTACTAAATGGGTTGTGGGCGAAATCGAGTTTCCCTGTTTTATCGTCTTTTTCAAACATAGGAAAATCTGTGATCCAAGCAAACGAGAGTGTGCTCTCATCGACGAGATTGTATCGGTTTCTGAGGGCGACACGGACAGCTCCCAGGACTTTATTGACCACTTCGCGCTTATCTGCACCAAAGAAGATCATATCGCCTACTTTCGGCTGAAGACGCTCTTCAAGCACTTGGAGCTCATCCTGACTCATGAACTTGAGAATAGGGCTCTTTGGTCCTGTTTCCTCATAGATGATGTAGGCGAGACCTTTGGCACCTTGTTCGACGGCGAGAGCTGTGATTTCATCGATATCTTTGCGTGACATAGCCACTCCAGGAAGCTTAAATGCCTTCACTACTCCGCCTTTTTCTACTGCACCAGAGAAGACTGAAAAGCCAGAATTCTTCAATGCTTCACTGAAATCCTCAAAATGACAATCAAAACGCAGATCTGGCTTGTCTGAACCATATTTTTCCATCGCTTCATGGTGTGTAATACGGGTGAAGACAGGGGTGAGGAGTTTACGGTTTGGAGTTACAGTTTTTACGAGATCACGAGCAAAATTCTCCGCTACTTCGAGGACATCTTCTTGGTGCACGAAGCTCATCTCGCAGTCTATCTGATAAAATTCACAGCTATGACGGTCAGCGCGAGGGTCTTCGTCACGGAAACACGGAGCAATTTGGAAGTATTTATCAAACCCAGAGACCATGAGGAGTTGCTTGTACTGCTGAGGAGCTTGAGGGAGAGCATAGAATTTGCCAGGGTGGAGACGTGACGGTATCAGGTAGTCACGAGCGCCTTCTGGAGAACTGACGGTGAAGAGGGGAGTTTGGACTTCGAGAAAGTCATTTTTTCTGAACCATTCACGAGCGTAGGCATTGACCTGCGCACGGAATTCGATTTTTTTTCTCTGGATATCACGTCGGAGGTCGAGATAGCGGTATTTGTAGCGGATATCCTCACTCGAGGTACTGTGGTCTGAGATTTCAAATGGTGGTGTCTTAGCCTTGCTCAGGATAGAACATGTGTGGACGAGGACCTCGATAGCACCAGTACTGAGATCATTATTTTCTTGACCTGATGGACGACCACGTACTTCACCCTCGATTTTTATCACCCATTCAGCTCGAGCGGACTCGATAATCTGAGCAGCTCCTGCATGCGTCTGAGGATCGAAAACGAGCTGAGTAATACCATATCTATCGCGCACATCGATGAAGATGATACCGCCATGATCACGGCGATTAGCGACCCAACCAGAGAGAGTGACTTTTTGTCCGATATGATGTGCCGTGAGTTGACCACAGGTATGAGAACGGTGCATAAAATAGGTGACTAATGAATAATGAGCGATATATATCTTGTTTGATTATGTCTTTTTTTCTAAAAAGTCACATTTTTTCTCTGAATACCATCAATATCAATACTTAATACTATATAATATCAAAGTCAAGTACTCTCTTCAATTATTTTATAGTGAGATGCTTGAGGTATAGAAAAGTCTATGATAGCATGAGGATATGAAAAAGAAGAAAATCTGTATCGGAATATGGAAAATATC
>CAZRUI010000035.1:0-5037 GCA_964603225.1 uncultured Candidatus Peribacteria bacterium | reverse complement strand
CAAAAACTCGTTGTTCTCCGAGCAAATATGGCGCCCCTTATCCAGGGCGTGACGGTCAAGCTCCCACAAGGTATCAATATAAATGCACTCAAAGAACTCAAAATATTTGCCACTGAAACAAAATAATATGCGATTTATTTCTCACATCACTCGTTCACTTAGACGATTCCTTATTCCAAGGAAGTACTTGCTGATGACTTTGGTACTCTGTGCTGGATATACATTTGCCGCAGGAGATACCACTCAGGATTCTGATGTGATAGCAGCGATAGTGCAGATATTGAATCTCGTGTTTACTATCATCACATTTTTATTGACACCTGCTATTATTCTCTGTGGATGGCTCCTCTCACCAGACTGGACGATGGGTGACTTCTTTGGGCTTCGTCCATACTTTATTCAGGTGTGGGTACTAGTGAGTAATTTAGTCTATATTGTCTTCGCTCTTATGCTTCTCTGGATGGCTATCATGCAGATATTCTCGAGTGAATCAAACTATGCTTTTAAGAAAAAACTTCCTCGATTTCTCGTTGGTATCATGATTGTCCCATTTACCTGGCTGATTGTGAGTTGGACACTCTCATTTGCCAATCAGGCTGTTGCGGCTGTTCTCTCTATTCCTTCTGGTGCTATAGCTTCTATGGATAAGGGAGAGGACACGGGAATGTTTCATCTCCGAAGTATACCGACTGAATTCACTCTCAATTTTGCCGAAGATGCCCCAGCAGCCAGTGCAGAGACCGTTACGTGTGTCGAAAATGGGGAAACAAAGTCAGGAGGCGTAAAATGTATCTCTCCAGCAGAATTTATCTCAAAAAATTCTTCGGGGCCATTCTTTATTATCATGATCTATGCCTATGATATCTTCAAGATTCAAAAAACAGAAATGATTGATTTTGATAAGGTATGTAAGGGCGTAACAGAAGAAGGGAAAGAACAGAAGAATTCTGCTACATGTATTAGTGACCTCGGGAAACTTCTCAGAAAATTTGGTGTTGCCTTTATTACGACCACTTTCTTTGCTATTATCCTCATAGCTCTCTGTTGGGTACTCCTCGCTCGAGCCTTTAAGCTCTGGGTTTATGTGATGTTCTCACCACTTTTTGGTCTCGCATATGCTGTGAGTGATGAGGGGCTTGGGAAAACGCTGAATTCTGATCACTGAGGTGGTGGCGATCACTGAGGTGGCGCTAGTCTGTGAGAGGTTTGATTTAAACCATTCTTTAGTTTGGCTATGGTACCAGTCTTGGTATCTGCCGTTCTCTCATTTGGATTACTCTTTATCGGAGTCATAAATAATACTTTTACATCGGGCGCATTATCAAACGATGGAAGTGGTACATATTGTACGACGGGTGAGTTTATGGTGAAATACTGTATAAAACAAGATGGAGGAGATTCAAAAGGATATTCTTCCTATATTATTATAGGAAATGAGTGAACGACAGTAGGCGAAGGAAGTGATGCCCGAAACGCCTTTATCAAATTCAACTTTGGTTCGATGCTCTCAGAATTTGTTGGTACTTCTAATGGAAAAACTGCTACAGGATTAGGACAGTGAGCTGTGGATGGACTAAATGATATATTTGCTCATATTATTCTCTCTCTTATAGCCCTTGCAGTCATGTGGATGGGGGTCAAAGCCGCAGTTGCTCATGATGAAGTGACAAAGGCAGCATTTGCACCGTTTGAGAAATTTGGGAATAGTGTCGGAAACTTTGTTCAGCATATTCCGAGTTACCTCCCAACGCCACATCCTGCGTTTGCCGCGTTTAATCCTGCTACATTTGATTCTGCTGCGAAAATTATGAACAAAAAAGTTGAAGAGAAAGTTACTGATCACAGAAACGCACTTGACGATATGCTTACAGGCAAGGCATCAGCTCTAAATTGAGCAATAGATTGATTCGTGAGTGGATCTAATTCATTTGAAGAAGCAGTTCAAAGATTCTGAAATTCTACAGAAAAGTCACCTGATAAAGCAGCCGAGCTCATTATTAAATGAATTAATAAAATAGACAAAACTAAATTAACAGCCTCTTCTCAGGCACTTATTGATGAGTTTCAATCTCAGGTTGAAGCCAATTCATGAAGCAGGGAATGATTAAAAAGTGTCTTGGAAAGTACTCGGTTTGGTTCGCTTATCACTGAGTTAGAAGAAAAAACAAAAGTGAAGGGTATTACAAAGCTTGCAAGTCATCTTGGAGCTTCTACTTCAACGACTGGAAGTGGCCCATCGGTTGGGCTTTGAGAGTCTGATGGGGGTGGTGGATTTAAATTTAAATCAGCTAACGGGCTACAGGTTTCTTCGTCTAATGTTGTTTCCAACATGACTATTGAACAAGCACAAAAAATAAAAGCTAAAGCAAACTGATCTGATACATTGACTGATGATGCTGTACAGGAATTGTTTGGCAATAAGAATATAACTCCAGATCAGAGAAAAGCTCTTGTTAAGGAGGCTAATAGTAGAGCTTAATTTTGGACACTAATTGCCTTTTTAAATTTTGAATTTGGAAGTTGATTTGAGACGCATGCAGCAAATGCCCCTTACGACCGTGTAGTTCTTTGAGGTCTGGAAATTTCACAACATTTGGTCCGCCATAACGCTTGTCGCCAATAAGTGGATGACCGATATGGGCCATATGAACACGTATCTGATGTGTTCGACCAGTTTTGGGATGGAGCTCGACGAGGCTCCATTCATTTTTTGTACCAGTTTTTATGACTTTGTAGCTCGTTTCAGCTGACTGGCCACTTGGATCGACGACTACTTTTGCTTCATCAGTTCGACCAGTATCGAGTCGGAGCAGAGGAGCTCGGATGATTCATTCTCTTGGTTCAGGGACACCAGCGATGAGAGCATGGTAGGTCTTCTCGACTTTTCTCGTACGAAACTGTTCTGCCATATGTTCGTAGGACTGACGATTGAGACACGAGATGATGATACCTGATGTATCACGATCAATACGATGAGCCAGGGCTGGATGAGCAAAGGTACCTGATGGTTTCCATCCACTCGAGAGGAGATAATCCTCTATTTGTTCTATGAGAGAGACTTCATCTGTTTTGTGATCCGGACTATGCACAATCAGTCCAGAGGGCTT
Organism: uncultured Candidatus Peribacteria bacterium; assembly: GCA_964603225.1. Classification (GTDB taxonomy): domain Bacteria; phylum Patescibacteriota; class Gracilibacteria; order BD1-5; family JAGOOR01; genus JAGOOR01. The sequence goes on along the minus strand of CAZRUI010000035.1, from coordinate 1,930 downwards.
ATCGTAGACGAGAATGTCGTTATCCTGATAGAGTATTCTTGAGGAGTCGAGCTTTTCATGGATGATTTTTGTTGAGATTTCTTTTGTTTCCCAGATTCTGAGAATATCATGAGTGATATCGATATCGAGACTGTCTCCAGCGCGGAGCTTGGTACTCTCGGGAAGTTTTTTCCCTCCTATGGTGATTTTTTTGGTTCGGAGTGCTTCGTATATTTCTCCGAGCTTGGCTCCTGGAAAAATCTTTCGCAGGTATCGGTCGAGTCTCTGTCAGAGATCATCAGGTGATGGAGTGATACGTTTCATGGAGAGTTTTGCAAATATGACTTTGTTCTTATAGTAATGTAACAAAATACACCGATTAAACAAATTAAACCAGCTAAACTCGTTTTCCTATGTCCCTTACCCGAAAGATTCTTCTCCTCGTCGCTGGTGTTGTAGCTCTCTTTCTTGCTCTCAATCTCACTGTCCTACCCTATGTAACACAGCGATACTTTTTTGATTTTTTGCAGACTTTTTATGCTGAGACCAGACAGAATGAGATTGATGCGGAGATTCTCTCACTTATAAAACAGTTTCCAGATGATGCACCAGAGCTGCTCGAGAAATATCGTGAAATCGATGAAGATCTCGGGAAACTCGCGACAGGTATCGAAACCTATATCGATACCAGCCCAGTTTTTAACCGTGATTCTGTTGGTCAGTATCTCGAGGAATCAGGCGTAGAAAAAAAACAGGTCGAAGACGTCATAGGTCTCAATGCTATGTCTGTTTTTCTTAGAAGTGCGCCTCTCGGGTTTAGCTTTACAGATGGTACAGATCCAAAGCGCCAATTCGTCGTACAGGTACTCGTCGCCATGATTGCTATAAATATTCTCTTCGTGTTGGTCGTCGTTGGTTTCGTACTTTATTTTTTACGAAAGTCCTTTAAGCCTATTCATGCCGTTACCGATACGCTCGATAACTTCACCACTTCTGGCGGTAAGGCACTTGATTATCAGGGAAAAGATGAATTTCGTCCTCTCGTTGACTCGCTCAATAATCTCCGATTCCGCCTGGATCATCAAGAAACTATTCGTACACAATTTCTCACCGATATGAGTCATGAACTCAAGACCCCGATGACAGCCATTCGTGTGTATTTAGAAGGAATCAAGGATGGTGTGATACAGCTCAATACCAAAAATATAGATGCGCTTTCTGGTGAGCTCGCTCGTCTCACACGTATTGTTGAGAGCTTGATGCATTTTCAGACGTTTGAGAGTCGTCCGACCGATTTTCGCCATGAAAAAATCAATCTGATTGATATATTCAATATCGTTCAGGAGACACACTCAGGTGAGCTCTCACACCACGGACAATCTATGACGTATGTTGGCCCAAAGAGAGCAACGATTATTTTTGATCACGATAGTCTCATTCAGATATTTCATAATGTTGTAGGTAATTTCCTCCGTTATGCTGGATCCGGGACACAGCTACGAGTGAATTTTTTTCATGAAAGCACAACAGATATTATTATCTTTCAGGATAATGGTCGTGGCGTAAAATCAGAAGACTTGCCGTATCTCAAAGAAAAATTTTATCAAGCAGACAAGTCAAAATCTGGCGACGTGCGTGATCGAGGTCTCGGTATCGGATTATCGATTATCGATAAGATAGTTCGTGATGCTGGAGGAGCTGTGGATTTGATTAGTGCTGAAGGCGAGTGATTTACGGTGCGAATCGAAATCCCACACCAACAGCCTGGGCGTTGGTAGATTCTATTGACACAAAAATTAGCACCTATATAATACCGGTGCTAAAATATTTTTTAACCTTTTATTTCTATGGCAAAGATTACGCCACTCCAGGACAGACTCGTCCTCCGAAAAATGGAAGCCAAGAAAGAAACGGCTTCTGGTATCATCCTCCCAAAAGAGCAGAATGATAG
>CAZRUI010000034.1:8306-9570 GCA_964603225.1 uncultured Candidatus Peribacteria bacterium | reverse complement strand
GAGAGTATTCTCTCCCATTGGTGTATCCGCTGGGCAGCGAGAGGTTAAATTTTCTCTCTTTCTCCGCAATATTGAGCGTTATTTCACTCGACATTGTACCACTCGATACACTACACCCTGTGCTTTTATAATTGAGAGGCGTATTTGTTCGCTTGAATTCTTGGAATCTCGTGATGAGTTCAGCTGACTTTCCTCGAGAGATTTTTGTGCTGGTCGTATAGGTATGTTTCGGCAGTAAGCGATTATCATGTGCGAAATTCTGGAGTAGTTCATACCATTTTTCTCCTGTGGTGGCTATATTGGTCTGAAATGCTTTGTTTGCAAATGCGAGTGCTTCGAGTGTTGTTACTGGATCATTTGGCTTGAATTTCCCATTGCTAAAACCGCTGGCAATTCCGAGTTTATTGGCAGCACAGATGTATCGATGATACCACATATTTGTTGCTACATCGGGGAAGCAGGCTTCTGTTCCGACATCGGGGAGTACTGTATTGCTCGCACGCAAGAGGAGAGTGAGTATTTCTGCTCGTGTGATATTGTTTTCGACCCCATATGTGCCATCTCCGTATCCATTACTGAGTCATTGATTTTGGAGACTCAATATCGCATCACGATAAAACGAGTACTTGATATCCGTGAAATCAGCAAAGATGCTTGAGAAAAAGAATATTTGCAGAGCACAGGCGTATCAGATATATCGTCGCATAAACTACTTTGACTTCTTTTTAAAAATTTTTGAAGAGGCGACTGATGGTTTCTTTTTTACTTTTTTGATTACTGTTTCTATTTCTTGTATGCGTTCAACGAGGGCATCCTGTTCCTTTTCTTCTTCTTCCATGCTATCGACGAGTTGTGATATTTTTTTCTCACTTCTGAGTGCTCTGATAAACCCAGAAGTCAGAATACCAGTTGGGAGAGCGACGAGTCCTATTCCGACCATCGCGAGCACCATACCGAGAATCCTCCCGCCAAAAGTAATAGGATAGACATCGCCATATCCAATCGTTGTGAGCGTCACGACAGACCACCATATACCATCAAAAATATTCTGAACATGTGTATTTGCTCCATTTTCTAGAGCATAGAAGAGTACACCGGCTATGAGTATACACTGTATCGAGAGAATAAAAATCACCATCATCTCAAACCATATTTCTCGTGACATATCACGGAGCAGTCTCAGGACTCGAGACGACCTATAAAAGTGAAAGAGATTGAGAATAGAGGTAAAACGAAGTACTCGGAGTATGACTGTATCGGCATT
>CAZRUI010000034.1:0-8206 GCA_964603225.1 uncultured Candidatus Peribacteria bacterium | reverse complement strand
AACCATCAATATATTGATAGTCATGGCCAATTTTTCCTCAGATTTATAGTCAGAAGGGAACATCTCCTCTAATTGTAGGAGTTTTTCTGCGTCTTCCTACACATTATTGTGGAAAAACAAAAAAATGTTTCCTCAATTACTTTTTTAAAATGCGCGAGCAAAAATAGTTCTCATTTTCCCTTTTTCGATTTCAGGCATGAGCTCATCCGTAAACTGTCCTGCAAATGGCATACAGCGTGTTGTCGCCTTGTAGGTTGTTTTGATATGTGTTTCGAATTTCTCGTCACCATCCCATGCATAGAGTGCAAATTTCCCAGCTTCAACAGCTGCTGCGATATCTGCTTCATTGTGGCATACAACTGTATTTTCTCGAAGTCGATTTCTGCTTTTTTCGAGGAGAGCTTCTTGCCCTTTTTCTAAGAGTGTTTCTGTCATTTTTTTGAGATCAGAAATAGGAGTGATGTGTTTTTCTCCGAGAATTCTGTCTGCCACCACTACCTGCGATTGAGCCATATCACGAGGTCCATATTCTATACGTATTGGGTATCCAGAGAGTTCCCAATCATTTATTTTTTCACCGAGTCGAACATCGCGAGCATCGAGTAAGAGTTTTTGGTTTTTTGTATTGATTCTCGCTCTGAAATATTGTCCTTGTACTGGTATATCATTATTTTTTCCAAGAAGAGTTTCTGCAATTGTATCAGTATATTCTCGTACACCTGCTTCATCGTTGGCATACAATGGGAGGAGTGTGGCTACATATTCGGACATCTTTGGAGGTATGACGAGCCCGCGGTTATCAGAATGGCTCGATATGAGTGCACCGAGAAGTCGAGTACTTGCGCCCCATGAGGTATAGTATGGATGAGCTTGTTTTCCTTCTTTGTCTTGATATGAGACCTCAAATTCTCTCATAAAATCCTGTGAAAGAAGGTGAGAAGTACATGATTGGAGGGCCCAACCATTACTCATCATAGATTCATATGTATAAGTATGTAGAGCTCCGGGGAATCTCTCGCTGGCTGATTTTTCTCCTTCTAATCCATCTATTGCCATATATTCTCTGATGGTCTCTATATATACTTGATTGAGTATATTGATGAGAAAATCGTGAGCATCTTGTTCGGTGAGATGGAGCGTATGTCATTCTTGCCAGTGAAATTCTGATGTACGGAGGAAGGGGCGAGGCCTTTTTTCCCAACGCATAACATTTGCCCACTGGTTATACAAGAGTGGGAGATCTTTGTAGCTCTGTAATTGTTTTTTGAAAAAATCACAAAAAAGTGTCTCTGATGTTGGACGAATCGCAAAATGTTCTGGCAATTCTTTCCCCCCGACATGTGTCACAGTCAGGAACTCAGGAGCAAAGCCCTCTATATGATTTTTTTCTCGTTCAAAAAATGATACGGGTATGAGGAGAGGTAACATGATATCTTGGACACCGAGAGCTTTCATTTTTTTACTCATGACTTCTCTGAGGGTATTCCAGAGCGTGACGGCTTTTGGTAAAAACGTGATACACCCAGTTACAGGAGCGTATTCAAACATATTTCCTTGATGTGCTACATCGAGATACCATTGAGCGTAATCTTGCTCTTGTGTTGCCATGGTGATTTTTGTTTTTGTCATGAACTTGATTATAGAAGAAAGGTCCGAAGCGCAAAATTTCTTGATATTTCTTTTTCTAAATCCTTGAAATCAATGAGATATGGTCTATACTGAGCGCATATTATTTCCCTAAACCTCGTTTATGAAAAAACTTTTTCTCACTCTTGGACTTCTCTCATTTCTCGGAGGAGGATATTATTTGAAGCAAAATTATACATTTGTTCAGCTCTCAAGTGAGCAGCTCGTTCAGGTCGGTTCTAGTACACTCCAATCATCTGTTCTCAGCCCTACTTCAGGAGAGAATCAGTCGATTCATTCAGACGTACTTTTACGCGTCGGCTCTTTTGCAATCGTGAAGAATTCTTCAACACTGCTCGCACCTGCTCAGGAGAAGTAGGATGCTGTCCTAGAGAGACGGTTTCAGTTCTTGTCCCTAGAATTTTTGTCGGATTTGAGAGAAAATCTCGTACTTCTTGTTCCCATTTTTTAAATGCTATTATGGCATTTTGGTGAGCTGAACGCTGGTCAAGGCACCGAATAGTTCTCACTTCTGGCATTTCAAATTTTTTTGGTTCGTAGAAATACTCACTGTAATCAGTCGTATCAATTATCTGACATCCAACACCACCACGAGATGCGGTCTTCCCAGCGGCGTGTGCTATATTATGAAGATAATTCACTGAGATGTTTTTCCGAGCATCAGCTATAATCTGATCTATGCTATAACGGAGATAGTATGGTATTTTCTCAAACCTCATAAAATATATATTGAGACCAGAATTCTATAAATAATCAATAAAAAGCAAGAAAAAAGAGAAAGCGAGGATTTCGGTTGATAAAAAATCACTTTTTATTACTCTACGGTGCATACTTTGTATTTCATTATTTTCTCTTATGTATCATATTATCTGACATAAAAATCCTGACACAGATGCTATTCTCTCTGCTCTGGTTGCTCGTGAGTATTTCCTCGCTATGGGGCAAGAGGCTGAGGCATACAGACTCGGAGAGCTCAACAAGGAAACAGAATTTGTTCTCAAAGGTATCGGTGTAGAGGCTCCAAAATTGGTGTCTACTCTCGATGCTGGTTCTGAGGTGGTACTCGTCGATCATAACGTAAAATCACAGGCTATTGATGGCCTTGAGACGCTCAAGGTCAAATGCATCATCGATCATCACTCTGTCGAGTCTCTCTCAACGAGTGAGCCAATCCAGCTCCGTTTTGATCCAGTATGTTCTACATGTTCTATTCTGTTTCTCATGTTTGCTGAACAGGATCTCGATATACCTGATCATGTCGCAAAAATGATTCTCGCCGGAATACTCTCTGATAGTCTCGCATTCCGTTCACCTACCACGACTGATGAAGATCGTGAAATCGCTGAATACCTCGCAGAGGACCTCGGAATCACTGATATTCAAGCGTATGCAAAAGCTATGTTTGATGCAAAATCTGATCTCGGAGATATGCCGACAAGAAAGATTCTTGAGCTCGATTACAAAGTGTTTTCTGTTGGTGAGAAAAAGTTTGGCTACGGAGTGATGGAAACAACGAGCCCTGCCTATGCTATGGGTCGAAAAAATGAAATTATTTCTGATATGCGCGCGCTCAAAGAAGAAACAGGTCTCAATGCTATCTTCTTCTCTGTGGTGGATATCCTCGCTGAGAAAAATATTACTTTTGTCGCAGGAGACACTGAAAAAGAGGCTCTCAAGTGAGCTTTTGGTGCGGATACTCTTGATTCTCTTGCTGATCTCGGGAATCGATTGAGTCGTAAGAAGGAACTCGAACCAGCACTCCGTGTTTATTTTGAGAAGAATTAGATGTCTTTCTTGCAACTTTTGTAAAGTATTTATAATCAAGACGCACTCAATAACAGGGTGCGTCTTATTTTTTCATACTACAATATGAAGCCCCAAGAACCGCAGTTTGAACTGCTGACGTTTTATCATTTCGTCGATATACCAGAAAATGAAGTTGAATCTGTCTGTGCTGAACATCTCCAATTTTGTTCGGATATAGGTCTCCGTGGACGTATTTATATAGGAACAGAAGGAATTAGTTCTACTGTTTCAGGAAATCTCGGTCAATGTAGAGCCTACCGAATGTATCTCGAATCAACACCGTATTTTAAAAACATTTCTGATATAGAGCCAAAAGCAACTCTTGTTGCTGGTCATCAATTTCCAAAGCTCACTGTCAAAGTCAGAAATGAAATAGTGGTTCTCGGTGAAAAGGTAACACAGGAAGAAGTAAAAAAGTATAAGAAAGAACTCACACCTGCGGAGTTTAAAAAAATTCTCGATGACTGAAAAATGGATGATTATCTCATCCTCGATATGCGCAATGACTACGAGTATCGTCTCGGTCATTTCAAGGGGGCTATTCCTGCCAGTACAATCAATTTTCGTGAAGTGCCACAGCTCCTCGAGCGCTACCGTGAAAAAGCAAAGGGTAAAAAAATTATTTGGTATTGTACTGGTGGCATACGATGTGAAAAAGCTGCTGTTCTGGCAAATAAAGCATGACTCGAGGATGTCTATGCTATCGAGGGTGGTGTGGTGAAATATGTAAATACATTTAATGATGGTAATTGGCTCGGTAATCTCTACACCTTTGATAATCGTGTTAGTACTTTTGTAGGAGACGAAAAAACCCACACTACTATTGGTACCTGCCTCCACTCTGATAAACTCACAGACCATTGTGATAATTGTCGCTACACAGAGTGTAATGCTCGTATGATTGTCGATCTTGCTGAGCATAAAAAACACATGGGTTTTTGTTCGTCTGATTGTTTTGAAAAAGCTCTCCAATCTCTCCTTATCAAAGATGTCGATTGGGATGATCTCAAGGTCAAAGGACAACACACCACGTACAAGCAACTCCGCTCACTTATTAAAGCTGAGAAAATAACATTCCCTGAGGCACAAAATATCGTCCAGACACATCTCCGTAAGAAGCTCTGAAAAAACACTTTCCGTCATGCAGAAAGCCAGAAAGAAGGTGTGATACAGATGGATTAATAACCTGTTATTGTTTTGCTAGATACTCATCAATTGTTTTCTCCCAAGTACCTCCAGCATCGATGATTTTTGCTTTTCTGAGAAGGGTTTTAGACTTTTCTTTATAGCCTGCATCGTAGGCTAATATACCTCATTGTACGAGTGCGATGAGGTTGTTTTCATCTTTTGCTAAGAGGCTATCGACCAGAGACTGTGCTTCTCATGTTTTATTTGTTGCACGAAGGTACCATGACTCGAGTCATGTGAGATTCTCGGCTTCGGGAAATTTTTCTTTTCCGATTTTTATCCATTCTCCAGCATTTCTCATTTCATCATAACTGAGGGCCAGATAGACAGCATTATTGACATCAGCCTCCGTGACATCTGGTTCGAGCATCAGATATCCGAGCACTTGAAACATATTTTTTGGCAGATCGAGAATATAGTAGTTATAGGCGAGCTTTCGTTCTACCACTGTTTTTGGTTTGTATCATCCGAGGACAGCTTTATTGAAGTAGATATTTGATGTCTCATAATCCTGTTTTTCAAAGTGAATCAATCCCAGGATAAAATCAGCTTCCGCATCCTTTGGTTCGAGTTTTTTGTATTTCCCGAGGACTCACTGAGCACGCTCGTATTGTCCTGTCATAAATGCTGAGAATCACACTATTTTGAGTATAGGTCGGTAGTCTGGTTTTCTTCTGAGTACATTTTCACCGACACGAATTGCAGTTGTGAAGTCCTGGTTTTTGTAGAATGCGCCAATCAGTAATGCTTCTTTGTAGCTGGGATCTTTGTTTCAGAGATTTTCGTAGTTTTTGAGTGCATTTTTGAGGTCTCTTATTGGTGCATAATCATGCTTGTATGCACGAATAGCGTTTTCGCAAGAGATGAACTCGTACTCACATTTCCACGATACTTCAAAGGCTTCTTTTATGTTGTCAGGGAGGTCGAGTTTCCCGAGCGCTTTTGTGAACTCGTCGTCTCCTGTATAGCGCAAGGCATGGAGAAATTCTTCCTTTTCTGAGAGGTAGAGATCGTCTGCAAACTTTTTATAGAGGTCAGAACTTCTCTGGAAATTTTTTGCTTTAAATGCTATATGTGCGAGTTTTCGCTCTATTTTTTCTGAAGGTTCGAGTCTCAGTATGCGTTCGTAGAGTCATGCTGCTTCACGATATTCATTATTTGTTGCGAGATAATCCGCACGTTTTTCGAGGATAATAACTCGTTCCTTTTTTTCACTTTCTACGAGGGTTCCATCTGCTACATTTTGATTTGTGGTATCGATATTCGAGACTGTTTGTGAAAAACTACTTTCTCATCCAGATATTTCGCCCGAAATCAGGGGTGTCTCTATGGTGACCGGTGCTTCTTTTTTCGAGAAGAAGTAGTCAGGCATGCTACAACTCGCGAGGAGGGTAGCGCTTGAGATAAGCACGAAGGATGTGAAGAATCGGTGAAGCATCTTGCAACTTAGGAAATCAATCATACACTTTGGATGTTATAGTATAATTTTTCACTGTATGCACAAATTTTTCACACTTGCTCTTGTCTCGATACCACTTTTTGCGAGTATTCCTACCTTTGGAGCGCTCGATGATACACAAATCCTCGACCAAGAAAATACCACGGTGAGTGATATCAATCTCAAGAGTTTCTCTTCTTGTGAGGCTATGGATACAGTCTTGACGAAATACTTCAAACAAAATCTCATCGACCAGGTCAATATGTATGGTGGTTCTGTGGGTAAACCTGTCCTTATGGAATGATCTCCAGCTCCGACTCCATCACTTGATCGTGGCGGTATTGGTGGAGGAGGTGGGGATGTGAGTGTGAGTCAGACCAATGTCCAAATAGCTGGTGTTGACGAGGCAGAAGTCGTGAAAACTGATGGAAAGTATATTTACTACACCTCTAATCAGCCTGATGCTGATGGGTTTAATTATGTGACTATTACTCGTGCCGTTCCTGCGAGCGATATGTCTCTCGTTAAACGTATCAAGCTCCCAAGTAATTATAGCAACATACAGCTCTATGTCGCCAATAATCGTCTCACTATTCTCGCAAATCGATGGAATCAAAATTATGTCTACAATCCTACTCCAGTTACTATAGGTAATGGGTCTGCAACAGTTGTTGTCGTCTACGACATCACTGATCCATCTCAGCCACAGCTCTCTCGTTTTTATACAGTCAATGGTGATCTCTCTCAGTCTCGTCGAGAAGGGGATTATCTCTACGTCTTGTCGCAGAATTATGTTTCTCTCAATACATGGGGGCCAATTGGCATGTACACGAGAGATGACGTGGTAGCGTATATGGATAAAAAATTCGATGTTGATGCTATTCTTCCTCAAACCATAGATATCAAGCGTAACACGACAACTACTCTTGATGTCGGAGGTAAAAAACTCCCATATTCTATTACTCGCGGCAAAGTAAAATGTAGTGAAATAGAATACCTACTTCCTGAAAAGCCACAAAATTTGAGCTTCCTCACTCTCTCTGTGATTCCACTTTCGAATTCAGGAGATGCTACACGCAAGGTTATCTATGGAGATGCTTCTCAATTCTTTATGTCGAAAGAGAGTTTTTATATTGTTGGGAATTATTGGAAGCAAGGAGGTAACTTTTCTTGTCCACCAAATGCTCGTTGTATTATGCCTGCATTTCGCTCTGAACAGAATTCTCTGATTCACCGATTTGGTATGAAGTCAGGAAAAATTTCTTATGTGTATTCTGTTCTCACTCCCGGCATGCCTCTTTCTCAATATGCTCTCAATGAGCGTGACGGTGTCCTCTTTACTGCAAATCAGAAGGATTGGACAACAAACGGTGTCGATATATTTGCTATTGATGGAGCAGGGAAGCTCCTTTCTAAACTCGAAAATGTCGGAGCAAAAGAGCGTTTTCAGGCAGCTCGATATATTGGTAACCGTCTCTATTTGGTGACATTTGAACAGATAGATCCACTCTTTGTTATCGATACGACAACTCCGAAAAATATGAAAATAGTAGGGGAGCTCACTATGCCAGGATATTCTACTTATCTTCATCCCTATGATCAAAATCACCTCATCGGTATAGGTTATGATACAAAAGAAAGCCAATGGGGTGGCACCATAAATGCTGGTATTAAAGTCGACCTGTATGATGTCTCTGACATTACAAAACCAAAACAGAAATACTCCCAAGTTTATGGAGGAATCGGATCTTCTTCTGATGCTCTCTGGAATCCTCGAGCCCTCGTATGGGATGATGCTCGCAAGATTCTTCTTCTCCCTGCTCAGCTCATGGATCAAAATCAGGTAACCTATCAATATAATTCTGCATGGCAAGGACTTCTCGCTCTCAAAATCGATAAAAATACAGGTATCTCACAAGATGCAAAAATCACTCATATTGATATGGCAGGCATTGCCGAGAAGAGGAAGACTGAATGTGCTCAGTACGTCACTCCTGTAACAGAAGAAAAATGCTATACTCATATCGTGACGGGCGAAAAAGTCTGTCTCAAGCCACAAAATAATCCGGAGAATCAAAATATTCCTACCTATTGTTATGCTGAGTTTGATGATTCTTCATACCTAGC
>CAZRUI010000033.1:0-9599 GCA_964603225.1 uncultured Candidatus Peribacteria bacterium | reverse complement strand
ATAAAACTTCGGATATTTCTGAGCCATCGGTGTTTTTTCTCGATTTTTACTTCTTCTTTTTTTGCCCAATCGATAATATCGTGCGTTGTATCAAATATTTCATGAACGATTTTAGCAGGTTCTTTGGCTGGTTTTTTCGGATGTATATCGTATATCAGTGCCATATACGATTAGCGTACCACATCTTTTTTCCGATAGCAAAAATTTGAACACTTTTTTACCCCTGTTCGAGCTTCCAGGAGACCTTTTTCTTGATACTGAGGATGCCCCACGCGAGGACAGCCGCTCCATAGACGATAAACATCCCTGAAAAGCCTACAAATGAGATGAGGGCACCACCGAATATGAGACCTATAGCATTGGCAAAGTTATTGAGGATCTTCATCGGTGCAGCAGAAACGTCAGCATTGATCACATTTGACTCGGTAACACGAGCATAGGATTTGTTGTATTCGTCGGCGAAGATGGATTGACTCATGGGATATCCTGCGGCATATCCTGTACTATTGAGCATACCGAGAGCTACCACAATAAAGAGCCCTATAAGGTTCTCAAAATTTCCTGCTATTGCAAGACCAAACAACGCTATAGCGGAGAGGAAAATACCCAGCGTAATGATAGTGAATTTCCCATATGTTCCTGATTGCTTGATCCAAAACATCTGCAGTGCATAGGCAGGAATTGCGAGGACACCAATGAGTATGAAACCGCTTCGGATGATATTTTGTGCTCCTGAGTTTTTGAGTGCTTCATCGAGAAATGTCACGAAAAATGTGGTAACAATCGTATCCCAACAACCAAAGAGCAGGATACAGCCTGTTGACCAGAGCAAAATAGGGACAAAAGTAACCTTTTCAAACACGAGCTTGTAGAGCATCTTGTATTCGAGTTTTGTTTTGCTAATAATCTCACCCCAATCGAGTTCTTGGGTGATTTCTTTTGGCTTCATGATGATGTAGTCCATGGATCCTTTGAGCTTCTGAAAATCCATCGTACTGACGGTATTTTTGAGATATGAGGCTGTATTTTCTTCCAGACTCTTTGTTTTTTCGACGATATGGAGGTTTTTGACCGCTCCGAGATTGAAGACCTCGTGAGAATTATCAAAATAATTCTGGATAAAAAGTCCGACACAGACAATGAGGAATATCAGGACAAAGAGGATAAGCTGTGTTGAGTCGGTGCGGAGTGAGAGGATGACGATAGAGAGTAACACACCTGTGACTGAGCCGATACCCATAGAGATATTATTTTTTGAGAGAGATGTATCATACTCTGATGGATCAACGTGGTTGAGAAGGTAGGAGATCGTCGTAATATCATATATTTCCTTCACTGTTCCGTAGAGAATACCTACGAGAAGGAGGAGTGTGAAGTTCACCCCTGTACTCAAGAATGTTCGTGTAATCTCGATAATACCACCACTAAAGCTAAATCAGAGCTCATCAACTGTTCGTACGAGGTAGAGAAATATAATCGCTGCCACAATCATTAGTGCATTTGCGACTGCGAGCATTGTTTTGGAGGGGACGTGTCTCTGGATGGTTCCAAGAGGAACATCAATCAGCATGGACCATATGTTTCCTATGCCCAGAAATATACCCACGAGCAGTGGAGATCAGACGATAAAACCGAAGAAAAAGACACTGGTAAGATGGAAAATAATCCATATAGCACCATAGACTCCTACGACATTGTAGAAGTTTTTGAGGAGTTTTGCCTTTTCTGGTAGTTCTGGAGTGACTATCTGAGTCATAGAATTACTCTATCATATTTTTTTAGAGGAGTAAAATATTTCACTGTTTTTTTATGGTTTTCCATAATTCAGGACCCATATACCTTCGCATTGTCCGAGACCAATCTCTGTAAACTCTGTATGATACATATTTTCTCTGTGCCCGATGCTAGTCGTCAGCTGATCCAGGAGTTCCATGATATTTTCTTGTCCGAGACCGAGATTTTCTCCTCCCCATGAGTAGTTGTATTTGCCATTTTCATAGCGTTGTTCGAGCGTGCTTCCGTTGAGTGTATGCGTGATTTCACCTGTTTTACAGAGCTCTGTTGCGTAGTTTTGAGCGATGGCATTCAGTACTTCTGATTCCTTGAGTGATCAGAGACCGCGTTCGACCCTACGTCGACTATGTTCTTGTATGAGGAGGACTCTCATCTGGCTCAGTGAGAGGTCTTTTTTGTTGGTGGTGAGGAGAGACGGTGGGTAGTATGTGTCTTCACAATAGTAGCCTGTGAGGAGCTTTTTGTATGACAGAAGAGATGTTGGAGATAGGTAATCATGTCTCGCAGAGACGTGTTGACAGTCGGTTTATTTTTGTATGTCTCAAGAGCAGACGTGATACGGGTGAGTGTCTCGACCTGTTGAGCCGCTGTGAGTGGTTTCAGATAGCGTGCCCTATAAGTGTCATAGAGTCATTCAACTTTTACCTGATTTGCTCCACTCAATGCTTGTGCTGAGATGATGAAAAAGAGACTGACGAGTGCGAGAAAACGTTTCATGTTTGGTAAAAAAAGAATTTCCTCTATAGTACTCTCTATAACGTTGTTTTCAATGGCTGCATCACCAATATCCTTGACTCTCATAAGTAAAAAACAGCTCACCCATGATGTGTATGAGCTCGAGTATGCTTCTGAACATTCACTCCCGCTCTTGCCATGACAATTTCTCCTCTGTGATACTGCTGGAGAGTCAAAACTCCGTCGTTCTTATTCGGTCAGTTGGGCAGAGGGGAAGAGTGTATTTTTTATTATCAAACGTCTCTCAGACGGAAAAGGAGGAAGTAGAGCTATCTGTGATCAGACCCTCGGACATGTCATGCAGGTGTGGGGTCCTATGGGGCGTTTTGTTCTCCAGGAAACTCCTGTTCCAAAGGTCTTTATTGGCACTGGTACTGGTTTTGCACCACTGTATTTTATGATGCGAAAACTACACGCATCAAATCCCCATATTCCTACCTTTTTTGTGTTTGGTGTTCGTGAATTATGAGATGTGTTCTATACAGAAGAACTTCAAACATGGCAAAAAGAAGAGGTATTCGACTATGAGATATATTGTTCACGCGAAGAAGGAACATTACCATCCAAGCACACGCTTGGTCGTGTCACAGAGTATCTCACGCCACAATCGGTCCATCATCTGAATAACAATAATGATACAGAGTTCTATATTTGTGGGAGTCCTGCGATGGTGACAGAAGTTCGTTCGATGCTTGAGCTCTATTGAATTTCTTCTGAGAAAGTGTTTTTTGAGCAGTACTAGAGGCTACGAACTTTTTCTATTACTTTAAGGAAACATATTTTTCCTCCTTCCATAAAAGCAACCCCATTTAAATACTCTGGAGGAGCAGCTTTTATTGCAGCTTCAAGAGATTCAAAAGGGGGATATCCCTCCCAAGGTTCATCATTATTATTAGTAGGTGTTCAATCAAACATAATATGATAATATTTTGAAAATAAAATTTGTCAATTTTTATAAACACACTACCACTGGTTCACGTTCCCACACTTTGAGAACCATTTTTCCGAGGTCTTTTGCGAGGAATTCGCAGAAGTTTTTGTGATGTTCTTCTGGCTTTTTATTCGCAACAGCTTTTTTGACGTAGTCAGCAATAGCTGCATGTGAAGCTGCTATTTCATCAGGGAAGAAGAGCCCGCGAGATTCGACGAGAGATTCTTTTACATTGATTACGAGAACACCTTCTTCACCGAGTTGTATACGATCTTTGACTGTTTTTGTTTCGAGAGATCCGATACTCATACCATCGACACCGAGTGCTTCGAGGGGGATTTTTTTACGAGAGAAGACGAGTTCATGATGGCCATCGAGCTCGACGATTGATCCATCTTCGAGGATAAGTACATTCTTTGGATCCCAGCCCATCTTCACTGCTTCGCGCTTGAGCGTGAGACGCTGTGTGATGTCTCCGTGGACAGGGATGATATATTTCGGTCGTACGAGATTCATGATCACACGTTGTTCTGCGATACCTCCGTGACCACCTGAGTGGACTTCATTTTCTTTGATGGTGATGATTTTTGCTCCAAATCGATTGAGACGATTCATCATGTCGATGATAGCGAGTTCATTACCAGGGATAATCGAAGAAGAGAGGATGATAGTATCACGAGGCTTAATCGAGATAGTCTGATGATCTCCACGAGAGATATTATTGAGACCTCCGAATTCTTCTCCTTGAGCTCCTGTTGTGATGATAATCTGTTTATTTTCAGGGATGCTTTCCATGGTTTTTGAATCGAGCGGTTTGAGTGTCCCTTCTTTGCATTTGAGGATACCCATTTCTCGTGCTATGGCGACACAATCGACCATACTTCGTCCATTGACGAGGACATGACGGCCGAGTTGTTCTGCTATCGTGACGACATCCTGGATACGACTGATGAGAGTCGAGAAATTTCCGATAATGACACGTTCTGGTGCGTCTTGGATGAGTTGTTTGAGTTCTCCTGTGACCTTTGTTTCAGAGGTTGTCCAGTCTTGTTTGTAGGAGTTCGTCGTTTCCTGGAGGAGGATATCGATACCACGAGCAGCTATACGGCTATAGTTTGCGAGATCGACGGGCTTGTCGATGCGTGGGAAAAATTCGAGTTTGTAGTCACCCATGTGCATAATGCGTGCAGACGGTGTCTCGATATAGACACCACAGCTATCCGGGATGGTATGATTGACGCGGAAAAATTCGTACTTAAAGACCCCAACATTGGCCATTTTGCCAGCATCAGGATTGACGGTGAAAAATTGCACTTTGTTTTTGAGTCCTGCTTCTTCGAACCCTTTTTTGATCATGGCTATCGTAAATGGAGCACCATAGATAGGAGGGAATCCAAGGGCTGGAACGAGATTTTTGAGGGCTCCGATATGGTCGAGATGTCCATGCGTGATGAACATACCACGGATTCTCTTGAGATGTGGTTGGAGAAATCGGATATCTGGGAGGAGATAATTAAATCCTGGAGAATTACCACCACGAGCGAACTCGAGACCACCATCGACGATGAGGATATCTTCTCCGTGTTCAAACATCGTCATATTCGCACCGACAGTACGGAGACCACCAATCGGGATGATACGTGTGACATTGTGTTCTACTTTTGGAAGAATCTGTGGTTCTGATGCTTTTGGGAAAATAACAGGGACATTGAGACTCTTGATCACAGCAGGAGAGAGCTGTGATGGTACTTCTGCAGGTGCTGTATCTGCCACGATTGCAGGTTTTTCTGGTGGGAGTTCGAGCCGCTTGACTGGTCGATTGCCGATGACAGGTTTACCGAGGAGCGGTTTTTTTGGCATCGGTCTGTGTGTTCCTACTGGTCGTGATCCAGGGATCATCGGTGTTGTCGGTTTGAGTTGTGGTTTTGGTTTTGGGGTATGAGCAGGTGTAGCAGGATTTTTGGCTGCTGGCACTGGTGCTGGCGGAACAGGTCTTGGTTCAGATGGTTCTGATTTTGGGACGTGTCCTAGTTCTGAATCGAGTTCAGCAAAAAAATTATCGGACATAAAAGAAAGAATAAATTAAATAAAAAATTACAGAATTTTTGAAAAGAGTTTTGTAGGAACTCGGACTGACACAGGTACCATGAAACAATATCCTGAATGACAGGAGCGCATGTGTTTAGTGAAGAGTATGAGACATGAGCATCAGAGAGACCACAGAATGAGCTCTATTGATAACCACGTAACGATGTAGAGATAGGATACCTTGTTTTGTTCTATATTGCAATCAGGTCTCGCTTGATTTTCTGCTAAAAGTGTTCTGGGTAAGCATAGGAATTATAAAGGCTTTGAGAGAAATGCAAATTTATTCGAACAAAGCATCATCATTATTTGCTACCCATGTGGTTCCGCGACCCTTTCCCCAATATGGCCAGAGGAGCACATCTTCAAACGAATACGTTCCTGCTTTTTTATCTATAAGAGGATTCATAGCAATCTCAAAGTGGAGATGGTAGAGATATTTCTTATCTGGCACTGCTGAATCACCGACGTGACCGACTATTTCTCATCGTGATACCTTTTTTCCTACTTGTATATTTTCTGGTATATCAGAGAGATGAGCATAGATCGCTACGTGACCTGAGAGGGTCTTGAGATACACAGTATTGCCACGATATATGTCGAGATTTTCTTGTTGTTCGAGTTCTGAATCTCCTGTATGGAGGTGATTCATTTCGTCCCAGCTAAAGTCACGCTTCACGTGCATGATAGTTCCATCTTCTATCGCTCGGACGGGAGTTCCTTCATTGACGTAGAAATCCCATCCATGATGGACTCCATCAGTCGTCTCAGATCGAAACGGTCGTGCAGAGTTTGGTAAATGTGTCGCTTTTGTTGGGAGAGGTGATTCTGGTATTGGAAGTGCGAATTTCGTACTGCGTGCCGAGAGTACAGATTCTATATTTGCGAAGAATTCTCGGAGACGAAGAGAGGAGAGACGATAATCGTTCTTGATGACGGTGCTCGCTCGGAGAGTATTTCTGAGAGTCTCGCTGGATATGTCAGAGAGCGCTTCTTTTGGCGGGAGATAGCCATTGAGCGGGATGATATAATTCACTCCTTTGTAGGTCACAACAGGGACACGGCATTCTCCATTCAGCTTCCATTGAACAATAGTATTTGTTTCATTGGTTGAGATAATCTTTTTTGTATCGGTACACCATGAAGTGAGTTCTCGTGCGTTGCCACCATCGAGTCTCATGAGTACAGATGCTCCTGTATCCATCGGTGTAATACCAGAAAAAAGTATCTCCATTGGAGGTGTTTCGGAGCTCGCTACAATGACTTGTGTAGGCTCTGATATGAGAATGTGGGGTATCGTGAGGAGGAGTACTCCGAGATACAGAGAAGGTCGAAACATAGATTGTTCGCTTTGCAATTACTTTTCAGTGTATAAAAAAATTATTCAAATCAATGGAAATCCCATATTTATCACTTGATTATGATGTGTTCTCTCTTTTTAGATATATATTTTTGTTTTATGTTTGTGAAGAGCAGGTGAATAATACTTCTTTTTTTAACCTTTTTGAATACCATGTTTCCACTTTTTATTATGAAAAAAACTACTTTTCTTTTGGTGCTTTTGTGCACATCTTTTTCTCTTTTTGCTGACTATAGTGGTCTGACAGAAGCGCGTGAACTTGCTTCACAGGGGATCATCGTCGATCAATCATCGATGGCCGAGCAATATCGTATCAATACTTCACTCGATCTCCAGGAATCTGCGATGTATCGTCTGAGTGATTTGATCATACGTCAGGAAGTCCTCGGCATAGCTCTCAAACTCAAGGGCGTGGAGTTACCAAATTGATATGCGTGTCGTGATTTTTTCCGAGATACAGGTGAGTGGTGGGTATGCCGCGCAGCAGAGCTTTCAGCTGATCACGGCATTGTCACTCGTGCTAATCTTCACTTCCGCCCCCGTGATGTATTGACCCTCGGAGAAGCTATGGGTATTGTCGTAAAAGCGCTCAATATATCACTCTCAACAACATCTCCAGATACTATTTCTGGTACTCTCCCTGCATGGCAGAAGAGACTGATTTTGACCATTCAAGAAAAACAAATCACCCTCAATATCCGAGATGCTACTGGTCGCGGTATAGCTCTCTATGATCCACGTGTTGGTTTGACTCTTTCTGGTTTTGATATGTCACACCAGATGACTCGTGGTGAATTTTTTCAATTGGTGGTAGCATTTCTGGATTATCAGGATAATGTTGATCCTGTCGCTCACTGTACTGTCTATAATGATGGATGCAACGACTGTGTCCGAGGCGATGAATGAGTCGCCTGCACTGAGCGTGCGTGTATCTGGCAGGGTATACCATCGTGTTCAGAATGTGAGAATGGTTATAGCCTCCAAAATGGAAAATGTGTATTGAATAGGGTTTCTTGTAAGGGGATCTGAGAGGCAGTTTCTAATTTTTCTCTTGCTCCTGAGTATCAATTTAGTGGCACATGTTGTAGCGGATTGACGTCAGTGTTGCCAAAAGATGGGGGTGTTGGTGGCTCAAATATCTGTGCAAATATAGGTGATTATGTCTGTGATAGTCGTTATGAGAGTTCGTATAATTCTTCTGATTGTCGTCTTGTTATGGATGGTTTTGATTCATCTGTTTGTCAGAATTATTATGATGGATGTAATAGTTGTTCGAATACAACGGATGGAAATACTGTCTGCACTCTTCGCTACTGTTTTACTCATGAGCCTGCATATTGTACTACCTACAAAACATACACTCCCATTAATCAAACTATCGATCAACAATTTTCAGATAAAGTTTTAAATGAAATACGAAACTATACAAAAGATCTGTCATGTACTTCTTCGAGTCAATGTCAGTGGAAACTCTTTGGTCAGAATCCATGTGGTAGCTCGAGCATCGGTCTTCAATATTCTTCAAAAAATATTGATATGACACTCTTTGAAAGTAAAACAACCTACTACACGAATATGCAAAAACTCTTCAATCAAACATACCCTGTATTTGGTACGTGTATGGTTATGACCGCTCCACCACCACTGAGCTGTGTGAATGGTATGTGTCAATAATTACATTTCTTCAGGAAGCGGCATACCTAGTATGCTCGCAGTGTACGTGATGATATCGAGACAGAGATGGACGATGGCGATGCGCGCAGCACGTTCATGTTCTGGTGTCTCTTTGAGTTTCGGAGTATTGACGTAGAGGGCATTCATGTGGCGAGTCATCGTCGCTATGTGAGCGATGAGGAGGTGAAATTTGTAGCTTGTTCCGCAATTTTCGAGTACTTCGTTGAACCCGAGAATATCCATGATGAGGTCTCGATCAAATGGTGTGAGATTTCAGACTCAGAAATCGAGATTTCCAGCTTCTCCTATGTCGTTGAGTATTTTTTTCCAGCGAACATAGGTGTACTGGAGGTAGGGTCCACTGTTGCCTTCAAATGCGAGAACCTTATCCCATTCAAAAATCCAATCTCGCTCACGATCCTGACTCAAAAATGAATAGACGATAGCACCAAGTGCGATAGCTTTTGTATCTGTGTCTGAGAGGTTTCTTTCACGTGTTTCTAGGATTTTTTTGACTCGATCAAAGCTTTCTCCGATGAGATCTTTGAGGAATATGACGCGCCCATGACGTGTCGACATGGCACCATCAGGAAGTGATACGAAACCATTTCCTGCATGAGTGAGCTCTGTATTTTTGCCTGTGAGCCATGCCTTTGTCGCTGTCGCGAAGAGCTGTCGGAAATGGAGTGCCTGTCGATTGTCGACAAAATAGATGATACGACTCGGAGACCAATTTTTGAGACGATATTTGATAGCTGCCAGGTCGCTCGCGAGATATCCGTGTGTTCCGTCTCTTTTTTGGAGAATGCAGGATGGGAGTTTTGTTTCTTTTTCAAAGACAACTCCCACACTCTCATCTTCGTTTTTAGTTGCGATTCATTGTGATACGAGCTCATCAACCACAGCGGACATGGTGTTATCTGGCGTGAGATCTGGCCAATTTCCGAGCTTTGGAAGGGGGAGTCACTCATAGAAACTTTCTCCAATCCAGACATCTGGATGGACTCCAAATTCACTCAT
>CAZRUI010000032.1:0-9710 GCA_964603225.1 uncultured Candidatus Peribacteria bacterium | reverse complement strand
ACCTCGTGAACGTCCGCAACGCCTGCATCGCCGAGGGCATCCAGCTCGAGAAGCGGGCCGCTGCCCTCGCCGTCGAGATCCCCAAGGTCGAGCGTGAGGCCGGCGAGGACCGCGGCGCCCCCGCGTTCCACCGTGACGCCGACCCGTTCTCGGACGAGTACCGGGCCCAGCACGGCGACCGTGAGGCCGCCAAGCGCGCCATCGGCGAGCTCCGCGCCTCGGCCTCCGCGAAGGAGGCCATGCAGGCCAAGCTGGACATCTCGGACTCGCCCGAGCTGCGCGGCTTCGACCGTCACGTGCTCGCCTTCTCTAGCCCCGCCTACCAGCGGGCGTTCGGCAAGGCCAGCCTCGGCCGCGAGTGGGACTTCACCGCCGAGGAGGCCGCCGCCTGGCAGGCCGGTCAGAGCCAGGCCCGTGCGATGGGTCTCACCGACAACGCCGGTGGCTACATCATCCCGACCCACCTCGACCCGTCGGTTATCCTGACCCAGTCCACCACGCTCAACCCGTTCCGGCAGATCAGCCGGGTCGTGTCGATCACCGGCGACAACTGGAACGGCGTGACCTCGGCCGGCATCACGCTGGCGTGGGGCACCGAGTTCGCGGTCGCCGGGGACGTCACCCCGACGTTCGCTAAGCCCGGCATCACCCCGGTGAAGGCGTCCGGTGTGGTCCCGATCTCGATTGAGGGCTACGAGGACATCGCCGGCGCCGGCGCCGAGGTGGCCCGTCAGTTCATGCAGGCCAAGGACAACCTCGAGGGCGCGGCCTTCGCTACCGGCACCGGCTCCAACCAGCCGACCGGCATCGTGACCGCGCTGGCCGAGGGCACCCGTCAGACCACGATGGCGACCAACTCGGCGTTCGTGGTCGCGGATCTGTTCAAGGCGCAGCAGCACCTCACCGAGCCCTGGCGCTCGCGTGCGTCGTGGGTGATGAACAACGGCTACGAGCAGCGGGTGCGCCAGTTCGGTGGCACCGACTACTTCAGCCGGACCGTCACCCTGGACGATGTGGCCTCTAACTCGCTGCTGGGTCGGCCGGTGTACCAGGCCGGCGGCATGACCGAGGCGCTGAACACCACCACCAACCACGCCATCGTGCTCGGCGACTTCGGGGACAACTACGTCATCGTCGACCGCATCGGCTCGGTGGTCGAGTTCATCCCGCACCTGTTCGACCCGACCTCGGGCCGTCCCAACGGCTCCCGAGGCTGGTACGTGCACTTCCGGGTGGGCGCCGATTCGGTCAACGACTCGGCCTTCACCCTCCTGGCGAACCCGAACACGGCGTTCGTCTGATCCCGTGAGTGGTGGGGTTGGGGCCTTCGGGCCCTGGCCCCACTTCCTCGCGCTCCAAGTGTCATCCCTTCCCCTGCCAAGGAGGCAACCGATGCTGTATCGACTGAAGTCCAAGGACCGGACCGTGGTGAGCGTGGACGGCACCGACCATGTGCTGGACCCGGCCCGCGACTACGACGACGCCAACCCGGCCGACGCCGTGCTGGTGAAGCGTTACCGGGGGTGGTTCCGGGCGTTCGCCCAGGTGGAGCAGGCCACGGCGGCACCGGGCGAGAAGCGGGGCCGCCGCAATGGGTGACCCGGTCGCCTGGGCGGAGCAGTTCAAGGCGGTCAACACGCCCGTCGGCAACGGCAAGTGCCTGCTCACTTACCTCCACCCCGGCGAAGTGTCCACGTCGATGCACCACTCCGTGCTCGGCATGGTCGCCTACGACTCGGCCAACAGCGGCCGGTTCATCTGCGACGGACGCCTCGCCGTGTCCGCGCAGCAGTGCGGCGCCGGCCGCCTGTCCACCGGGCGCAACCAGGCGGTCGCCCAGTTTCTCGACCACTGGACCGCCGAGTGGCTGTTCATGGTCGACGCTGACATGGGGTGGGACCCCGACGCAGCCGACGCCCTGATCGCCGCCGCCGACCCGGACGAGCGCCCCGTGGTGGGCGGCCTGTGCTTCGGCGCCAAACGCGCCGGCGAAGGCCGAGCTCACGCCATGCGGGTCCACTTCTTCCCGACGCTGTACAAGCTTCACGTCAACGACGAGGGGCACCGGTCGTTCGATCCGGCGTATGAGTGGCCGCGCGGCAAGGTCGTGGAGGTCGGCGGGACCGGCGCCGCGTTCCTGATGATCCACCGGTCGGTCCTTGAGCGCATCCGTGACCGGTGGGGCGACACATGGTTCAACGAGGTGTCCGAGCACGGCCACAACTTCGGCGAGGATCTGTCGTTCTGCCTGAAGCTGATTGACCTCGGCGTGCCGCTGTTCGTCCACACCGGGGTGCAGACCTCGCACCACAAGGACATGTGGGTGGACCTGTCGGTGTTCGACCAGATGCGCCGGGTGACGTCCCCGGCGATGTCGGTGGTCGTCCCGGTGAAGGACAACTTCGAGATGACCAGGGCGCTGTTGGCTCAGTTGTTCGAGCAGGGCGGGTACGACGACCTGCTGGTGTTCGACAACGGGACGACGAACCCGGACATGGTCGAGTGGTTGGCCGAGCAGGGCTTCGCCGAGGTGTTCGACGCCACGGGCGCGTCTATCCATGAAATGTGGAACGCCGGCATCGCCGAGGCGAAAGCCCGTCACGGTGGTCGCGCTGACGTGTTGTTCCTGAACAACGACCTGCGGTTGGGCGACTCGTTCGTCCAGCGCATGTCGGCTGGCCTACACAGCGACCCGACCCTGTGCGCGGTGTCGGGCAACTACGACGGCCGCCGCGGGTCCGGGGTGATCCCGGTGCGTGGGATCTCGGCGGGCCGCATGGACGGCACCGGCGGTCTTGCCGGGTTCGCGTTCATGGTGCGGGCCGAGTTCCTGGACGGGTACGAGTTCCCGACCGATATGCGTTGGTGGTACGGGGACAACGACCTCTGCCTCTCGATCGAGCGCGACGGTGGCTGGTACGGCATCGTGCCGGACGCGCTGGTAGAGCACCTTGATGGTGGCTCGCGGACTGAGCGCCCTGCCGACTGGGACGAGATCATCGCCGCCGACCGCCTGGCGTTCATGGCGAAGTGGCCGGACGTGAAGCTGTCGGCGGCATGACCTGGACCCTGCTGGTGCTGGATCACCGCCCCCCGGAGATGTACTACCGGGACTGCATCCGCCGCATCGACGAGGTCGTCGGCCTCGACTTCTTCGACCGGCTAGTCCTGTCGCTGGACCGCGCCGGCACCGACTACGAGGCCGACAAGCACCGCCCGTGGGACGTGCTGCACACCGGTGGCGATAAGGGGCTGACCGCGAACGTTCAGCAGGCGTGGGACGCGCTCGGCCCTGACGAGTGGGTGTTTCACGTCGAGGGCGACTTCCTGATCGACGAGGCGCCGTTGGACGCGATGCGGTCGGTACTGGTGTCGTTCCCGCACGTCGCGCAGATGGTGCTTGAACGTCAGCCGGTGGCGCCGGAGGAGTGGCGTGCCGGCGGGCTGCTGGGCGCGCAGTGCATCCCGACGTGGGCGCCGTGTGGGACGTGGCGGGAGCAGGACCACCTGTTCAGCTTCAACCCGTGCGTCTATCACTCGTCGATCGCTACGACGGCTGGGACCGAGATGCAGGTGACGCAGCGGTTGCGGTCTGATGGGTGGACGTTCGGCTTCTGGGGCCGTCAGGGTGACGCCCCGCGTTGTCGTCATGTGGGTGTGTCGGGCGGCATGGGCTCGCCGGGGTGGCGGTTGTGAGGGCGCGTAACGGCATTCGTCAGGGGCGTGGCAAGCGACGGGGCGACATCTTGATTGTCCCCGCGTACGCCGCGGGCACGGACGTCATGTTCGACCCGCCCATTAGGCCGGTCACGGAGGACACCTCCATGCCGACCAACATCGCCCCTTCCGAGCGTTGTGGCGCATGGGGTCACGGCCGATACGTGACCGAATGCGTTCTGGATCAGGGCCATGAATGGCCCCACCGCATGGAACGGGCATGAGCGTCCACATCCTTGGCGCCGGCGGCCACGGCCACGACCTCGCCGACATCGCCAAGGCCGCGGGCGATGTCCCCGAACTCCACGACGACGACCCCGCCAAGGGCCGACCGCTTCCCGGTGACGTCCCGTTCCTCATCGGCATCGCCGACCCGCACACCAGGGCCGCACGCGACTACGCCGGCAACCAGCCGTACGCCATCTATCACCCCTCAGCCTGCGGGGTGGTCGCACGGTGGGCATTCGGTTGCGCCGTCGGCGCCGGCACCACCATCGGTCCGGACGTGAAGCTCGGCCGACACACCCACGTCGGCGCCGGTTGCACCCTGACCCGTACCACCATCGGTGACTACTGCCAGATCGCCCCCGGGGTCGACATCGCCGGGGACGTCACCATCGGTGACCGGGTGTTCGTCGGGGTCGGCGCCACGATTGCCAACTTCGTGACCATCGGTGACGATGCCGTGATCGGCGCCGGCGCGGTGGTCATCCACGACGTGCCTGCCGGTTGCACGGTGGCAGGTGTCCCCGCCCGGGTCATCAAGCCCCGACGGGCAGCGTGACACCCGACGGCGGCCCGGTGACCATCTACGGCGTCACGATGGTCCGCGACGAGGCCGACATCATCGAGACCACCCTGCGCCACATGGCGACCCAGGTCGACCACATCATTGTCGCCGACAACCTCTCGACCGACGGCACCGTCGAGATTGTCCACCGCCTCGCCAAGACCCTGCCGATCACCGTGGTCTCGGACACCGACCCCGGCTACTGGCAGGCCGCCAAGATGACCCGGCTCTCGTTGGACGCCATGAACGCCGGGGCCGACTGGGTCCTGCCCTTCGACGCCGACGAGTTGTTCTGCGGCCGCGGCGGGCTGACCGTGAAAGCCGAGCTGGAGGCGTTGCCCGCCCACATCGACACGGTCTATGCGGCCGGATGGGACCACATCGCACGTGACGACTCCGTGGCGCTGTCCCCGTGGCGCCGCTCGCACACCCAGCCGCTCCCGAAGGTGGCGTTTCGGCCCGGCCCAGACCGACGGCTGGCGATGGGGAATCACGACGTAACGGGCGGCTCCAACGTGGCGGCCGAGGCGTTGGAGTACCGCCACTTCCAGTACCGGACGCTCGAGCAGTTCGCCCGCAAGGTCCGTCAGGGCGCCAAGGCGTACACCCTGACCGACCTCCCCGACACGTACGGCGCCCACTGGCGGGAGGCCGCCACGTGGACCGACGCAGAGCTAGCCGAACGCTGGGCTGCCCTCAAAGGGGAGGCCGGCCTAGTGTTCGACCCGCCGCCGGTTCACGGCCGCAAGCTGGCGGTGTCGGTTGTGATCCCCGCTTGGAACCTCCACGACATGACAGCGCGGTGCGTCGAAGCGGTCAAAGCCACATGCGACGCCGAGGTGGTGGTGGTCGACAACGGGTCCGACCCTCCCATCCCCGGCGCCACCATCCGCAACGAGCGCAACGAGGGGTTCTCCGTAGCGTCCACCATGGGCGCCGACGGATGCAACGGCGATCTCGTGGTGTTCCTCAACAACGACACGATCCCCCAGCCCGGATGGCTTGACAACATGGTCGCCCGCTGGACCGGGGACGACATGGTGGTGGGGTCACACCTGCTCTACCCGGACGGGACCACCCAGCACTCCGGGGTGTTCTTCCGCCGAGACGCCGCCGGGAACCTCGAGGCGTTCAACCGCACCGTGCCGGCCGAGTCGGGTGAGGTGCCGGCGGTGACCGGGGCGTGCCTGATGATCTCCCGGAAGCGGTTCCATGACCTCGGCGGGTTCGATGAGCTGTTCCGCAACGCCTACGAGGACGTGGACCTGCTGCTGCGCCACCGCCGCGAGGGCGGCCGGGTGTGGTTTGAGTCCTCGTCGGTGGTGGTGCATCTGGAGTCCCGCACGCCCGGCCGTTTCGACCATGTCGCCCACAACGTCTCGCTGCTCCAGGAGCGGTGGGGCGACCTCCCGATCTAGGAGACGCTGATGCCCGAAGATGGTTACCCGCTCGGGCGGGGGTTCCTCCCCGCTGCTCGTTACGACGCCGACACGAACCAGCGGACCGTCATCAACCTCGCCGGGACCTTCGTCCCGGCCACCGATTTCGACAACCCGCCGACGTGGTCGGCAGGTTCGGGCCCGTTCGCTGACTTCCAGTTCGCCCAGTTGCCCTTGAGCCGACTCGGTGCCGACGAGTCGGACACCTTGGAACAGGGGCTTTCCATCCTGGCGGTGTCGCTCACCGACGGCGGCTGACGTGGCCGCCACCGACGTCCTGACCGCCACTGAGGCGAAGCAGACGCTGCGGGTCAACGACAACGACACCACCAACGCGGCGCTGCTTACCGCAGTCGTGGCCGCCGTGTCGGGGGCACTGGACGACATGTGCGGGCCGATTGTGCAGCGCACCGTCACCGCCGAACGCCACGACGGCTCCGGATGGGCGATCCAACTACGACGGGCCCCGGTCACTTCGATCACGTCCGTCACCGAGTACGAGGGCGCCACGGCCACCACTCTCACTGAGGAGACGGTCGGCACCATCCCATCCAACGGCTACCTGCTGCGCCCGTACAGTCCGGCGTCCGCTCCTTACAGCGGGCGCATCGAACGCCGCACCGGTGGCGAGCCGTGCGTGTTCGCCGAGGGTGAGGGCAACGTCGTGGTCACCTATGTCGCCGGCCGCTACGCCACCACCGGGGCGGTCGCCGAGAACTTCAAGCACGCCGCCCGGCTCACCTTGGAGAACTGGTGGCAGCAGTTCCGCGACTCGACCGGGTCCGTCGGCGAGTTCGAGGTGCCCGTGCAGGCCTTCCCCCGGTTCGCCGTGCCCTCGGCAGCCCGACACCTGTTGGGTGCCGAGGTCCACAATGAGGTCGGACGCAACGGTCAGCCCACACGGGTGCAGATCGGGTGAGCTCGGCCAGCACTCTCCCCTACGCACGCGACGCCCTGGTCACCAAGCTCCAGGCCCGTGCTGGCCTGTCGGCGGTGAAGGTGTCCCGTGAGATGCCGCGCCGCGAGGACGACGTGCAGTCTGCCGGGGGAGCGTGGGAGGCGATCTGGGTCGGGCGCGAGGGCGGCCAGGACGCTGACTTTGACGCCGCCGAGCCGTTCCTGACCGCAGGCGCGCCCCGGTGGGATGAGACCTACACGTTGTGGTGCACCGTGCAGGTGTTGCACCGTGACACCGCTGGCACCCTCGAGTCCGCACAGGAGCGGGCGTGGGCGCTCGCCTACGAGGTCGTCGGGGCGATCTCGGCGGACCTCACCCTCGGGGTGACCATCGCCAACGAGGTGCTGATGTTCGAGGTCCGCACCCTCGAATACAACGACCGCTCGGCCTTCCTCGACAAGGCCGGGGCGGGCGCTCAACTGGAAATCGGTCTCGGCTGTTTCGGCCGCGTTCGCATCACCTGACCACAAGGAGCCGTCATGGCGCTCGCATCTGGACTTGCTACACAACTCGGTTTCGCCGCGGAGACGACGTGGGGCACCCCCGTCACCGTCACCAAGTTCATCCCGTTGGTGTCCGAGTCGATCACCAAGGACGTCGCCCGCATCGAGTCGTCTGGCATTCTCGCCGGTCGGCGGGTGCTGTCGACGAACCAGTACACCGGCGCTGACGTCACCGTGTCCGGCGACATCAACATGGAGCTGCCGCTCCAGGGTGTCGAGACGTTGTGGAAGTGGGCTCTCGGGTCGTGCACGACCACGTCGACGGGCGGCACCGCCCCGTTCACGCACCTGCTTGTCCCCGGTGACCTGTCCGATGATCACCTGACCGTTCAGGTCGGCCGTCCGGACACTGGCGGGAGCGTGGACGCTTTCACCTATTCGGGCATGAAGTGCGCGTCGTGGGAGTTGGCGGCGAAGGCAGGCGAGCTCGTCACGGTGTCGTTCTCGACGGTCGGCAAGGACGAGGCGACCAACACGGCGTTGGCTTCGGCGTCGTTCACGAACGGTGTGGATCAGTCCTTCACCTACGTGAACGGTTCGATCAGTATTGGAGGTTCGTCCGTGAGCGTGAAGGAGTTCACGCTTCGCGGCGACAACGGTCTTGATGTCGACCGCCGGTTCATCGGACCTCGGACGATCTCGGAGCCGCTGGAGGCCGCTCGCCGTGAGTACACCGCGGACATTCTGCTGGAGTGGGAGGGCATGACTCAGTACAACCGGTTCATTGCAGGTACGTCGCATGCGTTGACGGCGACGTTCGCTGCTGGTTCGGATGCTGCGTTTGCGGTGATCGCCAACGTCCGATTCGACGGGACGACGCCGAACGTGCAGGGGATGGAGATCCTGGAGCAGCCGGTGCCTGTGAAGTGTGTTGGTGGCACGGATGACGTGGCGTTGTCGGTTGCGATCACGAGCAGGGGCGCCACCGCCTGATGCCTGGAGTCGCGGTAGAGATCCAGGGCCTGCGGGAGTTCCGGTCGGGGCTCCGCAAAGCGGGCTACGGCTGGCCGCGGGTGCTGGCGAAGGTAAACCGCGACATCGCCAAGTTCGTCGAAGGCAAGGCGCAGGGCCAGACCATGACCCGCCAGCAGGCGAAGGCGTCGTCGGCGATCTCGGGGCGTGGCACCCAGCGTGAGTCAAAGATCGTGATCGGCGGTTCGCCGCCGTTCGCGCTCGGTGCGTTCATGGGTGCGCTGCGGTACCGCCAGTTCCCGACGTGGGTGGGCAACTCGTGGGAGGTGGGCGGGCCGGGTGGCCCGTTCGCCGTGAACCCTGCCATCCGTGAGAACAAGGACGACATCGTGGACGCCTACGGCGACGCCTTCGAGTTGATCGCCACCAAGGCGTTCCCCGATGGCATACCGGCGCGCCGGTCCCCGATCTTCAAGGGCGTCGGCTCGTTCTGAGCCGCCCCTGAGGTTGCCCCCCAGGCAGGGGAGGCAGGCCCGGCGCGCGTCCCGCCCCGCGCGCCGGGCCAAATCCTGCCGACACCCCATCCACCCCTGCCAAGGAGCACACCAATGGCGAAAGCACCCACCCCCGGCGTCGGCCGCCGCATGGCCATCTCCGACGAGACCGCCAAGGCGCTCGACGTCAAGTTCACGATCACCTGCGCCGCCGAAGGCCGCACCCTCGAGCTGTCCCTCGGGGACCTCGGCCCACGTGACGACCTCATCACGAAACGCGAGACCGGCTACCCGGTCACCGGGTTCTTCGGGTTCGAGCAGGTCACCAGCCTGTCGGTGCTGATCCTGTGGTGGACCGCCCGACGGCACAACGGCGAACCGAACCTGCCGTGGAGGAAGGTGGAGGGCGCCTACCGCGACAACCGCCGGTTCGCCGCCGCCGGGTTTGAGGTGTTCATCGAGGACCCGAACGACGACGAGGCCGACGACCCGGCACCGGACGATCCGGTGGAGGAGTCCCCGGAAGCCTGAGGCGGTCCCTGGCCGAGGCGTGGCCGGCGTTGACCGCCAACTTCGGGTTGCGTCCGTGGGACGCGGACCCGTCGAACCCGGGGTGCCTGACGCACCGGGAGATGAACGCCTACCTGGACGCTCTGCGACGCGCCGCGACCGACGACCCGAAGTGAGGTGATCTGAAAATGGCTTCACGTCGGCTTGAGGTGGTGATCGCCGGTGATGCGTCGGGGGCGACCCGTGCGCTGGGTCAGGTCGAGAACCGCGCGGAGAGAACCGGTCGTTCCCTTGGAGGGCTCCGTCGTATCGGCGGGGCCCTTGCTGGCGTTTTCGCCGGGGTGCAAGTGGGGCAGTTCCTGCGGGGTGCGATCGAGGAGGCCGAGG
>CAZRUI010000031.1:0-9993 GCA_964603225.1 uncultured Candidatus Peribacteria bacterium | reverse complement strand
CTCGTAGAAATACTTCAAAAAGACCCTGAAAAACAAGAAAATGCAATCACAGAACTCAAAAAACTCGAACAAAATAGCAACACTATAGCCATACAACAAACCATAAAAGATACCCTCAAAAAGATATCAAACGATAGAAAAAACCCTATTTTCAAAGAAATAAAACCCATCATGAAGGATATGGGCATGTTTGTAGCTCCAGATTTTTATTTTACTATTAGTGAAAAAATAGCGAAAATCTCCCAGTCTCTGAGCCCCCTCTTTCATCCATCTGAAGTCCATGTGCAGAGGGTTGCTGTAGATCAAGCTGTTTCTCAAGAAGCCGTTCAAAAGGAATACGAATCCATCCAGAATAACAACCATATTCACACCTTTCTCAGAAAAAAATATCGACCAAAAACATCAGAAATACTCAAATCAGAAACCAAAAAATACTACCTCTATACCCTCCTCCGAGAAAAAAAATCACTCTTCCTCAGCAAAAAAGTGATAAAAAATCTCCAAAAAATAGCGACCACAGCCCTGATTATCATGATATTTATAACCTGTCTTGCTATATTTCTATGACTCTATAGTACGCTTTTTGTCACCACAAACGCAATAGTTATTTTTGGTGCGCTGATAATCCTGTCTCTTGTAATTCAGAGCGAGACAGTATAATTTTTTCATGCTCCTTCTCTCGAGTCTGATACACTGTATTTTTGCGGTTATTTTTTTCTTTTTCCATCGATATATCGAAATGTCTGTGGTAATAGCTATTTGGATAATTTTTGTTTCCAAGATTATACCACCACTCGACATCATCCGTCGTCCAAAATTTCTCAAACAAAAGGTTTCTGAGAGCGATGCATTTGAACAATCTCTCTATATTAGTTCGGGTATTCTTTTTTACACCGCACTTGTTGGGGTAGCCTTGGGTATAGCCAATGCTTTTGGTCTCCCGGTCGATCTTATGTTGCTCTACTATTGTGTATTTTTCCTTACCAGCGTTATCTACGGTATCTATCTTTTGACTTATCCCAAAAATCCAAACTCATTTGTTCTCTTTCGAACACATACGATGATCGCGAGCAGTGTTATCAGTGTGCTCACTATGACAGCCCTCTTCTTCTGACTCAACACCATCGATGTTCTCATGATGACCAACCTCTTTCTCCTTGCGTCGGGATTGGCTATAGTCATTATTCTCGATAGAAACATACCACTTTCAGTTCATATTACGACGGTTTATTTTTTCCTCTTGTCAGTCATGTGTCTCGTGGCTGGAACAGTTTCGTTTTTTGAACCAGATCTCTCTGTTTCTGTTCTTTTTGTTCTCGCGGCCCTCGGAGCTCTCTACTTATTTTTCCCAACACTCATCGAGAGAACGTATAAAACGAACCATATACCACTCATCACTTGGCATTTTTCGAACTGTATTATGGCATGTTCGTGGGCGATATTTGGATACATATTTTGGTCTCTCTTTTGGTGACCAGAGCGAGAGATTATGACCGTTATTTTGAGTCTTTTCTTCCTCTTTGGATTGTGGTTTTGGGTTTATGCGACCGAAGATGAAAATCCTATATTTTTCTCAGGCATGATTTTGGCACTTTCGACATTTGTTGCCTATGCTATATTTATGCTCCTCCCTCCTCTGTTTTGGATGGTGGCGCCATCATTGTTTGTCTTTGCGGGATGACTCGTTCTGGTCTCTCGGAGTTTCAAAAATAAAACGCAAGAACTCATATTGGCTGGAGGGGCGGTTGTATTTCTCTGTGGGTCAGATATAGTGCTTATTTTTCAAAACCATAGTCTCCTCTCGCTGGCCTTGTTATTCCTTTTTCAATCACTTATCTGGTACGTAGCCTACGAGATTTTTCACCGTCAGGCCCATGCTAAAAACGGAGCACTATAAACACGCTATCCCCTCTTTTTCTCTCGACAAGGTCGTTGTCGGTGCTTTGTATGATGAGGAAATGCAGAGGAAAATCCACCGTTTTAAATTTGTCCACAATCATGTCGACCATGTCTACTTTAGACAGGTTTTTGCTCATATAAAAGAGGAATTCCCCTATCAACCAGACATCATTGTTTACCCTCCCATCAGTCTGCGAGATAGGATTTTCCGGGGGCAAAACCATGCTCTGCTTCTGGCACAGTATTTTGGAGGACAAGAGATGATTCTCTGTCCATTTTCAAAGAAATTTTTCACGACCCATCAATCTCGCCGAACAAAAACAGAGAGAATGAGTATCCGAGAAGAATACCAATTCAAACAATCATTTCAAAAACATATACAAGGCAAAAAAGTCATTCTCATCGACGATATCATCACCACAGGGTATACCGCACACACCCTCGGGAAATTATTAAAAAAAGCAGGAGCGCGAGAAGTGGTGGGGTATTTTCTCGCCAGTGAGAAGATATAAAAAGAGAAAATTCAAAAAATTTGAGAAAAAGGCAACTCCCTATATACTGATGTATCCCTTTTTTATGTCCAATACCATTGATCTTTTCTGAGTAACAACCCACAACCTCCGTGATGTTGATATCTCTTTTACCAAAAACGCACTTACAGTTCTAACAGGTGTTAGCTGATCAGGAAAGTCTTCCCTTGCCTTTACAACACTCTGCAATGAAGGGCAGAGACGCTATCTCGAATCTCTCTCGACCTATGCTCGTATGTTTATCGGTGGTATGTCCGAAGAAGCGAAAGTGAAGGAAATTCGTGGTCTAACACCGACTATCAGTATCGAGCAGAAAACGGTTGCTCATAATCCCCGCTCGACCGTCGGAACAATCACAGAAATATATGATTTTTATCGTCTGATGTTTCTGAGTCTCGGGACTCGTATATGTCCTCACGACGGTTCCTCAATGGAAAAAAGGACACACAAAGATGTCATGGATTACCTTCAAAAGCAAAAAAATGGAACCCGTATTGGTATTTGTGCGCAGATTCGTAAAAAATTTGAAACCAGTATCGAGCTCCGTGACTTTGTAGGCCAAAAATGATTCGTTCGTTACCTAGTAGACAATCATGTCTACAATCTCTCAGATGCTCTTCCAGAAAAGATTTCCGACCCATGGATTATTGTCGATCGTGTCGAAATTGACAGTACAGATGCCACACAAATTGATCGACTCTCACAGTCTATCTCGACAGCTTTTGAACACGGAGAAGACGTTGTCGGTATTTATCATTTTGAGGAGGAAAAAAAGAAAAAGAAATCTGTCGAGGTCTTCTCTCGAGCATTTCGATGTCCACTTTGTGGGTATGTTCCTGAGGTACTTACCCTGTCACACTTTTCTTTTAACTCCCCTACTGGTGCCTGTCCAACATGTCATGGTCTCGGTTCTCTTCTCAACTTCACAGAAGCCTCTGTCATAGATCCAGACAAAACGATAGAAGAAGGATGTGTCATGCCCTGGACACCTGATTCGTATTATTACTTTGTCCTTCAGGGAGCATGTAAACACCACAAAATACCAACAAAAATACTCTATAAAGACCTGACAGACAAACAAAAAAATATCATTCTCCATGGTTCAGAAGAACGATTGTCACTCTCGACACCACAGATGCAGAAACCCTGGAATGCCAAATATCCAGGCATTATCCCCTATCTCAATCGTGTCTACCATGATCCTGACACGAGCGAGGCTCTCCATGAAAAAATAGACCCATTTGTTGTATCTTCGACATGTTCGACATGTCAGGGGTACCGTGTTGGAGAAGCCGCGCGCAATTCATTTATCTGAGGGAAGCATATTGGACAACTTGCGGAGCTGTCTGTCGAACAATCCATCGATTTCTTCGAAAAATTGAGCCTCGGGAAAGAAGACAGTAAAATAGCTGGGAATGTGATGAAAAATGTCCGTGATCGTCTCAAATTCCTCAAATGAGTCGGCCTAGGGTATATGACCCTAGCGCGTCGCTCAAATACACTTTCGGGAGGCGAGTCTCAGCGTATACGACTCGCGACACAGGTGGGGACTCGGCTCGAGGGTATTACCTACGTCTTGGACGAACCATCCATTGGTCTCCATCCGCGCGATAGTCGACTCCTTATCGACAATCTCAGAGAATTGGTGAATCTCGGCAATACTGTTATCGTTGTCGAACATGACGAAGATATCATGGGAACAGCTGATCAGATAGTGGATATTGGGCCATGAGCGGGTGTCCACTGAGGAACTATTGTGTTCCAAGGAACCTATAAAGAACTCCTGAAGTCAGAAACGCAGACAGCGAAATTTCTCCGTGGTGAAGAAGAGATAAAGATACCAGACCTCAAGAAAAAACCAACTAAATTTATAGAAATGAAGGGCGCAACAGAAAACAATCTCGAGAACATCTCTGTCGATATTCCACTTGAGGCTCTCACAGTTGTCACGGGCGTCAGCTGATCAGGGAAGTCTTCTCTCATTAATAGAACCTTTGCTCCTGTCATGCGCAATCTCCTCCATGGGACTCGAGACGCCCACGGGCCGCTCAAGAGTATCACGGGCGATGAACACCTCGATAAAGTCGTCATCATCGATCAGATGCCGATAGGGAAGACTCCTCGGTCCAATCCTGCGACTTATACCGGTGTCTTCACTGATATTCGAGATGTCTTTGCCCAGACCCTCGAGGCGCGAGCACGAGGCTATGGCCCAGGGCATTTTAGTTTCAATACCAAGCAGGGAAGATGTGATGCCTGTGAAGGGGATGGTGTCCGTCGTATACAGATGCACTTCTTGC
Source organism: uncultured Candidatus Peribacteria bacterium (assembly GCA_964603225.1). Taxonomy (GTDB): domain Bacteria; phylum Patescibacteriota; class Gracilibacteria; order BD1-5; family JAGOOR01; genus JAGOOR01. Next base: position 5,264 of record CAZRUI010000031.1, on the reverse strand, counting down.
CTGATGTCCACGTGACGTGTGAGTCTTGTGGAGGCACTCGTTACAATCACCTTGTCAGAGAAGTTCATTTTCATGAGAAATCTATATCCGACGTTCTTGCTATGACCGTCGAGGATGCAGTGGTTTTCTTCGACAAATTTCCAAAAATCAAACACAAACTCCAGACACTCCTCGAAGTCGGCCTCGGATATATCACTCTCGGGCAATCAGCTCTGACGCTGTCAGGTGGTGAATCTCAGCGTGTGAAATTAGCTACAGAGCTTGCTCGTAAATCAACAGGGAAGACCCTCTACATCATGGACGAACCAACCACCGGTCTTCACTTCTCCGATATTCAGAAGCTTATGTCGATCGTGTCTACTTTGGTAGAGAAAAATAACACGGTCGTCATCATAGAACATCATCTGGATGTGATTGCCAATGCTCACTACATTATAGACATGGGACCAGAAGGTGGCGAACGAGGAGGGAAACTCCTCTATCAGGGACCTCGTGATGGTCTCCTCTCGGTCAAGTGATCATTTACAGCAGACTGTCTACGACAATTTATGGACCACAAAAAATCTCTTAAAGCAAAAAAGAAATAATGGAACAACATGTTGACATATCAGGACTTTCGGGCTATCAGACCCCTGCTAGAGCGAGGTATTTTGTCGAGTTTCATGGCGATAATGTTGATGAAATTAAGGCAGCTACCAGATTTGCCTACGAGATGAAAGTACCAATTTTAACCATTGCCGGAGGAAAAAACAGTCTCCTCGCTTTTCACGAATATCCAGGTCTCGTTATCTACAATTCCTCTGAGGGGTATGATCTCCAAAATCGACACCTCAAGGTCCTCTCTGGGCAGCCAATATGGGACCTAGCTGAGACACTTGAAAGTGAACATGGTATAGATATATGGCATCGATTTCAGGGGCTTCCGGGCTCTGTTGGTGGAGCTGTATTTGGAAATGCGGGCTGTTTTGGTCTTGAGGTATGACCCTATGTGACATCGGTCGACATCCTCGACATGCAGACAGGGGAAATATTTTCTAAAACAGGGGAAGAGATGAACTTCGCTTATCGATGGTCAGAGGCAAAAAATCACCCAGAATGGTTTATTCTTTCGATAGAATTTGATCTCTCCGAGCTTCGTGAGAAGTATGCTTCAGAAGAAGAACCGCTCCTTTGGCGTGAACGAGTTCAACCGGTAGGATTTTCGTGTGGATCTTTTTTTAAAAATCCAAGCCGAGAAAATTCAGCCGGTTCTCTCCTCGAAAAAGCAGGCCTCAAGGGGTATAGACACGGTGGAGCCTATTTTTCAGAGAAACATGCGAATTTCCTTATGTCAGACGGCACAGCGAAGTGGACAGATCTTGTCGAACTTGTCGAACTTGCACAGAAAAAAGTACAAGAACAGTTTCAAATCTCTCTCGAACCAGAGGTACGAATAGTGCGTCCGTAAGTAATTTTGAAAATATACAAACTGTATTATTACAAATAGTCAACTATGTGTTGATTGTAATATTTGAAATACCATCAAAATGGTAGGTAATATATTTTAATTTATCACCTATGAATATTTCATTCCTTGAAACATTCAAAAAAGTAACATCCGTTACTCTTATTTTTGGATTGGTGTTTTCGACACTTACTCCAGCTGCTTTTGCTGCAACTGTATCTGCCGTTGATTCATTTGGATCATCAGATACTAATGATGTCCCTGGATGGATAGATGGTGGTGGTAGTGAAGACTCTGACAGTCGAACGAGTAATAACGAGAGTCGTTCAGGATCGTCTACAAATCATCATGCAAGATTGAGAGATGGCGGATATATAACCAAAACAGTGAACACCACGGGATATGAAAATATAAAACTCAAATATTATTGGAGGTGAGATAATGATGGTGACAATTCTACGGGCAATATTGATACCCTTGATGTATACTGGAAAAAGACAACAGATTCAACTTTCATACTTTTGAATTCGTACTTAATGGACGGAAATGATGTGTGGAGCTCTCAAGTTACTTCATCACTGCCAGCAACCGCTAACAATACTTCTATTGATATTAGATTTGTGGGCAATTCTAATAACAATAATGAGGAAGGAAGGGTCGACGACGTAAGTCTTGAGGGTGATGTTCTTGTGGCTGATACCACTGCACCTACTATTTCTGAAATAACCCCAGTCCCAAGCCCTGCTAATGACACAACTCCAAACTATACATTCACAACAAATGAGGCAGGTACTATTACTTATGGTGGAGATTGTTCTAGCTCAACCACAGCCGCATGAGTTGGTTCAAATACTATTACATTTAACACTCTCGGTTCAGGAACTCACTCTAATTGTACTGTTCGAGTTACCGATGCATCTTCAAATGCGAGTAATATTCTGACAGTGAATTCATTTACAGTCGATACAACTGCACCGCTTTTGAGTCTCCCATCAAATATTACTCAAGAAGCCACTTCTAACTCAGGTGCTACAGCCACCTTTTCAGCCACCTCGACCGATGTCGATCCTGTAAACCCTACCGTCACTTGTACACCATCATCTGGAAGTACTTTTCCTATCGCAACGACGACTGTGAATTGTAGTGCAACAGATACTGTTGGAAATATCAGTAATGGAAGCTTCACAGTGACAGTTCAGGACACAACAAAGCCAGTTATTACACTCAACGGGGGTACAGTAAATCTCAATGTCGGAGATACATATACTGAACAAGGTGCAACAGCAACTGATATTGTCGATGGTGACCTTACCGCTTCTGTCACAGTTGGTTGAGCCGTTGTAAACACTGCAACCCCAGGTGCTTATATTGTTACCTATAATGTCACAGATGCTCACGGAAATGCAGCAACAACTGCTTCTCGGACAGTCAATGTCTCAGATGTAACAGCACCAGTTATTTCTGGTATTCCATCGGATATCGTTGTTGAGCAGGTAGGGAATGCAGCTGCAACAGTTACCTATACAAATCCAACAGCAAACGATGACGTTGATGGCTCAGTTGCCGTACTTTGTAGCCCAGCCTCTGGCAGTGCATTTTCTTATGGTCTTACGGCAGTTCTCTGTAATGCAACAGATTTAGCTTCAAATGTAGCAAACGCTTCATTTAATGTCACAGTTCAGGACACCATCGCTCCAACCGCTACAAGTGTTGTTGTCACTTCTGATAACGCAAATACTTCTCTTGCAAAAGAGGGAAATACAATCACCATCTCATTTACCACTTCTGAACCAGTTAATACACCAACAGCAACCATTGCTGGCAAGACAGCAACTGTTACGAACGTGAGTGGAAATGATTATACCGCCACATATACCCTCACCGCTGCCGAGACACAAGGAACAGCAGCTATAACAATTGATTTTACTGATATTGTCGGAAATAATGCGACTCAAGTAACGGCTACAACGGATAGTTCAAGTGTGACTATTGATACTGTTGCGCCAATTATTTCTAGTATATCTTCCTGAGCGCCTGCTATTAATTCAGCAGATATTTCGTGGCTTACCAATGAGAATACTAACTCGCAAGTTGAATATGGGGAGAATGATTCTTATTGAAGTTTTTCACCTACTTATTCAAGTTTTGTTACGAATCATAGTATCATAATTTCTAGCCTTACAGAAAATAAAAAATATTATTATCGCGTTATTTCAGAAGATTTAGCAGGTAATAAAACCATAAGCCCAGGAGAATATTTTACAACAGGAAGTAGCCAAGAAAGATCGGGCAGTGTCGGTGGCGGAGGTCCATATATTGAGGAAAAAATAGGTGGTAATTCAGACTCAACGACCCCTACTCCTACAACTCCAACCCCAACAACTCCAGAGACAACTCCTACTCCAGAATCCACACCAACGACACCAACAGAGAATATAACCCCACAAGCAAATCCAGAGGAAAATAATCCAAGTCCTACTCCGACCCCTACGCCTACAGCCCCAGTAACAGGTGGTGGTACAGGAACACCAACAGGTGGTACAACTGGTCCAGCATTTAATCCTGCTGATGCCACACTCGATATCGGTGGTGCTGGTACACCTGAGGAAACTCCAGTAGTTGAAGAAACTACTCCAACTGTCGATCCAACACTTGATGCCGGCGGATGAGTTATCCCAGAAGAAAATTCATATACCCTTCTCTGGACTCTCCTCGCTCTCATAGCGCTTCTCAATACTTGGTGGTTCTTTGTTGCTAAAAATAAAAATCAACCAACACACCGTAGAGATTAATTGCTAAAAATAAATAAAGAGGTCTAATAAAGACCTCTTTATTTTGCCTTTCCTGAGTTTTTTCCTATATTTGGTTCTATGTACACCTTGCAAACCTTTTCAACATTTCTAGACACAAAACTACGCGAAATAACCAAAATTGCCCTCATAGCTCATAAAGCACCCGACGGAGATGCCTATGGTTCTCTCGTAGGAATGTATGAACTTCTCAAAGCGAATTACACAGGTCTCCATATTTCTCTGGTTGTACCACCAGAGGCACAAGTAGACAATCATGTGTCATGGATACTTTCTGCAGAAACGACAGAGAAGATACCGTGAGATACGGACCTCGTCCTCTTTATGGATGCCTCTCCACTCTCTCGTACAGCTCTGGCTCCAGAGGAGTATCCGACCCAAGAAGTGATCACTATCGACCATCACGAACACCAAGTAGACAGTATTGATGGGTACAGAGATGTATCAGCCGCTTCGACGACGATTATCCTGACAGATATAGCTCGCACACTGAATTGGACTGTTACTCCTCAAGCTGCCACAGCCCTTCTGCTCTGAATCTATACAGATACAGGAGGATTTATTCATAGAAACAGTAATCAACATGCCTTTGAAACGGCAGCATTTTTGATGAGTAAAGGTGCCCAACAGGATGTCATCGTCAATACTGTCTTTGGAAATCATAGCCTCGAGTATCTCCATAATCTTGGAAAAGGGCTTTTATCAATCGTCCAAAAGTGAAATATTGCCTGTCTTTTCTTCCCACAAACAGAGAATAATAGCCATCTCAAATCGCATATCATAGGGTATCTCAGTGGTTTGGCGAACGTCGACATCGCGTGTGTCCTGATGCAAAAATGAAATGAAATAAAAGGCTCTTTTCGTACAAGAAAAGACTCTCTTGATGTCAATGAATTGGCAAAAAAACTGGGAGGCGGTGGTCATAAAAAAGCTGCCGGATTCACTCTCGAGGGCAGAGTAGATGACAAGATTCTTACGTGGGAAGGGAAAATTTATACGCCAGAAGAATT
>CAZRUI010000030.1:0-10046 GCA_964603225.1 uncultured Candidatus Peribacteria bacterium | reverse complement strand
GAGTAGATGACAAGATTCTTACGTGGGAAGGGAAAATTTATACGCCAGAAGAATTTATAGAGATTGTCAGATGACTAATGAAGAATGACTAATGAAGAATGACGGATTTATAATAATTTATTTTTATGAAAGAAAATCTTATCATTGATAAAACCAAAGAATTTGCACTCTCATGTATTTCTCTCTATATAGAGCTTCAAAGACAAAAAGAATATGTATTATCTGGTCAACTTCTCCGCAGTGCTACAAGCATAGGAGCAAATGTGCGCGAAGCAGACGGCTGACAGTCAAAGAAAGATTTTTATGCGAAAATATGTATAGCCTACAAAGAAGCAAGAGAAACAGCATACTGGCTTGAGCTTTTAGAAGATTCACACATAACAAATCTCGATGTTTCTAGACAAAAAAACCAATGCGAAGAAATTCTTCGTATACTAACAAAAATAAAACTTACCACTGAATCGTCCTTATAAGAAATTCCTGCATTATTCATTTTTCATTCGTCATTTATCATTTCAATTTTATGCTCCGACTCCAAAAATATCTCTCCGAGTGTGGTGTCTGCTCACGCAGGCATGCCGAAGAAGCCATCAAAAATGGCGAAGTCATCGTGAATGGAACGGTGGCGCAAATAGGACAATCTATTGATCCAGAAAAGGATAAAGTAGAGTTTTCTGGCAAACTCGTCAATCGAAGTGAGAGTCTTGTCTACTATGCCATGAACAAGCCTCGTGGTATCGAGACGACATCAGCCCAGAGAGACGGTAAGAGTATTATCGACATTATCGACATACCAACACGTGTTTTTCCTATAGGACGTCTCGACAAGGATTCAAGTGGTCTGATACTCCTCACAAACGATGGACGTGTGACACATAGACTTCTTCATCCATCATTCGAACATGAAAAAGAATATGTCGTCACTACCTATGGGAAAATAGATGATCGATCACTCGAACAAATGTCACGAGGAATGCGCTATACCATAACAGAAGGTCCGAGAACTTCGACACGATCGACACCTTCGCCAAAACCAAAATTTGCACCTAAAAATACACCTGTTTCAAAGAAATTTGTCCAGACACAGCCCGCCGAAATCAGACGTATTAGCTCTGATACATTTCGCATTACCCTCACAGAAGGAAAAAACAGACAGATTCGTCGTATGGTAGAGGCCTGTGGACACCAGGTCAAGAAACTCAAGCGTATACGTATCGAGCATATTCTCCTCGGAGATATGCCAGATGGTGCCTATCGTGAGCTCAAAAGAGGCGAGAGAGAAGAACTCCTACGACGTGCTGCAATTCCACTCGTTGATTTCGCACCTATCTCCGGAGAAGTAATCCACGGGGATGGCGTGGGTCATACACTTGGATTTCCTACAGCCAATATCCGCATGGAGAATGGTCTTGTTCCTGACAAAACATTTACCTGTCGTGTGACGCTCGATGGGCGGATCTATCTCGGAGCTGGTTCATATCAAGTAAAAAAATGACATTTCGAAGTACATATCATCGATTTTGAAGGAGATATCTATGGTCAGATGATTCATATAGATATCATGGATATTATCCGTGATAATCGACGTTTTAACTCACTCGATGAGCTCAAGCAGCAAATCCAAAAAGACGTCAATCATGTCCGTGCTCATTGGAAAAGTGTTTTGGAGTAGAGAAAAATAAGCATCGTTTACGTCATTCCCGCGCAGGCGGGAATCTAGGCCCGAAAATAGTTTTTGAAAAATATATACAATAGATTACTATAAATCTATGTATAGAATAGATAAAATTCCCTGCACATATATCATGGCAAGCGATAGAAATGGAACGCTCTATGTTTGAGTGACAAGCAATCTCATAGCACGAGTGTATCATCACAAAAATGGTACATTTGAATGATTCACAAGTGAATATGGAGTGGCGAATTTGGTCTACTATGAGATACGTGAAACTATGGATGAGGCAATAACACGAGAAAAGCAGATAAAGAAATGGAATCGGGCTTGGAAAATTCGTTTGATTGAAGAGAGAAATCCTCAATGGGAAGATTTATCTCACGAGTTATTTTAGAGCTTGTTTCGTCATACCCGCGAAGGCGGGTATCCAGGCCTAGACTCCCGTCTTCACGGGAGTGACGGAGAAAGAAACACTTTGATTTTGAAGGTATATAATATATACTCCTATTATTACGGTACATTTATCAAGAAATAATAATCAGTAAGTAAAAATATGTCTCATATTGCCATACTTCATCCTCAGTGTGTGAAGCTCGGAGGAGCCATACAGATGGCTCTTCAGACGGCTCAAGCTCTTCAAAAACAAGGGCACACAGTGAAGATGTATACTTTTGAAAAAAGTGGTACGTGTTTTCCTGATCTCCAAAAAGGTCTCGATATACGAGTCTGGCAAACAGGAAAAAATATAGGATTTTTTCCACTCAGAAAGCTCACCATAATCATCACTCTCGCCTGGGAACTTCGACATGTCGACATCATCATCGCCAATAATCCTCCGATGCAGATAGTAGCCGCTCTGACAAAGCTTTTTGTGCCACGTATAGCGACCATTTGGTGGCATCATCATATTCCTTGGTATCTTATAGAAGGACAAAGGACAAGGTACAAAGGACAGAGTGAAGAAAGAGCTGATGCAAAAAAAAATCCTCTATTTTGTACTTTGTATTCTGTACTTTGTACATCTCAATACTGGAAAGGTTTATTTGAACGTCTCTTTATCGTCCCAAATATTGATCAAATGATCAGCACGAGCCATTTTATAGGGGGAAAAGTAGAGAATTATTGTGGCCGAGAATCAAAAGTCATCCATCCGATTATTCAAATGAAGAATGAAGAATGAAGAATGAAGAATGAAGAAGATGGCGATACTCTGACTCTGTTCACACATGGTCGATTGGAGGCGGGGAAAGGCATTGATATGATTGTTCGTGTCTTTCAGAGATTGAGAGAAAGCAAATCAAATGTATCTTTAATTGTATTTGGGACAGGTTCTCTCGAATCAGAACTTCGAAAACATGGGATAGAGGTACAATCGTTTGAACGAGAGACAACTTTTAGAGCACTTTTGACAGGGAAATATGGCCATGTCGTAGGTGTCTACTGTTCCGAGATTGATGGCTTTGGTATGGCACCTCTCGAGTCCCAGATAGCTGGATTTCCGACCATTATTCTCGACAGGGCTGGCGCACGTGAGACGATCGTGACGAATGTGTCAGACGAACCTGTCTGATATCTTGTCGAGTCAGAAGAAGAGCTTTACGCTACGATATGCTCGTACCTGGATAAAAAAACTTTTCCAAAAAAGATGTCGAATGTGAATTTTTCTCATCACAGAGACTATTTTACCCCTGAGAGATTATCCTCAGATTTGCTCTCTATAATCAATAAAACAGAGGAATAAAAACTCTGTGAAGAACTCTTCATAATGTGAAGACTCTGTGAAATAGGGTGTCTACCACTTGCAAAGCAATAATAAGAGCATAATATCTTCGCACGATTGTTCGCGTACATCTCCCTCGTACTCCCTCCTACTTGGTTCTCGACATGTTTTATCTGTCTATGACAGTGTCAAACATATGTCGTTCTACTCGGTTTGTAGATCGAAGAGGGTATGACTTACATTAATGAATAATGTTTAATGAATAATGAATAATGATGAGATAAAGCTCACCACAACTTTTTCTACGCTTTGCGTGACTCTCATTCTTCATCCGTCATTCTTGTAAGCTCTCAGGTGTCCGTGTTCAATTCTATATTTTTATTTTTTTTCTATGCGTTCGATTCTACGACAAATAGTCGCAGTTCTCGCTCTCGTCGGAATCACCACTTCTATGGTGCCTGCTACTTTTGCTGTAACATATACAGCTCAAGCTGCTACCGACAAGCTCGCTGCTTCTGGTTTTATCGTTGATCAGTCAGCTAATCCAGCTGCTTATCGACTTGCTGATAACCTCCTTCGTCAAGAAGCTGTAGGTACAGCTGCTAATGTACTTGGTATTCTTACCACACCACTTAGCTCTTATGTATGTCAGAACAAATTTAGTGATGTTACTGCTGCTTCAGGTTGGGTATGCCGCGCTGCGGAACTCGCTGCTGCTGCTGGTCTCACTAATGCTGCTAAGGCTACATTCCGTCCTAAGGACAACCTCACACATTACGAAGCTCTCGTCTTCGCTCTCCGTGCTGCTGGTCTCGTTCCTGCTGGTTCTCAGACACAAGCTGGTCTTATCCAACTTGGTGTAGATAACGGCCTTATCACTTCTGCTGCTGGTTTCAACGCTACAGCTGATGCTACTCGTGGAGAATTCTTCCAATACGTAGTTCGCGGTCTCGATGCTGCTGAAACAGAACTCTGTGATTACCTTCGGATCTGTCCTAATCCTGGTACTGGAAACACTAGTGGTGGTGTTTCTGTATCTATCGGTGCTGCTCAACCAAATGGTACTCTTGTTGCTGGTCAAGCTACTGCTGAACTTGCTAAGATTACTTTCACTGGTAATGGTGCAGTTACTGCTGTTAATCTCCAGAGAATCGGTGTCTCTGCTGACTCAACACTCTCAAACGTTTACCTCTTCGACGGGGCTACTCGCTTGACAGATGCTGCTTCAGTAACAAACGGAGGCGTTATCACATTCTCTAATCCTGCTGGTATCTTCACAGTTTCTGGCTCTAAAGTCATTACTGTTAAATCAGATATTGCTGGCTCTACAGCTGGTCAAACAGTAGGTGTTAAGATTACAGGATTCAAAGTTGGTGCTGGTGCACTCGCTTCTGCTAATCTCTCTGGTAATGTACAATCAATTGCTACAGCTACTCTTGCTGCAGTTTCTGCTGGTACAGTTACTCCTTCTGGTTCTACTATCAATCCAGGCGCTGCTCAAACTCTCTGGCAGTCTACACTCACTGTTACACAACGTGATGTATACCTCAAGAGAATCGCATTCCGTCAGGTTGGTTCTGCTCCAGCAAACTCTATTCAGAACTTCAAACTCTACGTGAACGGTGTTCAGGTAGGTTCAGTTGTTCCTAGCATGGATGTAAATAGCTATGTAACATTTGATCTCTCAAATGCTCCTGCTCTTCTCGCTGCTGGTTCACGTCTCGTACGTGTAGATGCTGATGTAGTATCTGGTTCATCTCGAACTATCCAACTCTCTCTCCGTCAAGCTGCTGATATCGATCTCGTAGATAAGGACTATGGTGTTAACATCACTCCTACTTCTACTCCTTGGGTATCTGGTACTGCTATGACTATCTCTGGTTCATCAGGTGGTTCTATGACTATTCAGAAGGACACATCTGCTGCATCTGGTGATGTAACTGCTGATGCTACTGATGTTCTCATCGGTAAATTCACAGCACAAGCATTTGGTGAAGCTATCAAGATTGAAACACTCAAAGCTGCATTCGGATCTTCTGATGCTGCTATTGATTCTCTCCGAAATGGTCGTGTTCTCGTTAACGGTGTACAGTACGGTTCTACCGCTACTCTCGTTACTTGTGACACAGACAGCGATGCTGACTGTGATGGTTCTGATACTTCTGGTACAGGTACTTCATTTACACTCAACTACGTTGTTCCTGCTGGTCAAACAGCAACTGTTGAAGTACGTGCTGATATCTATGATAACGACGGTACAAACAGTGTTTCTGCTAATGATACAATCTTCGGTGTTATCGCTGTTGGTTCTTCAAATGCAGTTCGTCAAGACTCTCTTGGCTACACTTCTGTTCCTGCTGCTATCGTCCTCGGTCAGACTATGACTGTGAAGACAGCTTCAGCTACTCTCCTCAAAAATCCTTCTTACGCTAACCAGACAATCAATATTCCACAAACAAACTACAAGCTTGCTTCATGGAATCTCACTGCTGGTACAGCTGAAGATCTCAATGTAAACACTGTTTCTGTTGATATCACAGAAGTTTCTGGTACAACATTTAACGAATCTGATCTTACAAACGTACAGGTCAAGGTTGGTAATGCAGTATCTACTATCTACCCATCAGTATCTGCTACAAGCAATACATTCTCTATCCCTGCTGTCACAATTCCAAAAGGAACATCAGTTACAGTAGAGCTCTGGGGTAACATCCTCTCAGGAGGTATCACAGCTACTGATAGCGTAAAAGCTACAGCTACTGTATCAGGTAACTCTGCAATCTCTGGTTCATCTGTTACTACTTCTGCTGTTGATGGCCAGACAATTGCTTACGGTTCTGGTACACTTACAGTATCTCTTGATGGTTCAGCTCCGCTCAATCAGATTGTTGCTGGTAACCAAGAAGTTACTGCTGGTGCATACAAGTTCCAAGCCTCAAATGATACATTCACTCTCAAAGAAATCGATGTATCTGTTCCTACTGCTACAGCTGCTTCAGCTGTAACAATGATCAAGCTCTACGATGGTGCTACACTTGTAGGATCTCTCGGTTTCACAGGTAGTGATGCTGATTCTGGTTCAAACAATATGGCTTCATTCACAGGTCTTAACTGGTCTATCCCTGCAAATACTACTAAGGTACTTACTGTTAAGTTTGCTCTTAACACTATCGGTACTGGTGCTGGTACATCTCAGCAGAATGTCAAGGCTCAGGTTGACCGTATACGATACCAAGACTCTGCAGGTACTACAACTCCTAGCTTAACTGATATCGATGCTAACGAACTCTATGTCTACAAGACAATCCCAACTGTTACACGAAATAACCTCACAGGTGCTCTCGTCAACGGTCAGGAAATGGATATCTATAGCTTCAAGGTAGCAGCTAATGCTTCTGGTTCTGTATCTCTCAAACAACTCACCCTCCCAATCGGATGGACTGACAATGTTGGTACAGCTAACACTCTCGAGCTTGAATCTCTCAAACTCTACGAGAATGGTGTAGATGTAACATCAAGTGTTAATATCCTCGATGAATCAGGTAATGATGTTGAAGATTCTACAGGTGTCGTAGAAGCTAGCACAGCGATCAAGATCGTTTGGGCTTCTGCTCTCGAAAGCACAATCACAGCTGGTGGTGAGAAGACTTACGTCCTCAAGGCTACTCCATCTGGATTCACTGCTCCATCTGATGATGATACAGTAAGTGTCTACCTCTCTGGTGACACATCACACAACGGTTCTAGCGTCTACCTCAATGCGGGTGACAGCGATGGAATCATTGATGTTTATACTTCAGCTACTACAGCGCAAGCTGGTGCTACTGATGCTAACTTCATCTGGTCTGATAACAGCTCTACAACACACTCTGCTGCTGTTGGTGCAAGCTCTTCTTCTGACTGGATCAATGGTTACAAGGTTCTTAACCTCAACCTCTCAGCTCAGTCATGGAATAACTAATTAAAACCTAGTTAGACATGAAGTCGAAAACAACCCCCCGAAAGGGGGGTTGTTTTTTTGTGTTCGCGAATACAATTCCCTTATGAAAAAAATAATTCTTTCTATTGTTATATTTGTTCTGTGAGGAATATTTTATTGGTACTACAATGCTCTTCCTAAAAAATTTGTTCCATATACATCCACACAACCAATGGCGGAGACTAAAACAATGCTGAATTGAGATCAAAGGATACAAATAGAAAAAAAGATTGCTGAACTAGAAAAAAGTAAACAGAAATTTGATGAAAAGACAGAAAAAGATGTTTTTTCCGGAACACTTTTTTCACTCTATTCGTATTATGAGCTTCTGGGTAATAATGAAAAGGCAAAAGAATCTCTAGAAACCGTATTACTCAAATACCCTACTGCTGAGCTTCTCAATGCGTACGGATCTCTTATTTTTAGTATTTGAGACAAGAAAGCAGGCATAAATTATGTGCGACAGTGAATCAAGCAGGATCCAACCAATCCAAATATCTGGCTTAATAGAATCGAGCTCGAGAAAGATATCCATCAAGGTAATAATAAAGTGATAGAAAAAATATACGATGATGCACTTAGGGCCACTAACTATCATCTCAATATCGTCATTTCTTATGCTTCTTATATGGGTAGAATTGGCAATAAGGAAGCAGCTATAAAGGCCTGGAATAAAGCCAAAATAATTTATCCTCCCAATTCATCTCTCTATCAAAAAGAAATAGATATTTTGAATCAATAAATATGCTATCTTTTTTACGAAAAATATTCATTTTTCTGTCTCTTTTTTCTTTAACTGTATTTTCTTTAGATGATTCTCAGCGCATCAGTCTTCCAGGTGCTCCGGTTTTTTCTGTCTCATTTGGTACAAATATATACATACTATCACAAGAAAATGATGAGATATATGTTTTTAATACAAAAACGAACAAAGTAGATATAACTATCTCTGTTGCAGATCAGCCTGTGTATGCAAGTATTTTTCGAAATAAGATATACATACAGCATGCATGAAGTACAAATGTCACGATTATAGATCCCATTACGAACAAAATAAAAACCACCTCAGGTGTATGAAATAGTTCTATTTCATCTATAGGCGTCGGGAGTTATGTGTATGTTAATAATTTTGATGATTCGTTATCTCTCATTAATCCAACAACGGATCTCAATGTAAAAACTATATATACCCGTTCTGGCTCGGCTAGTCGCTCTCTCTTTGTTTTTGATAACAAGATCTTTATTCATCATAAGACTTCTAATTCTATTTCGGTTCTTGATACAAGAACAAATACCATTATACGAAATTTTCCAGTAGGGTTGGGCCCAATAGACTCTGTAAAATATGGGGATTTTCTTTTTACTCTAAATAATTTAAGCAATGATATAAGTATCACTAACATTAAGAGCTACGAAAATGTTTTTGCGGGAGTATGAAGAGCGAATATTTCTGTAGGAAAGAACCCAAACTCAATTGTACTAGTCTGAGATAAAATTTATGTTGCTAATAGTGATGATAAAACTATTTCCGTTATCAGTACAACAACAAAGGATGTTATTAAAACCCTAGAAATAAATGATAGGCCAAATATGCTTTTATTTAAACCCCCTTTTTTATATAGCATCAACGAAAATACCTTATCCATTATTGATACGCAAAAGGACTCCCCATTTAAGACAATAAATATTGGCCAAAGAACGACAGGAGGTATATTTTTTGGAGATACGCTTTATCTTTATTCACAAGGTGATAAATCATTTGATTACATAAGAGCAACCCCGCCTCTATTGACTAATATCTCTACCAAAGTACCTGATGGAACTTATAAAGAGGGTGATTTGATACAAATAGAGGCCCTTTTTAATCAGGTTCTTGATGAATGAAGTGTTTTAACACTTCTCCTTAACAATAAAGTATCAATACCTTTAAAACAAATTGTAAACAAAAACTTACTTGTTTGAACCTATGTAATTGGCTCTGGTGAAGATGCTCCGGACCTCAGTGTAGAGAAAATAATATCTGCAGATATAAGGTGAAAATATGGTCTCAATAACAATGTGCTTGTCATACCAAATAAAAATAATTTATGAAATTTAAAAAATATTAAAATAGTTACTAGTAATCCGAATCATTGAGATGGCTGAAAATGCAGTTATCGCCTCTGTCCTCTGACAAAACCTCTCGAAAATACTTTTCAATATAGAGAAAATATGATCTGCGAAGGGTTTATCAGCAAGGATCAACCACAGAGCAAGAGAATCTCTCGTATAGAAGTCCTGAACATCGCTGTCAATATGCTCCATGGACCTAAATCAGCAGCAACAGACTATGATGATACCTACAAAGATATTACAACTACAGGCAATAGCCAGGAAACAGTTGCTGTTGTCCAAACAGGTCTCGATAATAATCTCATTTTCCCAAATAATGGAGCATTTGAACCGACGAAAAACATATCTCGTATAGAGGCCTACGCACTCCTCATGCGTGGTGTCTGTATGAAACCTGATGACAGCCAGGATGCGGCACGTGCTATTCACCAAAAAGCTCTCCAAAATGGCATAACAACAAAATCATGGGCACGATTCCGTGCGAATAGCGCTATTACACGCAATGAAGTATTCATCGTCGCGTCCCAGCTCGCTGACTGGGCAGACAAGAATGGCGGCTG
>CAZRUI010000029.1:0-10454 GCA_964603225.1 uncultured Candidatus Peribacteria bacterium | reverse complement strand
TCATTGTTTATGCTCTCTCTTCAATTTATCCGTGAAAATCCTGATATCGTCCGTGCAGCGATAAAAAATAAAAGTACGAATATCGATTTTGATGCTTTTCTCGCTCTCGATGATAAGAAAAAAACGCTCCAGCAAGAAGTCGAAACACTCCGTGCAAAGCGTAATGAGCTCTCTGCTTCTATGGGCAAAGGGAAGCCTGATTCTGCTGTTCTGGAACAAGCAAAAAAACTCAAAGAAGATCTCCAAACTCTCGAAAAATCGTATGAAGAAATCGAGATAGAGCACACGACTCTTCTCAAAAAAATCCCAAATATTCCAACTCAAGATACACCCGTTGGTCATACTGAAGAAGAAAATGTGGTCGTCCGAGAATGGGGAAAAATCCCAGAATTTTCTTTCAAGCCTCGTGACCATGCTCAAATCGCTGCTCTTCATGGCTGGATAGATAAAGAACGTGCTGCCAATGTCGCTGGTTCTCGTTTTGCGTACCTCATGGGCGATCTTGTGATGCTCCAATTTGCATTGATTCAGTTTGTGATGAATACGCTCACAAGTGAAGAAACACTCAAAAAAATCATCATTGACCTCGGTCTCAAAGTCTCTTCAAAGCCTTTTACGCCCGTTCTTCCACCATACATGATTCGTACTGAACCGTATGATGCGATGGACAGACTTGAGCCTCGTGAAGACCGCTACAAAATCGAGGGACAAGACCTCTGGCTGCAGGGAAGTGCTGAGCACGTGCTCGGTTCTATGCATGCGAATGAAATCTTTTCAGAAAAAGATATGCCAGTCAGGTACATCGGGTATGCGACATCTTTCCGTGGCGAAGCGTGAACATATGGTAAGGATATGGAAGGCATTATCCGCATGCACCAATTCGATAAACTCGAGATGGAGAGTTTCTCTTGTGCTGAGACTTCACATGAAGAACACCTCCTCTTCTCTGGTATTCAAGAATACCTCATGCAACAACTCCAAATACCATACCGAAAGCTCCAAAAATGTACGTTTGATATCGGAAAACCTAATGCGAAGGGCTCAGATATCGAGGCATGGCTCCCAGGACAAGGAAAATACCGTGAGACTCATACAGCGGACTATATGACCGACTATCAGGCACGTCGTCTCCAGACTCGTGTCCGTCGTGAAAATGGTGAACTGGAGCTCATCCACACTAACGATGCAACCGCATTCGCATGCGGACGAGCACTGATTGCCATCCTCGAAAACTATCAAAATGAAGATGGATCTGTGAAGGTACCAGATGTTCTCGTGCCATATCTTGGTAAAAAGGTGATTTAGATTTGATTTTTCGGGGTAAATAGGGTACTATATCTGTGTAATCCTTTTTTCTATGAAAATGAAACATATTCTCAGCGCTGGTTTAGCGGCATCACTTGCTCTTTCAGCTTGTAAACCAACTGTAACAAAAACACATGATCGTGTCGAAGCGCTTATGACCGCAGTTCAACCAGGTGAGGACAATATTCTCGCTGCTCAAGAATATTATGATGCTCGATCAGATCTCAAAAATATTACCTCCGAAGAACGACAGAGTTTGATTCTTGGTCGTGCCAAGATGCGACGTCTCGAAGAAGGATTAAAAAATGGCGCTATTTCTCTCGAGGATTTTATTTCCCAGATTATAGGATCTCATACTCAGATTATTACTGATGAAAATACCAAACTCAAAGTCTCTCATAATATAGGAAGACCAGTTTCTGATATTAATTTTGGTCCTAAAGAATGGGAGATATGGACTGACGACCAGAGTCCAAATAGGATTTTCAAAAATCCAACAATTACTTCTGTTGAATTAAACGGTGGTTCTCTTAGTGTAGTTGTGGAGGGTGATCAATTCGATCTCGAGGCTCCTAGTGGTAAATATGATGTCTTGAGTCGTACTGAATGAGCTGAAAAACCAACAGGAAAAACAAGTTATACTTTTGATATTGGCCTTGTTTTGGCTGGTAAAAATCCAAAAATTGCGCATAAATAATCCATTCCATGGCTGATACTCTTCCACTTCCAACACCAAACAAACGTAAACTCGTTTTTGTCGCTATTATAGCACTTTGTTTTTTGGTCGTGCTTGTTGGTATTTTGATGCTCTCCGGTGTTGGGAAGAAGGATACTGGAAAAGGATTTAGACCAGAAACAAAAGAAGTGGTTATCTGGACTGTGAATATGCCAGCAACACTTTTTGAAGCTCTCAACAAAGGGTTCAATGATTACGTAGATAGAAGTGATATGAAGCTCAAGGTTCGTGATTTTGCTTCGTATGAAGACTTCCTCGATATTTTCCCACGAGCTGTCCAGGCATGAGTTTCTCCAGATGTGGTTCTCGTTCCAAATCATGGAGGCCATCTTTATCTCGATCCATATATTGTCTCCCTTGGAGAAAATATTATTCCGCTCGATGATTTCGAAAATCGATTTCACCCACTCTTCATTGATGAGCTCGTTTTTGAAGAAAAGCAAAAAGTAGAATGAGCTAATCAGATTGTCCGTGGTCTCCGAGGCGTACCTGTTGGTTTTGAGCCACTTGGTATATATTATAATCGTGAACTTCTCCCGACAACACCGGAGTTTTGGGATAAAATCATGGGCCAACTCTCTGATGATGCGAAGACAAACAAAGTTCCTGCCATCTCGCTCGGATATGGTCGAGCAACACCTATTAGTGCTGATATGTTTCCATTTTTGACTATGCAGTACAAGGGTGAACAATTTAATTCTTATGAGACTATCGATTCTGTCGAATCACGTTCAACGCTCGAAACTATTTTGGAATACCGACTCGAACCTAATAATCTCTCACAATATCGAGACGCCTATCAGGCCACACTCACAAATGCTGATCTTTTTGCACGTGGTAAAGTAGCTACACTTGTTGGATATCCTTCGACAGAGAGAGATATTCTTCTCGCTATCAAGCGAGCTAAGAAAGACAAAGCCTATGAAAATGTCTTTGAAAAAAATATTCGCTGGACGACGATTCCCCAGGTAGAAGAAGAGGCAAAAAAACAGATCAACATGGCACGTTATATGTATTTTGCTATGACAAAATACGGTATCAATCGTAACAAAGAAAAACCATCAAATGATCCTGTTATAAAATTTATGCAGTATCTCGCGACAGCGAAAGCACAGAAAACATTCTTTGATAACTACGAATATTATCTTCCATCTCAGCTCGAACTCCTCAAGGAACCAAAAGCTCAGATAGATAGTAAAACTGGTGAATTTGAGATGACTGTTGGAGATTGGTATGTAGCAACACAAAAATATGTGACCTATAATAAATGACTCCCTCATGTATTCACCTACATAGTAGAAAAAGCTCTCGATGAGCCTGGTGCGACTGCGAGTGTTATGTCGAGCAATATTCTTTCGTATCTCAGCTGCAAAATCAATCATCTTACCGATCCTGACACGTATGATGTTCCGTGTGAATGTCGTACTGATACACAACAAAATAATAACCACTATTGGCCTGTGTGTCAGTGGGGGGTGTAAGCAATCTGAAATCTTCAGGCGTCAATTACGAATGACGAATAGAATCAACCCTTTTTTCTAGAAGAATACCTGGATAATTTCATGAATTCTCTATAATTTTTGTATGAAAAAACTGATTCAAAAAATATTCTGTCTCCTCGCCCGTATTTGTATTTTCAGGCACAAGCCCCTCGTCATCGGAATTACTGGTTCATTTGGTAAGACGACAGCGCGCCATGTGATTTTTGAGATACTGCATCGCGCTGGTCGTGATGTGTGGACCCCAGAATGAAATTATAATGGCGAATGGGGTTTCCCTTTTGCTGTTCTGCGTATTCGTAGTGGCGGTAAGAATTTCTTGGCTTGGATTGGTATGTTTTTTTCTGCATTATGGACTATTCTGAATCCACGCTATCCTCGGATGCTCGTCCTCGAATATGGTGTCGATCACAGGGGAGAGATGGATATCCAGATAGATATTACTGAGCCAGATATTGCACTCTTTACCAAGCTCTCCCCATCACATATTGAGTGATTCTGAAGTATCGAACTCTATTACGCTGAGAAGCAAAAACTGCTTCGCAGAAAACATAAAAAAACTCTCGCCATAGGAAATGCAGACGATCCTCATCAGTCGGATTTTTCATGTCAGACGTGGTATGGGAAAAATCCTGATATGAGCGATTTGGTATTTGAGAATATTGTTGAACATCCGGATGGTCTGGAGATAGATTTTTCTTTCCAAGGACAACAATATCATCTTGTTTCGCCGATACTCTGAGAACACCATGCAGGTATACTCGTTGGTGCTTTTTTGGTGGCTCGTGAAGCGGGCATTATACCACTCGATATTATCTCGTACCTTCGACATATTCATCTCCCACATGCTAGATGAAATGTTCTCCGTGGGCTCAATGAAAGCCTCGTGATTGATGGTACCTATAACGGATGATTTGAGCCGATTGTCGCTGGTGTAGAGATGCTTGTCCGTCTCGCACAAAAAGATGGACGAAAGACCATTGCTCTCATCGGTGATATGCGTGAACTCGGTGCACTTGAGACGCTTCGTCATGAAGAGCTCTGGCTCGCACTTAAGCGACTCCCAGTCGATTATTATATCTTTGTTGGTGCCGTTTGCATGGAGATTATTCAACCGATGATTGATAGTCATTGGCGTGAGCGTACATTTTTTACGCTTGATTCTCGTGTAGCAGGAGAGTATATCAAGAGTCTGATTATGAATGATGCAGATAAATATCTCCTATTTGCAAAGGGGAGTCAGAATACTATTTATCTCGAAGAAGCTTTGAAATATTTTATTTTCCCAGAAGAATACTTGAAGCTTGTCAGACAAGATAGTCTCTATACCCATAAAAAGGAGCATTTTTACAAGACTCATTTTTCTTCGTAGAGTAGTATATTTTTCCGTTTTTCTTCTTTAAAAAATAACACGACAAAAACTATTTGATTTGTAATAGGTTTTTGTCAATATATTTCCTGAGTTTTCCGCATCAATTTCTGTTTTTTTTCATAAAATTAGAACATTAATTCTTTTTATTTTATGAATCGAAAAATTTTATCGAGCGTTCTCATTCTCTTTACGCTCTCTTCGTGTCAGTTTTTTGGTGAGAAAAAAACAGAATTTGTTCCTCTCGATCCTGAGCTTTCTCAGACTTCTTCGTTCGATCAATCTCTCCAGCTTGATCTCAACTATATTTCCAATTTTCGTCTCGATGGCTTCACGGATCCAGGTGAAGAAACAAAATATCTCACAGAACGTGAGAAGCTCATAAAGGCATATAAGGGGGGTGATCGATCTCTCAATCTGATTCGTGCGTATATCTACCTCGCAGGCTTGGAAGGAGATTTTGTCATAAAGTCTACTCTCGAGTGAGAGCTTTGCAAGCTCTATCCTGAGACATGTACTGCTGCTATTGTTGAAGCATCTGTTTCTGGAGTTGTTACAGATCCGAAAGGGAAGGCACTTTCTGGTGTCACGGTGGAAGTTCTCGGTACTAAACATTTTACCACGACAGATAATCAAGGAAAATATACACTCAATTTTCAGACTCAATCGCCTTCTGTTCTTCGTCTCCGTGCATCAACGGAGTCAACAATGATTGATGTAAAGAAAATTGAAATCGATGATAACATTCGCAAATCTTTCTCGGTACAAAAATTTGAGAGAAACTTTACACTCATCAGTCCTCTCACTACCTATGAGATAGATACTGTTGCAAAAACAATTACTGGTAAAGATGCGCAGACCAGTTCTACAGCTTTTACTATCAAAACACAGTATACCAAATATATCATTCCGTTTGGATCAATTGTGAATGGAAATATTCCTTATAAGGGCAAACTCAAAGCTATGGTCTTTGAGTTTAATCGTGCTTCTGGTGCGGCACTTTTGGATGCTGATTCATTTGATGCGATTGAGGGTTTTGCTTCCTCTCTCTTTGTTACCTATGGTATGCCATATATTATTTTCATTGGTGAAGATGGCACACGACTCGATGTCCTCAGTACTAATCCGATGTATATAGCAACCACCCTTCGTGAGCGTGATGATTTTATGCGTACCAGCCGATTCAATATTCTCTACAAGATGGCTTATGATGAATCTCAGAAAGATTCATCAAAGTATCCGATTGATAATAAGTGGCTTTTTGATAATGGAAATCTCCGACTCATACCACCATGGTGGGTGCTCGATAGAACGACTGGTTTCTGGGATAATGTCGGTATGCGTTTTGCAACAACAAATCCAGAAGCTCCTTATAATATAGAAGCTCCATTTTATACTGTCTTGGTTGGTGGTCGATAAAATATTAACTTTTTTTCTATGTCTCCTCGTATTTATTTGTCTGCTACCATACTTCTCGTAGTGGCGATCGTCTATAACTTTGGTGCTTTTGCCAATGTCGATATGGGTTATGAACAACAAGCCTGTGTCAAAAAGAAGCATTTTGTTCAGGATGTAACAAATGGTAAATGTTATGGTATTATCATTGGTCGTGGTGTCGAACAAATTCTTCTTCGAGGAGATGGAGATACTGTAAAACATCGTTATCCACAAGGATGCCAGAATATAAATTGGAATGAAGCGAATCCAGAGTGGGAGTCAAAAACCTGTGCACCAACGTATGCTTGTCTCGAGAATCCAGCAGCGGATCTGACACATGCGTCATTTATATGAGCCCAGGAACAGCCTTATCAAAACGCACCAGAGGTAAATCCTCCTATTTTCCCACTTGATAAAGACTATCTCAAGACAATTGTGTTTTCTGATAATACGACTGTTGCTGATACGCCATCACTCTGTCAGTATACCTGTAATGATGGTTACAAACTCTCATCTGGTCCATGTACATCGAGTGCTACATGTAATCAACTCCAAGCGACCATCACCAGCGGAGGAACTGGATATACCACTGCTCCTGTAGTTACACTGAGCAACTCTTGTCCATCAACTGTTACCGCTACAGCAACGGTCGCCTCATGAGCTGTGACTGGTATTACTTTTGGTGGTACAGGCACTTGTACTGCTGCCCCAACTGCTACTATTGCTGCGCCTGGTGCAAATACAGAACAGTGGGTCGCTTATACAACACAATATTATATATATCTTGCGAAGCTTCCTATTACTGCAAACACTGTTGACTGAAAAACTTTCTATATCTACAATCCAGAAAAAGTAATTGCTCGTGCGAGCATGAGCAAAGAAACCTTTTTGGCTAACCCTACACAAGCAATTCAAAATGCTCCTACTATCAACGTTGGTAGTACTGGTGTGTTTACATCGAGAAATCTCTTTAATTTGGCACAGCTTCAGTCAGAAACTTCTACTATTCAGACGGCGACCATAAATAATATCACTACTTCTATTGCTTACCGTTATCTTTGTACACAGAATCAAGCAGGTGCAACGAATTGTGGTTACAATAATCAAACTGTCCACTCACCAGGCACAGGTTATGTTCTCTGAGGTGACATATATGCTCCTATTACTGGCAATGATGCGACGATTTCATACACAAAAGCAGAGACACTTGGAACCTATACGATTACACTTTCTTGAACAGGTACTTCTGGAGCAGCCGCAACTGCAACTGTCACAGGACAATCTGTGACTTGTTCATCAGGTACGACAGGTGGTGTGGCAACGTACTTTGGAGGCATGTATGGTTTTAAAACAGGATGAAATTACCCGAATCCTATTACCAATGCTACAAGTTGTCCAACCGGATATACAGCAACAAAAATCTCAGGAACACCAAATCTTGATTGGGATCTCTTTGTTTGTACTCGTAGCGCTTCTGCAACAACTGGAACAACAACTGGAACAACTTCTGGTTCGACGAATGTTTGTCCAAATAGAATCTCAGATATTCAAATCGTTACCCAACAAGGCAACATAAAGATTGGACAATATACCGTCACTGCTCAATGTCCTGCAAATACTGTTGTTCTCTGAGGTGGATGTGAGACAGATATGCTCCCAAGCGGTAGCTACAACCCATCCGGCTATGATCAGCGCATCAATGGTCGTAACTATACTTGTGTTGCTCGTCATGATGCGAGTTCGGCGAATGGAAATATAGCTTCTAAACTCACGACAACTGTGGTGTGTGGGAAATATGCTCCAGCAAATTATCAAGGTGAGATTATGACTGATGTTCAAACAGTCACCCAGAAAGGAAATATAAAAGTCGGGCAATATGCCGTTACTGCTCAATGTCCTGTAAATACAGTTGCTATCGGTGGAGGATGTGAGACAGATATGCTCCCAAGCGGTAGCTACAACCCATCCGGCTATGATCAACGTATCAATGGTCGTAACTATACTTGTGTTGCTCGTCATGATGCGGGTTCAGCGAATGGAAATATTGCCTCAGAACTGACTGTGACTGCTTTATGTGGAAAATTCCAAACACCAGTAACTACAAGTAAATGATACAATGATATCCAAGTTGTTACTCAACAAGGAAATATAAAAGTCGGACAATATGCTGTTACTGCTCAATGTCCTGCAAATACTGTTGTTCTCTGAGGTGGATGTGATACAGACTTAATTTCCAATGGTAATAGTTACAATCCATCCGGCTACGATCAGCGCATCAATGGTCGTAACTATACTTGTGTTGCTCGTAATGATGCAGGTACAGGATATGGAAATGTGGCTTCTAAACTTACAACAACTGTCGTCTGTGGAAAGGAAGTAAATGTTGGCCTTAGTTGTAATGCTTCTACTTCTACAACAGGTACAGGTACAGGCACTTCGACGCCGACACAATACTGGGATTTTTGAGGCATGTATGGTACAGGAGGTACTCTTACCTCTGGTACAAGACAAGTGAATCCTTATACAGGAGCTGCTTCATGTCCAGCATGATACACTGCCACTCAGGTTCTCTGAGATGCAAATGTAGATTATACACTGTATTATTGTTGGAAAGCTCGTACAGCTGCACCAACAACTGCTCAAGAAGATTTCGGTGGTATGTGGGGTATGTATAGTACTACGCCAGGTGTCTGGGGCGGAACTGCATATACCAATCCCGCAACAAATAATGCTTCTTGTCCAACCGGATTCAACCCTATTCTTGCCTGGGGAACTGATAACGTTGATTGGCTGTTGAAGTGGTGCTACAGGGATCCAGCTACAACTACTACCACTACTACTGCAACTACCACTACTACTGCAACAGCATGATCTTGTACGGTTGCTCCAAGTGTTACTATTGCTGCACCAACAGGTACTGTTACTGGTACCAACGCTGTTCTCGAGCTGACAAAAAATGCGAGCAATGTCCTCACTGGTGTTACGGTCACAACTCAAGGGTCTGGTTATGCTTCAGCTCCAAAAGTAACCGTTAATGTCCCAAATGCCGGTACGTGTACTCCATATACTCCGAGCGTCAAAGCAACTGTAACGGGTGGCAAAGTGACAAGTGCTTCACTGCAAGTGCTCACTCCAACAGTTGAAGTTGCACGAGGTACACTTGAGCCGAATAAGCTCTATTTTGCCGTTATCGATGGAGGTGCTGGATATACTGTTGCTCCGACTGTTACTATTGGTGGACTAACTGGATGTACCATCCCTGTTGTTACTCCTGATATTGTCAAACTCAATGCCCAGTGAGCACTTGCAACGATTTGACCTGATAATGGTCGTGAAGGCTTTGAAATACCAGCAACTTGTACCGGCACTCCAACAGTGACTATTAGTGCCCCACCAGCACTTGTGACCAATATTATTTGTCCAGCAAATACGACTCTTGCTGTTGCTGAACCAACAGGGAATGTCACTGGTACTGCTGCTACAGCAACAGTAGCACTTAATGGTGGAGTGCTCACCGCGACAGTCACAGATGGATGATCTGGATATAATTCTAATCCTGTTGTTACTGTTTCTGGAGGAACATGTACGAAGATGCCAAGTGCGACTGCGACAATTGATCCTGCAACAAAAAAAGTAACAGCAGTGACATTGAGCTTCTCAGGTACAACAGCGTATGCTATTTCAAATGCTACAGGTACAGTTGCCTCTATACCAACGAATGGTGGAGGTTCTGGATATACTACCGCACCGCTTGTCTCTGTTACTGGTGGTACCTGTACGACTCGTCCTCTTGCTACAGCAACGATTAATGCAGCTGGTTCTGTAACTGGCGTAACACTTACAGGTGCTGTGGGTTGTACTGTCGCTCCTGTTCTCACGATTGCAAGTCCATCAGCATTTTCTTGTACAACTGGTACAGTTGATAAATGTGTGCCTCTTGTCTGTACTGGTACTGCTCCGGCAAATGCTATTTACTGTGAAAATGATCAGAAAATTGGTGGACATGAAGATCAACCAAAAGTTCATCGTAGTGATGCTACTCAGTGTACAAGTAACGCCAAATGTGAATGGTACTGCCCAGCAGCCACTCCATTCTACTGTGAATCTG
>CAZRUI010000028.1:0-10709 GCA_964603225.1 uncultured Candidatus Peribacteria bacterium | reverse complement strand
CACACTGCATTTGGAGCAAATACGGGAGTTGGCTGGAGTACCCCGATTGATCAGGATCTGATAACAGAATGGAGAAATAGCGTCCGTTAGTTTTTGGTAAAGACTTGCTCGAGTGAGAGTGTATCTTCTCCTGATTTTCACCAAGTAATATCGACGCGTGCTTTGATACATTCATTGACTGGTTCTGTACATCGTTCAAACACAATATCACGTGTGAACCTGGTCTTGCATCATTTCTGTGTGGTTCATCCACAGAACGTCAGGTCTGTACTGCAATTGACCGAAGGAGTACTCAATTCCTGAGAATACCAACCATTGGAATTGATACAGACAGCCCCTGGTTTAGTATCATTATTTACTGCGAGGGTTTTATCATCGCGTAAGATGTACTTTGTTCCTGATTCAACCGTATAGTAACATTTATCATTATTCATGTTTGAGAGATCAATGGTGAAAAAACAATTATTTGTTCCTTCGTGGGCACGCAGCTTGAATGTATCACGGAGAGCCCCCACAGACTCGAGACCTTCTTTGGCGAGGTTGGTTGCTATGAGTCTATCATCGGTAGTTTTTGCGAGTTTTTCAGCATTGTTGATCATCGAATAAACCCCGACAATAGATACACTAATAATCACCATCATCACGACGACTTCGACGATAGAAGAACCTGATTGTCGCATGAACAAATGATTAACGAGATACTTCGCCAGAGACAGTTGCCCGAGTGCCTGTAGAGGTAAATGCGGGGAGTTTTTTTATAACAAAGAGCTGTTTGTAGATCTCATTATCCTGTGCATCGAAATAGCGGATAGTGTAAGTATTAACGCCTTCTTGCATGTTACCAAATTGTTGGTTGGCAAAATAGTACCATGATGTACCATTCACGGCAAATGAATTGAGTTTAAAGTCATTGATGGTGATGTGGTGTGCTACATTCGCTGTGACACGACCTTCAATTTTTACTTTTGTTTCTCGAGTTTCGTAGAAATCAGCACTTGGAGCAATGATTTTGAAACGATTATCAGGCTTGTATGTCTCGACCTGTGCTCGAGTGCTGGTACCAGCTGTTGTGCCAGCGGCGAGCCCAGGAGCTGTCGTGTAGACTGTGACTACACCTTTTGAGAGCAGACCGCCAGAAACATCAAATGTGCGATAGACGATATTATTTTCTTTGGCAGTCAGAGGAACAGAGCCAAGAGAGAATGTTTGTTTTGCTGGGTCGATGGTAGCAGGAGTACCATTGATGACGACGCGAGAGACGCTTGGAGAGAGAACACGACCAGTGACAGTGATGACTTTTGTTTCGACGGTTGATTCATCGACAGGAGAATCAAAGAGAATGAGTCCTCCATTATTTGTCGCACCACTTGCTGGTGTCGTTGTATCAGTCGGTGCAGTCGTGATATAGGCTGATGCATTATTGAGTTTCATCCAGTCAGTAGAGAGTGTATCTGGATTAATAGGAGCTATACGAGAGGTGAGATCTTCGATAGTAAGTGTCTTGAGAGTCGAGTAATTGAGTTGTTTGCCAGCTACGATTTCGAGGAGTGACCCGCCGAGATTGAGAGACGCTGATCACTGGAGGACGGTTATTGTTGTGAAGAGTTCATTTTTTGAGACATTCATCACGGTTGTTGAGCTCGGTGTGAGATTGACTCCCACGAGATCAAATGCCATACTCGCAGTATCAGACTGGATCCAGAGGTCTTTATTTTCGAGACGGAAATTTGATTTCCCATTTTCTTCCCCGAGGTATCGGAGCTTCGTTCCGACATTCATATTGAGGATATTTTTTGTATTTGCGAGAAAGGCTATTTGGCCAGTACCATTTCGTACTTCGACGAGATCGAGGGCAACGAGAGGGGTATTTGCATTCACATTTTTTTCATCATTATCGCCAGAGACAATCTGAGCATTGCTCGATGCATCTGTCAGTCGGAGACTCACAGCAGCATCCTCGAGTGATGGTCCTTGACCACCGATGAATTTGGCTATAAGAACCACAAAAATCACAACAGCGAGCCCGATAAGTATTTTTGACCAAGGATTGTTGTCACTTGGATTTTGGTATTGTCCGCGCATAAAAAACGTAGAAATGGTTGAAAAGTAAGCTGATAATAAAAAATACTTGCTCGACGACAAGTATTTTTTGGCTTTCAGCGGAGAACAGTGTCTTTTTTGTATTTACATTTTTCCGAGAACTTTTCTAGTGATGCTTTCTCGTCCTTGCCAGTCTTTATTCACTTTGACATGGAGCTCGAGATAGACCTTTTTTTCAAATAAATCCTGGAGATCCTGTCGCGCCATACTGCCTATCTCTTTTATCTTTGCCCCATGATTACCGATAAGTATTTTTTTCTGGGACTCAGTCGTACAAAAGATATAAGCAAGGATTTTTACGAGTTTTCCTTTATCTTCCATCGTTTCGACTTCTACATAGGTATCGTGAGGGACCTCTTCGTAGGTGGTTTGAAAGACTTTTTCCCGAATAAACTCAGCGACTCGTGTATAGACATCCTGATCGGTCACATCTGATTCTGGATAGAGCATCGGTCCAGCCGGGAGTTTGCTTGAGACCGCTTTGACGACTTCTTCTATTCATTCACCCGTAATATTTGAAACAAATAATGCTCATTTTGGAAACTTTTTCTTGTCTTTCTCAGAGAGGATGTCTACTTTTGTCACAATTGTGATGACGGGGACAGAGGCTTCTTCTACGATACGATCAATGATTCCTTCCTCTTCACCTTTTTCACGTGACCCATCTATGACACGGAGGATGACATCGGTCTCAGAAAGGGCATTTTTTGTGACCCAATTGATTGATTGATTCCATTTGTGTGCGCTCGAATGGAGTCCAGGAACATCTTGAAAAATAATTTGAGTAGTCTTGTCTGTATAAATACCACGAATCAGTCTCCTGGTTGTTTGAGGAATAGAGGAAACGATACTGATTTTGTCTCCGATAACAGCATTTACAAAACTCGACTTACCAGCACTTGGTCGTCCGAGGAGTGTCACGTATCATACACGTCGTTCTTGCATAAAAATATTTTGTTCATACTATACACATGATCGAAATTTCCAAACTCTTTCGTATGAAATGTCATAGGTTGTTGTGATTGTGTGTGATGCATATGTAATTGTGTTTTTATGGCCCTGAATACTGTTTCTAGATATTTCACAGACATCGCTGGAAGGAGAGAAAAATCATCATTTTAGTTCCCTAATTTTCATTTTATGTTTTCGTTTGGAAGCCTCTTTGTAGGCTTGCTCATCGGTGTATGAGCGTTTTTCTTTTACATCACTCTCGTAAAAAAACAGTGAGGCGTACGAGCGGATGATATCATCAATGCGGCTGAAAAAGAAGCCAATGATATTCGTCGTAAGGCTGACCATGATGGTCAGAAAATCATGGATGATGCGCGTAAACAAGCAAAAGAGGATCGAGATAGAGCGGCTGAAATAGAAAAAAAAGCCATCGATATCGAGAAACGTCTCGAACAAAAAGAAGAAAAGCTCGATCAAAAACTCGACGAACTCGTCAAAAAAACAGAAGAAATCAATCTCGCGAAAGAATCTCTCGCTCGAGAAGAAGAACTCCTCGGTAAAAAGAAAGAAGAAATCGCAAAAAAACTCTCAGAAGTAGCAAAACTCTCCCCAGAAGATGCTCGAAAAAAACTCCTCGAACAGATAGAGGAACAATATGAAGCAGATTTCATCAAACATATCGAAAAGAAAAAAGCTGACCTACGCAACCGAGAAGAAGATGTCTGCCGAGAGATTCTCGTGAACTCTATGCAACAGTATGCTGGCGCCGTTACTGCGGAAACAACTCAGACAACTATTGAGCTCGAAAGCGACGATCTCAAGGGGCGTATTATTGGTAAAGAAGGTCGTAATATCACAACGTTTGAAAAGGAAACCGGTGTTTCTATCATCATCGATGATACACCGAATACTATCTTTATCTCGAGTTTTGATCTCTTCCGTCGTTATGTCGCGAAAAAATCTCTCGAAGATCTCCTCTCTGACAAGCGTATTCAGCCAGCACGCATCGAAGAAATCGTCCAAAATAATCAGAAAGATGCAGAGAAGCTCCTGCTCAAACTCGGACAACAGGTTTGTTCTGAGATGGGTATTTCTGGTTTCCCAGACGAAATCGTGAGTCTCATCGGTAAGCTCCGATTCAGAACAAGCTACGGTCAAAATATTCTCAAGCACTCTCAAGAAGTCGCCTACATCGCTGAGTCTATCGCGAAACAGGTTGGTGCTGACCCACAAATTGCTCTCCAGGGAGGTATTCTCCATGATATCGGCAAGGCCCTCGATCATGATATAGAAGGAACACATCCTGAAATCGGCGGGAAAATCCTCCGTAAATACGGATTTGATGATCGACTCGTCAACCTCACAGAGGCCCACCATGGTGCTGTCCCTGCGACATGCATCGAAACTGGTATTATTATGATTGCTGACGCTATCAGTGCTGTTCGTCCGGGTGCTCGTCGTGCTAATGTCGAAGAATATATCAAGCGTATGAAGGATATGGAAAACCTCGTTCTCAGCTTCGCTGGTGTTGAGAAGGCCTATGCTCTCTCAGCTGGTCGAGAAGTCCGTGTATTCGTTGATTCTAAGAAAATATCAGACCTCGAAGCAGAGAAATTGGCTCGTGAAATCGCTGTCGGAATCCAGGATAATCTCCAATACCCAGGTGAAGTGAAGGTCATGGTCAGTCGTGAAAATCGTTATATTGAATACGCGAGATAGTTTTTTAGAAGATTTGGGTAAACTTTTCTCGTTCGATTATATCTGCCCCTATTTTCTCTGCGAGAATTGGGGCATTTTTTGGATCTCCATGGATGAGAGAAATTTCATCTCATATATGACTAAATCTCTCTAAGTCTGAATTGTCTCCGTGCCCTGAGAATATACCAGTACAGAGTATATTATTTTTTATTAATTCCCCTGTGAATGGCCCTATATCCATTAGTATCTTTTCAGGAGTTCTTTCATCTTGAACAAATTTCATAATTCTGGCTCCTAATTCTCCTGGTTGATATCCTGTAAAAATTATATTTATAGGTTTTCCTGTTTCTGCCCTGTATTGTAGGAGTCCGTGGGCACTTGATGATTCAATCAGTGTTCAGCCAGAGGCTAATATGAGACAGTCTTGGTCTGATCACATCAAATCATAAACTTCTGATCATCATTGTTTTCAACTAAGCATAATAACTTTTGATAAGACCTCAGCCAATTGAGGGTAGTGACGTTCATATATGTCTTTTGTTGCATCTCCCAATCTATTTCGACAAAAAATAGGACACTTTATTTCTCCAGATAATATTTTCTCCTTAAGAGCATGTAAAACTACAAATAAACGATCAAATGCAAATACTGGCATGAGTATTGGTCATCTGTGAGTTCTTATAAAACTAACAATTTTTTCTATTTCCTCATGCACATCAATGTGTTCTCGACCAGCATAGGTTGACTCCATTATGACTCTATTGACCGTATTTTGTGGTAAAATGGGCATTCCATGAAGAGTTGGTTTGTTGTAGCTACCTATGTCTCATGAAAAAAGGAGTTTATTAACTCTGTCTCCTGTCATTTGAAATACAAGTTCTACACTTACTGAACCTAAAACATGTCATGCATGATGTAAAATACCTTTTACATGAGGTACTCATGGTATATCAAATTCTTCTTCAAGAGGCATGCCTGTAGTATTTTCTATACATCTATCAATATCCTCATCAACAATATCAGGGAGAAGGCTTTTCCTTTTTTGAGCAATAACTCTGTCAATTATTTCTTTTGCTTTTTTGATTCGTTCTCCTCGTTTATTTCTGTTGTGTCTTGGTAATTCTTCAGCAAATAAGTCGTCTAATTCATCAAAAATACTTCACTCTAAAAAAAGAGATGATAAGGCACTTTTCATGTTTTCAAAATAATGAGATTCGTTTGTAGAAAGTGATCCAGAATTTTCAGGTCTTCAAAGCCTTCTTATTTCTCTGAGAATTTCATTGAGTTTTGATAATGAATTTTTCCCTACATTTGCAGGAATTGTAAGTTCGCCTCATCTTATATCTCCTCCCCAATCTCTGAATGCTTCTTGTAGCCCTTCAATTAACTTTCAATTATCTCTTTTTACTTCTGCTCTCCTATCTCATTCTGGTCTATGATCGCCACGACTTTTTTTCACTCGGTTTGGTTTTCTTGTGTATTCTCTTTCAAAAAGATTCCATTTTGCATCAAATTTTGCGGTTTCGTGATCAAAAGCGCTAAGAGAGTCTTCATTTATTGTATGCATAGCTCTGAGTACGTGAGGGAGCAATTCTCTTGATGCCTGAGACATAATGATAGGAATTCCTGCTAGAC
Organism: uncultured Candidatus Peribacteria bacterium; assembly: GCA_964603225.1. Lineage (GTDB taxonomy): Bacteria > Patescibacteriota > Gracilibacteria > BD1-5 > JAGOOR01 > JAGOOR01. The sequence goes on along the minus strand of CAZRUI010000028.1, from coordinate 4,325 downwards.
CATGAACTTCACGAAGAGCCTTATGCATCGGCACTAATCTGCCTGCATGATCGAGATGTTCATGACTTAGAATGATACATCCAGGCGCAATTTCTGCGATTATTTCTGGGAATAACGCATTTCGGTGACGTGTTTCTTTTTTTTGCCAAAAACCTGCCTCCTTTTGAATTATTTTTTTTGTTTTATCTTGATATTTGACGACTACAAAATGACCACTACCTGTTAAATCTTTCTCGCAAAGCCCCCCTATGGAGTACCATTCAACATCCTCAATTTTGTTCATGTATAATATATATTTATAAATATTTTATTTGCAAACTTATTTTTTCCTCTGTTTGCATCTTCCGCTTGTTTCATATACTACCATTAATATGTACCCAGAACTCTATACATTTACCTTTGGAGATACGAGTGTCCCAGTTATGACATTTGGTCTCTGTTTGACCCTCGCATTTGGTCTTTTTTACTGGATGCTCTGGCGTTTGGGGCGTAAATACCAGATCAATACTGCTTTTTTTACGGTCAATCTTTTGGCATTTTTCTTGGTTACTTTTTTCACTGCTCGACTCGCACACGTATTGCTCTATCTCGGCCTGCCTACTAAATCAGCATTTTCAGGAGAATTTCCGATTTCGAGCTTTTTCCTGATGTCTGATTTTTATTTTAGTCTCGGAGGTGCTATTCTCGGATTTTTTGGAACATTTCTTTTCTTTTTCCGAGAGCGAGATGATGCAGATCGTGACGATGCACTCGATATTACTGTTATTGCTTGGCTCTTTGGTGCTATTATTGGGTATCTTGGTGCTTTCTTTGGTGGTCAGACCTATGGTATTCGGAGCGAGTCATTCTTTTCGGTTGATTACATCAATAATCCTATCCTCGCTGAATTCCCACGATTCCCGTTGGCGCTCATCTATTTCATCTGTATTATTTTCATCTTTTCGTTTACCTATATTATCAAAAAACTCCGTCCAGAACGTGGTTTTGCTGCAGGTGTAGGAGCCCTTCTCTGGGGTATTATGTGGTTTATAGGTGAGTGGTGGAACGATGCATCGAGTGATAACTTTGCTTATTTATTTGGATTTATCACGGATTGGAAGATTTTTAACTTTAATCAGATTCTCTCTCTTTTTCTCATGTCTTGGGGTGCTTGGAGAGTGGCTCATATTGTCCCAAGTCCACTTTCTGATTGGGTCATAGATATAGGAGAACGAGTTATAGATATTTGGGATGATGTTTTCTCTGTTGTTCATAATTGGCTTAAGAAAGGGCGTAAGTGGTGGAAGAATAGATAAGAAATAATAGATATAAAATGACAACTTACTTTCTGGTGGTGGTAAGTGTGTTTTTCTTGCGTCATCAAAAAAACTCTGGTACTTTTGAGACATGAAAACTCTTACAGCGCCCCACAAGCCTCTTACTTCTGCTCGATTCCAACCGCGTAAAATGTCTGCACAGAAGACAGACAAAAAACCATTTTTCTCCAAAGATGTCCGTCCAGGTACACTCATCGTCGTCGAATGACAGGATGGAAGCGGTAAATCAACACAGGTAAAAATTCTTCAGAAATTGCTCGAGTCCAATGGATTCTATGTTCACTTTACCGAGTGGAATAGTAATCCTCGTATCAAACCATTGACTAAGAAACTCAAAACAGAAGATCTCTCACTTCCTGCACCAGTCTTTGACATGGTACATGCAGCTGATCTCATGGAACGCTATATCACAGAGATAGCGGGCATGCTCCGTGCCGGTATGGTGGTCCTCTGTGATCGATATATCTATACAGCCCTCGCTCGTGGATATGCTCGAGGTCTCGAAATCAAGGATCTTCGTCATTTTTATGATGAATATTTCCCAATCCCAGATATGGCCTTCTATTTCCGACTTCCTGTCGAAGCAGGTATGAAACGTGCTGCCAGTCGTTCTGGTCTCAAACACTATGAAGCTGGTATGGATATGCAGTTCTCGGATAATATCCTCCACAATTTCCATGCATTTCAGACTCGTGTCGTCGATGCTTATGATCGTCTCGCAGAATCAGAAAATATGTATGTGCTCGATGCACTCAAGCCTGTCTACGAAACAACTCCAGAAATGCGTCGATTGGTAGGCGACTACTTCCAGCGAAAATATGGTATGGAACTTATCTCAGGACTCTAATTTCCTCAAAAAATAATTACTTTATGAAACCAAATTTTACTCCTCTCCGTGATTTCCCAGGCCGACTCATCATTTTCGAGTGACCAGATGGCAGTGGAAAATCTACTCAAGCGAAAAAGCTCAAGAAAAAAATAGAGAAAGAAGGGAATAAAGCTGTTATCGTAAGTTGGAAAGATGCCCCACATTTTCGTGATTATTTTGCTCAGCATGAAATCAAAAAGGGTGCAGATGTCGCTACTCCAGAAGCACACCTTTTTCTCCAGGTCGCTGATATGCTCTATCAGATTGAGCGAAAGGTTGTTCCACATCTCGTAAAAGGTCATACAGTTATCATGGATCGAGCACTTCCGACCATCGTGATTCGTGGTCTCTCTCTTGGTCACACTCTCGATCAACTCGAGAAGGGTCTTCTCTGGTTTGCTAATAGTATTTATCGTGAACTCTTCCAACGAGCGACAACTATTTTTCTCTCTGTGAATGCTAAAAAAACTCTTGCAAATATCGCCAAGAGAGCAAAAAAAGAAGGAGAAGATGGAGAGGGAACACTCCTCTCACGTCATATGGTCCAGAATCTCCGATATCTCCCTGATGGTGAACGTCTCACAAAGAAGGCAAAACGTCGTCTTGTAGAGCAACTCCAGGATACATATGTGACATCGTATCATCACTACTTTGCTCATCACCCAGCAGTGACCATTGATGCTAATCAGGATAAGAAAATCGTGTTCCAGCAAATTGTATCAACACTTTTCCCTGTAAAATTTTCGAATTTTACCCGTGGATCACTCCGCAGGTCTTCTTTTAAAAAAGAGAAGGTAGTTGCTTAAATTTTAAGAATTAAAAACGGCTCGATTCTCGAGCCGTTTTTGTTTATTTAATTCACCTAATTTTTCTTATATCTGAAAGTTTGGTCGTCATATCAAAAAGTTCATCAAGAGTAATATGTTGTTTTGTGTCAGTTGTTGATGTTCCGGCTTCAATGAGCATTCAGTCGTAGAGATATATGTCTGTTTCTGGTACTTTCATTTGCATTGCCTTTATTGTTTCCTCCACGATGCTACTACGCATACCAGGTCAAAATGTATGTGAAGGGTCAAAATACATTCTGAGTCATGGAAACTTTTTTTTCATCTCAACGGCATTTTCGTGTAATGGTTGATTTCTATGGGGTCATTTAGATTCCAAATCATAGCCACGATGTATGGCAATAATTCTTCGATTTTGTAGTCATACACCACTCATTCACTCACCTGCATATTCAACCATTCACGACCATTTTTTCACCCCAGGATCTTGTTCTTTACAATTTTTTATACCAACATGCCACCCAAAATTTTCTGCCATTTGTGCCATAAATTGAACTGGATGGCCAATCTGTAGGACAGCAGGATTCCACACCATAACTCTGTTTGGTCATATATTTTTTTCTCAAAAATGATTTGCCATGACCATCGATTGAATATAGGGGTCCACAATTTCTGTTGCTACACCTACTGGGGTTTCTTGCAGTACTTTTTCCATCATCTCAATACTTGGATGAGCATGGAGTGAGAGCGATTGCATTCATCTTTGAGCAAATAATCTTTGATTTGCTACGAGCATATCGGCATCAATTCATCCGCCATCTTTTGATTTTGTTGGAGCTGTTCTTGATTTTACCCCTACTACTCGCACACCTGTAAAAGGTATTTGGCCATTTATTTGTTTTTGTCAGATTTCTAAAACCTCTCTAAAATTTTTATTATCAATCGAACATGGGCCAGCCACTATTTCTAGTTCCTGACTATCATTATCTAATGCAAGAGTAAACATAAAAATAAAATAAAAAAATAAAAACCCTTCGCGGTGCGAAGGGTTGAAAAGTGTAGTTGATACGACAAATTATCCTTCGCAGTTCGAAAGGTTGAAAAAATAAAAGAAAAAATTTGTACGTGTCATAGAGAGTTATTTTGGCTCTTTTAAAAAAAAAGCAAATTTTTCTGTTCATTTTCCCTACTTTTATTTCTCTTCATCAATAAATTCATACAAAGGAATACCACTATGTATTGTCAATACTTTTTCTCATGAGAGCCCTTACGCAAGAGAAATATTGACTAGAATAAAAACATGGTTCAGAAAAATCAAAAAGCCTTTTCAAAGCAAATTTTTCATATATTTTTTGT
>CAZRUI010000027.1:2460-11881 GCA_964603225.1 uncultured Candidatus Peribacteria bacterium | reverse complement strand
CCACAGACCCCGAGCAGTCCGCATACGCGTGATTGCTCGGGATTTTTTTATTATGACAGACTATTCAAACATCCCAGATTGCTTCTATCGCGTCTCTATTAAAGCTCTTGTTCTCGATGAAAAAGGCAGATTTTTGCTTTGTCGTGAAGATGATAATCGTTGGGATTTCCCAGGCGGTGGCTATGATCATGTAGACAGCAGCCCGCGAGAAGCTTTGATTCGAGAGCTCCGAGAAGAGATGGGTGTGGAAATGGCAACCATGGAAGATACGCCGAGTTACTTTGTAACTGCGAAACATAGAAAAGGATTTTTCCTTGCCAATGTTTTTTATAAAACAACTCTCAAAAATCTCGATATTACTCCGAGTGATGAATGTCAGGAGGTGCAATTTTTCACTCCAGAAGAAGCCCTCAAGATGGAGCTTTTCCCGAATGTTATTGAATTTTGTAAGCAGTATAAAATCTAATCATGACTCAAGCCTCTCTCACATTTTCTTGCAATGACACTATTGGTATCATCCATGCAGTGACGGGTGTTTTTGTGAAGCATGGCATTGCTATTGCCGATTCTCAGACTCATACTGAGAGTGGAGTATTTTTTGCTCGATATGTTTGGGAGACAGAACAGTGTAGTATAGATGGTGTAGATAGTGATATTGCGGATATTCTCCGTGATCAGTTTGGATGAGCACTTTCTCTTCGTCTCTCATGCAATCATACCGCTCGTGTTGCTTTGCTCTGTTCTCGTGAGCTTCACTGTCTCAATCACGTCCTCGGTGAAGCTGAACAAGGCGTTCTCCCGATTGCATGTCCATGTATTATCAGCCACCTCAAAGAATGAGAGAAAGTTGCAGCACGATACGGCATACCATTTCATCATATTCCAGATACAGGTGATATAACGAGTCGTGAAGCGGCTATCGCAGAAGTGCTCAAACAATACAATCCTGAACTCGTCGGACTCGCTCGCTATATGAAAGTCCTCTCCAGTGATTTTGTTGGAAATTCAGCCTATCCGATTATCAATGTCCACCACGCATTGCTTCCAGCATTTAAGGGTGCAAAGCCCTACGATGAAGCCTACGAGCGAGGTGTGAAAGCGGTGGGAGCAACGGCACACTTTGCTACGGCTGATCTCGATGAGGGGCCGATTATTGCTCAAGTCTGGCAGGCTGTATCACATCGAGAGGATATAGAAGATTTGAAAAAACTCGGACGTGGAAACGAATCGCTCGCATTTGCCACAGCACTCAAAAAATTTGCCGAAAATAAAATAATTCTCCACGGCAGGAGAGTGATTGTTTTTTAATATTTATTAACCTTTTTATTTTATGAAACACATTGTTGACCTCGCGAAAAATCGCTGATTCGTCTTCCAGGGCTCAGAAATCTACGGCGGTCTCGCGAATACTTGGGACTATGGTCCTCTCGGTTCTCTTCTCAAAGAAAACCTCAAGAATCTCTGGATACGAGAATTCGTCCAGAAGCGTCCTGATATGGTCCTCCTCGATGCTGCTATCCTCATGAACCCAAATGTTTGGGTGGCTTCAGGACATGTAGGCGGTTTCTCTGATCCACTGATTGATGATAAAAATACCAAAGAGAGATTTCGAGCAGATAAGCTCATGGAATCACTCTTTATGGACAGAGAAGAGAAGGGGATTTCTCGTGATGACCAACTCAAGGATTACACTTCAAAGTACGGGGTAAATAATCTCGTTCCAGAGTCTTGGACACCAGAGCAACAATTCGCATTTATGACCGGTGAAAAAGTAGAAAATCCAAATACCAAAAAACCAGGAGACTGGACTGAGATTCGAAAATTTAATCTCATGTTCAAAACATCACAAGGTGTGACAGAGGATTCTTCAGCACTCGTCTATCTCCGACCTGAAACAGCTCAAGGTATTTTCGTTGATTTCCCAAATATAGTTCGTACCTGCCGTCGTCGTGTACCATTTGGTGTGGCACAAGTAGGGAAGGCATTTCGAAATGAGATTACTCCTGGTAACTTTATTTTCCGAACACGAGAATTTGAACAAATGGAAATCGAGTTTTTCTGTGAACCAGGCACACAGCTGGAGTGGCATGAAAAGTGGAAAGTAGATTGCAAGAAATTTCTCATGGATACTATCGGTATCAAGGAAAAAAATCTCCGCTTCCGCGAACACGAAAAAGATGAGCTCTCTCATTATTCTGATGGAACATTTGATATCGAATACAATTTCCCAAGCATTGGTTTTTCTGAGCTTCAGGGTATCGCATCTCGTACGGACTTTGATCTCAATGCGCACATGCGTGAAAGTAAACAAGATATGAGCTACTTCGATCCTGTGAAAAATACGAAATACGTGCCATACGTTATCGAGCCATCTATCGGTCTTACTCGTCTCTTCTTGGCCACACTCTGTGATGCCTTCGATACGGTCCCAGATGGTGATGAGGGTGGGGAGAGAATTGTGCTTCGCCTCAAGCCAGAAGTTGCGCCTGTGAAAATCGCTGTCCTCCCACTCGTGAAAAAATTAAACGAAAAAGCAGAAGAAGTCTTTCAGATGCTCTCAAAACACTTCATGACTTGGTACGATGAGACGGGCTCTATTGGTAAACGCTATGCACGATTTGATGAGATCGGTACGCCATGGTGTGTGACGATTGATTTTGATAATTCACTCGAAAAAAATGCCGTGACGATACGGGATCGAGACACGGCAGAGCAGGTGATTGTTCCTATTGATGAATTGGTTGAGTATTTCCGACAAAGACTCTAGGTTTTTTTCAGAATGCGGGGAACATTATGAGAATAGGATATATTTTCTGTAAAATGACAGCGATATTCTATTTCCTGTGCAAGGCACGACCAGTGCCAAGTGTGCTGATTTTCCTCTATATTTTTTACAAATCACTGTGAACACCAGGCACTCTCGTCTGGAGCTGAAAATTTCTCTGGTTTTGTACAGATATCACGTTCTTTTTGTCTTGATGTGAGTGCATTGCTCATGAGACTTTTACTACCCTCATGATTGATTTGAGCAATAAATAGCCCAATAACTAATGCCCCGAGAAAACCATGGATGATGAATTTATTCATACTCTCTCAGAGTACCGTATTTTGAGACGAAATTCAAGTATTTTACGCTCGGAGAGCAGACATAACTTTCATAGTAACACGTGCTCAGAGTTTTGCCACCATTTGTGCTTCAAATAGTCATTTTCTCGGGCTATGACCATTATTGATGTGATATACGACGGCTTCATCTGGTTTGACAGGTTTGTAGCGCATTTCGGAGCTTTCCCGAGCAAAACGGCGATAATCCGGCCCCATATAATTCCATTGTGATTCTTCACTGGGTTGTATTTGATGTTTTGCCATCCAGAAAGCCAGCAGAGATTGGTCTGCCCAGCGGAAATGGTCACCGTAGGATTCTTGTATACGCATGAGCTCACCAAATACTTCGTTAGTTCTTACCTTCTCAGGCATGAGAATAACTCATGAATTACCAAATACTTGAGGTTTGAGTTTATGTTTTTGATGATCCCAACAGAGATCACGTATTGTATGATCGTCTATGCTATGAAACGGATGATAGAGAACATCGGGTGAAGCAACTTGGAAAAAATCTGGTTTCATCAACAGAGGATGTAAATCTCCACATACGACGGTATCTGCATCAAGGTAGAGAATATTACCATATTTTTGAAATCTTATATTATCCTTGATTGGCATGATTCGGCCATAGTAGGAAGCCGGATTAACATCCTTTGGATGATAATCAAGCGCCGATAATTTTTCAGCCTCCATGGTATTTTCCATGAGATAAACACGATTATTTGGTATACCTATATCACCCTCTTGTACATCACGAGTTACGGCTACGAGTATGTCTGGATGATTTGGGTTGTGCGCTACGATACTACTGATGAGATTATTTACATATCATCTGTAGCGTCTATTGGTAGAGAGAAATATAGCTGGTTCTTTTTCTGAAGATGAATGAGCGACATTATTCATCGCTGTATTTTATGTATAAAGCTATATTGTAAAATAAAATATTGTAGTTTTATTCTTTATTCTATGAGTATAATCATGACATAAATGAGAAAAGGATATTTTTTTCTTCCGATATTTCTCAGCATAGTTTTCTTTGCCACGAGTCAATCGTCTCTTTTTTCTTGGTCATTTCAACAGCCAACCTACCTTCTTGAAAAAGATAATACGACACTTACAAGCTATACTTGTGATAATAAAGAAGACACTTGTAAAGTGAATTTTGATTTTACCTCGAGCGTGCCAACTGAGGAACCGAGTACACACTACACTTGTCTGATAGATTTCTGATTTGGGATAACCTGAGAAGAAAACAAATGTAATCCAAATACTGTAGAATTTCCACTCGGAACATGGACAGTACGTCTTGTAGTCAAAAAAATTGCCGATGACTCCACTGTGAATGAAGGAACCCTTAGCATTATCCACCCAGATGATGCCATCGATCCTCTTCGTGTGACACATACCAGGGAATGGCAGTCCCCGAGTTATCTCCTGCTAAAAGAGGATACTTCTTTGAGTGGGTACGACTGTGACCACGAACAGGAAGAGTGTAAAATGAACCTCAAAGTCACACCTATGCTTGATGGTCTGGAATCCTCACTTTTAACATGTGAGATAACCTCAGATTTTGAGATAGTTACCACAAGTGATCCGTGCAACCCAAACACATCAATTGTTCCAGAGGGGGAACATGATATCTCTATAAAAATTCTCGATAAAACAAAAAATACCCTTCTCCAAACCTACCACATCATTCTCAAAAATAATCCACCAGATACTACGATTGATCCAGTGAGAGTCATCACAGACATAGTGTGGCAACAGCCGACGTATCTCCTCGAGAAAGAAGATGCATCTCGAGATGAATACGTCTGCGATCCAGAAAAAACAGAGTGCAAAATCAATCTCCTCGCAAGTCCAAAACTTGATGGAGCCGAATCAACGAAGTTATCATGCCACATCTCGAGTGATTTTGGTTGAGAGGAAAACGATTGTAATCCAGATACGTTTTCTGTTCCTGGATGAACACATACGCTTACCATAGAAACAAAAAATAAAACCACAAATGAGATTATCTCTACTCGTACTTTAAAAATTCAATGATTCACTCCTTCGACTGGATGAGGATGATCGAGTCCTGCGTTCCTCGATTTGTCTGGTGTTAATATCTTGGTTCAGAGTGGTCTCGATGATGTATGAGTGTGCAAAACGGAGACCTGTCAGGTGAATTTTCTTGCCGAAGCCCCTCACTGATCACTGTGTGAATGGGATTTTGGTTGAGGCATTTTTGAGACGGAAAACACCAACAAAAAATGTAATCCTGGGTATGTACGATTTTCTGCAGATGCTTCTGTGCGTCTCGTAGTTACTGATCCAAATAATTCATCAAATAAAAAAGAGAAAATAATTCAGATTTTTAAACATGTCAAAAAGCAAGATACATGTACTGACTGTGAGAAGATGAAGTGAAAACTACAGATCTCTGCTGTTCTCCCAAATCCTCCTCATGCTGATACTGTTGAGTGGATAGAAATAGAAAATATTTCATCAGAGAAAATCTCTCTCGATGTTTGTACTCTTTCAGATGAGAGCCGATCGTATGTGATGATGGGAAATATTTGAAGCAAACAAACTCTCCGACTCAGGCAGGCTCTTACCTGATTGTCTCTCTGAAACACAAAAGAGAAACTGATACTGGCTTGCGGAGGCTTGGTGATAGATGAATTTTCGTGGGATTTTCCTGTGCCAACGAACTATATTCTCCGACGTATGATACTGCAGAATATACCAGAACAGGCAACGATTTTGCGTGTTATCGATGGTGATACAGTTGATGCTATGATTGCCTGATCTACTACCCGTCTTCGACTTCTCGGCATAGATACACCTGAGACGGTTCATCCACGAAAATCAGTAGAAAAGTTTTGAAAAGAAGCCAGTAATTTCACACGGATGACGCTCGAGGGAAAAATTGTTTGGCTCACGTTTGATACTGAACCGATCGATCACTATGGTCGTCGACTGGCATATATATGGCAATGTAGCGGAGATTTCTCAGAGGACTCATGTATGCTCTTCAATGCTTCCATTATTACGCAGGGATATTCTCGTATGGAGCGCCGTTTTCCATTTCGTTTCTTTGAACGATTCTCAGATTTGGAGAAAGTCGCAAAGCAATCGAGTCTAGGAATCTGGTGAGACCCAGAAGTAACAAAGACTATGAATGAGCTGACGAGTGATGAAAAAGATATACTCTCTTCTGAACAAGAAAAGGACTATCTCGAACTCCAGGAAGAATTATTGGAGTGCACAGAACAAAAAGAAGAGGTCTGTGATACGGAAAAAATGTCTTGGAAAGCAATAACAGAGAAGATAAGTACGCTCAATGTGAGTTATAAAAAATCGGGTATTATGGACATCTCTGGGAAAACATGGTGAGACTTTCCTGTATCTCTTGAGATATTCTTATGAGATAATTTAGTCGAGAAAATACCACTTCAGACTGATGAAGTGTGAAAATATGAGACGTCGTGGATTCCAGAAAAAATCGGTTCGTACTCTATCAGAGCTATCTTTGCAAGAGCTGATTCCATAGTTCAAAAAGAAGAAAAGCTCGAGATTACTTATCTCTCACCACATTTTTCCGTTCCTCTCAGCGCTGAAATAATTCTCCAAGGGGCTCGAACAGATAATCGTTTTTTAGAATGAGATATATTTCATTGTAGAAGTCGTGGCCGTTGCTCCGTCAATCTCACCGCAAAAACAAATAGAGAAGGGAATCTGAATTATTTTTGGATATTTCCAGACGGAACTGTCTCTGATAAAGAGAATCCGACAGGTATAGAGTTGGGGTACGGTCAACACAGCATTATCCTCATTGTTTCTGATGAGATAACAGGGGAGATACAATCTGCTATATTTTCTGTCGTTCATACCGCCATACCCAAAACAGCGAAAAAATCATCATCAACAAGGAAATATACACTCGATATGAAGGATATTCCTCAGGATATTTGAGGCGGAAATAGAGTTTCAGAAGAGGAGAAACGAAAACCCCTTGCATATCACTTATTGGTGCTGTTTCTCCTGTCATGAGCCGTGTATGCTTTTCTTCCATTTAAATCCCACTAAAATATTTGTCAAGTTGCACTATTCACCTATTTAAAGTTGATTTCGTATAAAAATGAATAGGATTTTGTGGCATAGAGTAGTTTTATCATGAATTTGAGATTTATTTTCTAAACCGTTTTATGCGTAGACAGAGTAGCTATCGTGACTTTGATAAGAGATGTATGAGGGCTGAGATGAAAGAAAAATATCCTCTTACAGGAGGCTATATGACCTATGAGACAGTTCGTCGCTGTGCACAACTCGTTTCAGCTATGGTGGTATTGTCTCTGCCAGGAGCAACAGCGGGTGTATGATCCCGCACTTCACAAAGCCCTGCTTTGGGTGAAAAAATAGAAAAAGTACAACAAAATACTGCAGAGGTATTAGGGACCGTCGTTCTGCCAACTCCTGTAAAATAATAGTTTCTCAAAAACTGTAATTGCAAACATCGGTTTTTCCCTATACTGCGGGGGTTATTTATTACTATTTTCACTATGCAAGCTACCAGTAAAAAGCTCAATGCTCATACCTACGAAGTGACTATCAAAGAGAGTGCTGCCGAAATGGAACACTATAAAAAAGTCGCTGCTCGAAAAATCGCTGATGTTCGTCAATTTCAGGGTTTTCGAAAAGGTGATACTGTCCCAGTAGAAGTAGTAGCACGAGAAATCGGGGAAGATAAGCTCATGGCTGAGGCTCTCGAAGAGGCGCTCCAGGCTACCTATCCAAAAGCACTGAAAAAACTCGAAATCCAGCCAATTGATGCTGGAGAGCTCACGAAAGTTGTCTCTATGAGTCCACTTGAAGTGATTATGAATGTCGAAGTGATGCCAGAGGTAAAAATTGACTTCAAAAAACTCGAAAAAATCAAAGTCGAAGTGCCTGAAGTCTCTGTCTCAGATGAAGACCTCCAAAAAGAGTTCGATGAGATCGTCGCTCGTGCGACACATTTTCACCCTCGAGGGGCTCACCATGGACACCACCATGATGAAAATGGAGATGTAGCAGAAGTCACTGACACTGCTATCCAAAACGGTGATCGTGTCCGACTCAATGCTGTCGGGTATGACAAAAAAGGTGGAAAAACAGATGATCGCATGGCTCTCCATGATTTTGAGCTTACTATCGGTTCCAAGATGATGATCCCAGGATTTGAAGAAGCTCTTATCGGCGCAAAAGAAGGTGATGTTGTAGAGTTTGATATCACTTTCCCAAAGGACTACCACAGTGCTGACTTCGCTGGTAAAAATGCATTTTTCTCATGTACCATTCTCACCGTAGAGTATCCACACAAACCAGAATGGTCAGAGGATTTCATCGAGCGTGTCTGGGGAAAGAAACTCTCACTCTCAGATTTCCGAACTGAATATCGAGAAGCGATGCTCGCTGATCGTCGCGATAAGGCTCGCTCAGAAGCAGAAGAAAAACTCTCAGGAGAATTTATCAAGGCGACAGAAGTAGAAGCTGGTCCAAAGATGGTTGCTAAAGAGGTTGAGAATCTCTGGCAATATCACAATCGTGAAATCGAAAAACAAGGCATGAATATCAAGTCATACCTAGAGCATCTCAAAACCACAGAAGAAGGATTCAAAAAAGAACATATCGAACCATCTGCAACTCGCCGTATCAAATCGATGATTATCCTCGAAGAAATGAAGAAACACTACAAGCCTGAAATCACTGAAGCACAAGTTCTCGAAGAGATGAAAAAAGTCTTCGCACGATACGCTGGTGATGCTGACTTTGAAAAGCGTCTCCTCGAACTCGCAAAACCAGGAACTGACCACTTCAATGATATCAAGTCACGTCTCGAATACCGAACAGTGATTGACAGATTTTTGAAGTAGTTACTAAGCTGTTTTATTCTGGATTGGATATTTTTTGCTATCTACCAGATTACTAGGTACGTATAGATAATTATCCATTCTTTCTCACAATGAGATAATATCTGCTTTGCTTCTTATAACTCAAGGATTTTTTGCAAGTTCTGAGGCATCAGCATAACTCATAACTTGATATTCCTTATCTTGATCGAAACTCTGATTCCAGGGTTGTTGAGTAACTCTTCGAGATAGTCGAGCAAGCCCATCATCTCATCAATTATCATAAACTTCTCGGAATCATTTTGATCAATTATATTGGAATAGTTTTCCATCTTGGTAAACTATATTATTTTGATCTTAAGGATTTAGTATAGGTCACTCTTTGTAATCCTCTAACGCATAACCAGGAGTTTTATCTACAACATTATATCCTTTTGGAT